>DIMS01000033.1:29613-76372 GCA_002425685.1 Synergistaceae bacterium UBA5560 | reverse complement strand
ATCCCCCTCCCGTTTTCAATGTCCGATGGCTTCCTCCAGAGCGATGCTCCGGAGGAGCATCTCCGTCACGAAATCCAATGCCTTTCGGAATCCTCCGGCGGAATCGCCCGCGAGTCCTGCTCTTTGAGCGGAGAGAGACTCCGCAAAAGCCCGGCGAAGAACGGGCATTTCCACCAGAGGACTCCGTCCCGAGGCGAGGGATTCCATCACGATATATCCTGCGTCCGTAAGCGATGGCAGAAGCGGGCCACCGACTCGTTCGGCCACGAGTGTCCCTCGTTCCAGGGCGGTACGCCAGTACCAGGAAGGTTCTTCGCTGCGGTGCACAAGACGGAAGGTCTCTCCCGGAAGCTCCGGGGAGAAACGCGTTGTTTCCCCGCCGCCTCTCTTCAGAAGCGGTTTCAGGGATGCTTCAAGAAAGGGAACGAGTCCTTGCCCGTCGCCGAGGAGATTTCCGAGAGACACGCTTTCTGTTCTTCCGTCGGAGAACACCAGGAGGACGAATTGCCCTTCCAAAAGACGTGCCCAGGTCGGATCGTCCACCTCCGTCGCCTGTTTCACCGGGAGAAGGGCCGCGTCCAGGGTGGTTCCAAAGGTTTGGGCAATGCGCTCCACCATGGTTTTCCATTCCGAGGACGTGGCATGCAGTCGCAGCACCCGGAGGGCGAAGGCCTCCTGCATCAGTTCTCCCGTATCGGCTACGAGCTCCCCGTCCGAGGGAAGAAGAGGAGCGGTGCGAACGAACCAGCGTTGCCAGGCCATGGTGAGCCAAGGAAGAAAATCCGCGTCCAGACGTCGCGTCTGTGCGTCGGACCAGGTGTCGGCAAGGGCTGCGGCAGTGCTTCCCGTCCGCGTTGCCGCCATCGCGACGGCCTCGGAGAGCGCTTTTCCGGCAGAAACGGAGAATTCACCCGCGATGTGCCGCTCCCTGCTTTCCCGGAAAGGGGGTGACGGTTGGAAAAGTGTGTTCCGCAGGAAAAAGTGCCCTCCTCCCGCGGCGAGGACGACGAGGACGAGAAAAGCCAGTCCGAGGCCGAGTCGTTTTCCGGCGCCGCTCCCTCTCTTCGGGAGGGAACTGCGTTTTTCCGTTTCGACGGTCTCCTCCGGCATGTCCGGGCTGTTTTCCAGACGGAGGTCCTCCTCGTCGGCCCTCCGCCTGGAAGAGACGAGGGAAAGAAAGATCCAGAGCAGCAGAAATCCTCCTGCGCCGAGGAAGACCGAAGGTGTCCCCCAGGGGGGAAGCAGGTTCAGGAGCATGGCGGGAAGCAGGAACAGGCGACCCGCGGGAATCATGAGGCGGGCGATGCCGGGTGACACCGCTCCGAGCGAGGCGAGTTGGGTATCGCCCTCGCGGAGAGCCAGATAGGCCGCAAGACCGAAGGCTCCCTTGGGATTTCTCCGCAATCCCTCCAGAAAGGCCTGGGGTGCTTTGAGTTCCCCGAAACGACGGGAGGTGGCGAGGCCCCATGTTCGGGTGATCTCCAGGAAAGCCCGATTTTCCGGGCCGAGACGTTTCAGCATGGCCGACGCGTCGGCGAGGTCCGTCGGCGTGGCAGCGAAGCTCAGGATGGAGAACACCGATGCGGCGTGCCACCCTGCATTGCCGTAGAGGGTCCACAGGAGGGTCGTCGCCTCTGGAGAGGATACGGTCAGAAGCGCTCGCCCCGCCTCGCCGGGCGAGGCGATGCCGCCCTTGTTCGCGCCTTTGGTCGAAAGAGCCTTTTCCGCAGCCGTGAGGAGCGTCGCGAGTTCCTTGCCGGCGGAAACGATCGTCGGAGCGCCATCGCTGCCTACCGAGGCAAGAACCTGCTCCACCCGGAGAAGGTCTCCCGGCCCGTAGGCACGCACCGTTCCGGTCGTTGCCTCACTTTCCTGGACACCGGTGAGCCATGTTCCGGGCGAGACGGTCCATCCCAGAGCGGTATCCAGGCCGAGGCGTCGTACCAGGGCTCCCCGAAGTGCGTCCTCGTCAAGCGATGCTTCTCCGGAAGGAACGAACGTCCGCAATGCCCGCTCCGTCGGAGGAGGCACGAGGCGCTCCCGGAGAATTTCCAGTGATTCCGCGTCGCCGATGCCCTGGGCTTGGCAGAAGTCGAGGATGCCGAGCGCCGCGGCGGGTCGTCCCTCCCGGGAGGTGGCGATGGCGAGGGAGACGAAATCCGACGGTGCCAGCGCGCTCAGAAAAAGTCCGAAGAAGGACGCGCCGAAGAGTCCCGCGAGAAGCAGAAAGGAAAACGCCCCCCAGAGAAGGCGCACGATCGTGCCGATCATGAAGGTCACCTCCGGTGTAGCGGGCCGGGTTGGAGATTCCCTGCCCTTTTCGGCAAGTATAGCCCAACTCCGCAGTGTCGTCCTCGGCAAAAGCCCCCGGGAGAAGGTCCCTTGTAGGGAAAATGGTTTTTACCTTCCGTTCTTCCGCGCAAGGTCTCAGGGATGGGCTGCCGCTCCGGGCGCATGGATTCGAACGTTCGGGAACGTTTCTTGACGCTTCTTTACCTTCCTTGACCGCGTCGTTGCATACCCAGGGCTACACTTTCGTCGTAGAAAGCGAAGCGTGGCGGTCCGGGTCAGGACGGAGGGACGGTATCCGTGGAGCCGTCGCATTCTGAAGGAGAAAGTGGATGCGTGAAATTCGGATGTGGAACGGGAGGAATGTGACGATGCGGAAACTGATTGGAGTGATGACGTGTTCGGTGCTGGCCCTTTTTGTCATGTCCCTGTCGGCGTTTGCGAACACGCCGAAGGACGTGCGGCTGAGCTGGAGCGAGGCGGACAGGGTGCTCGATGTCCATGTGGTTCACAAAACCGAGGATCCGAACAGACATTATATCAGGCGGATTCGGATTCTGGTGAACGGCAAGGAAGTCGACGACAGGCGTTACAAGAGACAATCGGATTCCGGTGGCGTGCACGAGCGGTTTGTCCTCGGAAACGTGCCGAAAGGTGCGACGATCACGGTGACGGCCTTCTGCAATCTGGAGGGATCGGCAACGAAGAGTCTGAAGACGGGACAGGGCGGTTCGGGCCAACCGGAGAAGCCCGGGCCGAATCCGAATCAGCCCGACAAGCCCAAGCCCGACCCGAACAAGCCGGGTGAGCCCGAGCAGCCGGGTAAGCCGAAACCGACGCCGGACCAACCGGAGAAGCCCGGGCCGAATCCGAATCAGCCCGACANNGGGCAAGCCGAAACCGACGCCGACGCCGGAGAAGTCGCATCACGGATAATTCAAGAGAGCGATGTCGGATCGCGCGAGTTCCTGATGTTCGCAAAGAGAGCAGGAGCGGAGATGCCTTCCCCGGACGCTGGAGGATGCCCATGTCCGGGGGTGTCGGGTCTATCGGTTCGGGAACGACGGAGTTTTCCGCATAAGGGAGAAAAGACCGCCGCAGAAGGAAACCTGTCGATACACAGCCGAAAAATCTTCGCGTTCGAGCAGGGCGAGCGTTTCGTCCGCAGCCCAGTAATGTTCGTCCTTGTCCCATTCCGCGGCCCAGCGCAGGGCTGCCGCGGTCCTTTCCAGAACGTCGGGAAAGGAAATGTCCGCAATCAGCAGACGACCCTCCGGAAGCAGGTACGTTTCCGCAGCCTTCCGGAGGATGTGCATTTTCGTTGTCAGGTCGAATTCATGGAGAACGTAGGCCGAGACGATCCGATCGAATTGTCCCGGAAGCTCCAGGGGCCACTCGCCGAGGAGGTCGCCCCTGAGAAGGTGGGCGTGGGGAAGTTTTTCGCGGGCTTTTTCAAGCATCGATACGGAGAAGTCTACTCCCCAGACGGTGCAGCCCCGCCGCACGAAGCGTTCCGCGAGATTGCCCGTTCCGACGCCTAGGTCGAGTACCTTCATGCCATGTGTCGTGTCCGCCGTGGCCACCAGGGCGTCCAATACGTCCTCGTAGCCGTCAAAGGGAAAACGTCCCGAAAAGGACGGGATGATCCGATCGTATTCTGCGGCCCATCGGTCGAAGAGTTGTTCCCGACCCGGATTCGTCTTCATGGGGGTGTAGCTCATCTCCTTCATCGATTGCCAAGGTTCCCGTCGCTGCCCTTCCGGCGCAGCGACGTGCGCCGTCAGTATAGTACCGGTCATCGTGAAAGACAAGCGACGGGGACTTCCGAATTCCTGCGGACACGACGCACGAGGTGAAGCCGATCGGGGAACTGGTATGATTGGAGCAACTCGAGACGTTTCTCGCCCGAGGAACGATCAAGGAAGGTGTTTTCCGTGAAGATCTTCTCGAAAGTGCTGGTGGTGGCTCTCTGCTGCCTTGTGGGAGGAGCGGCCTGGTATGTGGCCTCGGCGGAACGGGGCGACATCACGATTCCGGAGCCGGAGGCGCGTCCCTTCGAAACGCCTCCGCCCGTGCCGGATTCCACCGTGGGGGTTCTCTTCGAAGTGCCCCTGGCGGAACTCCAGGCCGTGGTGAGTCGGGAGCTTGCCGCGGATCTGGACGGAACGAGCCCCGTGAACGAGGGGGCACTCACGGGAACACTCGCGTACCGTGTCCGCGCCGACGGAACGCCCAAAGTTTCGGGCCAGGACGGACGGCTCCGGATCGACCTCCCCATTGCCTTCTCCTTGCGCCTGGACGGGACGGCCAGCGGGCTCGGGTTGTCCCTTCCCATCCGTACCGGGACGGAGGGGGCCCTCACCGTGACGGTTTCGCTGGCACCCCGAGTGGACGAGGAATGGAACGTCCGGAGCGACCCGAAGCTCTCCTTCCGGTGGCGCCGCTCGCCCCAGGTGGAGGTGCTCGGAGCACGAATTTCCATCGAAAGCGTCGCCACGGATTATCTGGAGGGACGCATGCAGGACGTGCTTCCCCGTATCGAAGAGGCCGTGTCGGACTCGTTGCGTCTGCGGGAGCGCGCCGAGGAGATCTGGAAGGACCTTTTCGAGCCACGGCTTTTGGCGGAATCGCCGGATCTCCGGCTCTTCGTCGAGCCGAGGGCGATCTTTCTCGCCAGGCCGGAAGTAGACGGGCAGTCCCTGCGTTTTCGCCTTTCCGTGACGGCGGGGCTCTCTCTCCGCGGCGGAACTCTCTCCGGAGAACCCCTTTCCGCGCCCCCCTTGCCGCCTCTTGCTCCGTCCGGCGCGCACCTAGAGGGCATCTTCCTGCGCTTCCCCGTGGCGGTCGCCTGGGAGGAACTTTCCGACTGGGCGCAGTCCGAGGCGGCGGGACGACCCATGGATCTCGGGGACGGCTCGGAGGTGATCATTCGGAAGGTGCGGGTCTTCGGAAACGGAGACCGCCTCGCCGCCGCGGTGGATGTGGAGGCGGAGCGACAGGGAGGACTCCTGGGGAGGCGCACCTCGGGGCGGATCTATCTCGAAGGGCGGCCGGACTACGACTCCGCATCGAGGGTGCTGGGTCTTCGGGAGTTCGATTTCGACGAGAACACCACCTCGGGACTCGCCAGGGCCGCGGCGTGGCTTGCGAAGCCCCTTCTCGTGCGCCGCATGGAGGACTCCCTCCGTTTTCCTCTGGCGGAGAGGACCGATGAGGCGAAGGAACTTCTCCGCCGGGCCCTGGAGAATCTGACGAACGAGGAGATGTCCGTCTCCGGGGATGTGTACGATGTGACGGTGGAGGGACTTTTCGTCACGCCCAAGGCGCTTGAGGTGGCGCTTGCGGTGAGCGGCGACGCCCGGATGGTGTTCCATGTCGGGCCCTAGCCTCCGGGCGGCGATGAAGGTGGTTCTCCGATGAAAAACGAGGCAAGCAGTGGAGCGCGAATGAAGGAGCGGTTGCCTTCGGCAGTTCACGCTCTATGGGGTTTCTTTGCCGCGGCAGGCATACCTGCTTGGATTGTGGGCGGATGCGTTCGGGATCTCCTTCTCGGGCGTTCTTTCGCGGATGTGGATTTCGTGGCGGACGCGCCGGCGGAGGTGATCCTCGCCCTTGTGGAACACTGGGGAAAAAAGCGTTTCGGTCGCTTTGAAGGAACTCTTGTCGGCAAGCCTCCCGCCGCGACGGTGCTTCTCGCGGTGGAAGGAACGGGCGTGGAGATTGCACCGCTCGTCGGGGGCTCCCTGGAGGCGGATCTGGGCCGAAGGGATTTCACGGTGAACGCCATGGCGATGGACCTGAAGGGCGCTCTGTGGGACCCCTTCGGGGGGCGGGGGGATCTCAAGGAGAAACGGCTCCGTTTCACCGGAAGCGCCGCGGATCGCCTCGCCGAGGACCCGATTCGGGCGCTCCGTTTCTGCCGGTTTGCCGCGGAACTGGCCTTTCATCCCGATCTGCCGGGGCAGGAGGCCGTGCGCGCTCTGGCGCCCTCGGCACGAGGAAGAGAGAAGTTCTTCGTTGCCTCGGAACGCGTCGGTCGGGAGATTCTGAAGGCTCTCTCTGGGCTTTCGGTCTTTCTTGAGCTGGCGGATGCTCTGGGGGTGCTTCCTTTTTTTCTGCCCTTCCTGGAGAGCCTCAAGGGGGTAGAACAATCTCCGGACTATCACCCGGAGGGAGATGTGTTCGTTCATACGCTCCGCACCGTCCGGGCCGCCGAGGAATACGGCGTGTCCTCCGTGACGGCGGCGGCACTGCTGCACGATCTGGGCAAGCCCGAGACGTTTTTCCGCGATGAGAGTGGGCGAATCCGTTTTTTCCGCCACGAGGAACGGAGCGCCGAACAGGCCCGGCGCATTCTCACCGCCTGGGCCTGGCCCGGCGTGCTCGCGGAGGAGACGGTCTTCCTCGTGGCGCGTCACGACATTCTGCGCCATCCCCTCTCCCTCCGGGGAGCGGTGCGTCTTCTCCGGGAACTGGAGGCTGTGCCGCGCCTCTCTGCTGCGGAGTGCTCCGGAAGGGCGGCGTGGCAGATGCCTCTCGAACACCTCGTGGCCCTCACCAGGGCGGATATCGCCGGAGGGAACGGCAACGATGCGGTTCTCAAGGAAAATCTGCGGCTTCTGGACGAGGCGGCTACTCGCCTGGAGACGGTGGTGCTGCCGGGAAAGAGGCGACTTCTCTCGGGGCACGACGTCATGAAGGTGCTCTGTCTGCCGCCGGGGCCGAAGGTCGGGGAGCTTCTGGAGGAACTCGATCTGGGTGTCGCCGAGGGAAGAGTGCGCACGAGAGAAGACGCTCTTGCCTGGCTGGACTCTCTGAAGCAAGAGTCAGCAAACACCCCTTCCTGAGCCTGCCGGGGGGCGCTGCGGCGCCCACGAGAACGTTCCCGCATGAGCGTCTTTGTTTCTTCGCTCCGGCGCGTTGCGTTGGAAGCGAAACCGGGAAAATTGACGTGGCTCTTCCGGAAGCGTCGGGAGGGAGCGTGTCGTTTCAGACCAGGGGAATCTCCTTCTCCGCATCGCCGCTCTCCGTCTTGTGCGATGAATGCCTCGAAACGGCACGCAGACTCAGCAGGGCGCAGAGGGCTCCGGCGCCGCACAGAGCCGCCGCGGTGAACCACACCGTCCGGAACGCCGCGGCCATGGCCTCGGTGGCGGTGCTCCCTCCGAGGCATTGAACGTAAAGTGCCTCGAAGAGACTGACGCCGACGGTCAGGCTGAGGCGGCTCGACGTGCTGAAGATGCCCGAGGCGCCGCCGCGCTTTTCCCCCGGAACGCTGCTCATGACGAAGGCGTTGTTCGGGGAGAGGAACAGGCCGAACGAGGCGGCGATGCCCACGAGGAAAAGGATGATGTGTCCCATCCCGGGAGAGGAGAGGGTTGTGGCGATGAAGAGGCACGCTCCCGTGGCGAGGACCATGCCGCCGAAGCAGACGAGCTTGGGGGAGAGGCGGTCTGCGAGGCGTCCCGCGAGATAGGCCGTGCTCATGTACGTGAGGGAATAGAAGAGGAGAACGGTTCCTGCCTGCTGAGGGGAAAGTCCCTTGTAGCTCTGCAGGAGAAAGGGCATGAGAATGCCCACGGCGCCGAAGACCAGATAGGCGGGGATGCCTCCCGCGATGGCGAGGGAGAAATCCCGATTCCGGAAGAGGGAGAGATCCATGAGGGGAACGGGCGTGCGGACCTCCCGGAGTGCGAAAAGGGCGAGGAGGATCGCCGCCGCGAGAAAAGCCCCCAGGACGGGCGGCGACGACCAACCCAGCTGACTTCCTCTGTTCAGGGCGATCAGGAGGGCAAGGAAACCGAGAAAGCTCGCAACACTGCCCGGAAGGTCGAGTTCGCCGATGCGATGTCGAAGTGTCCGGAAGGGGTGTCGCTCTTCGTCCGCGGGAAGAAGGCGCAGGGCGGCGAAGGTGGCCAGGGCTCCCACGGGAAGGTTGATGAGAAAGATCCACCGCCATGACAGCGTGCCGGTCAGGAATCCTCCGAGAGGAGCGCCGATGATGGTGCCCGCCGATGCCATCATGGCGAGCAGGCCGAAAGCCTCCCCCCGGCGTTCCCGAGGGACGACGAAGGGAACGAGGGCGAAGGCGGTGACGGTGAGCATGGCGCCACCCACTCCCTGGATCGCTCGGGAGAGAACGAGCATGTTCAGCGAAAGCGCGGCGCCGCACAGGAGAGACGCGAAGGAGAAGAGGAGCATCCCCCAGCGGAAGATCCGGGAGGCGCCGACGATGTCGGCTAGGCGTCCGAAAAAAAGCAGCATCCCCGAGAGAAAGAGGAGATACGCCAGCACCACCTCCGAACCCAGCGCTCCCTGCACGCCGAAGGAGCGGGCCACTGTGGGGAGTGAGACGTTCACGATGGAGCTGTCCAGGGCGGAGACGAAGGCGGCGGTGCTCACGCAGAGGAGCGCCGGGAGGTAAGGACGTTTCAGGATTCCGCCGGTACCGGCGGAATCCTCTCCGGCGGGGTGCTTCCGAGACGGCGCGCTTTCGGGAGATTTCCTCACGGATGCCACTCCTCCTTCTGCGTGAAGGCGCATGTGGGAATCATGTGGGAATATGGAATGACCTGCCTGCTCAAAAAGATGACATCCTCATTGTAGCAGAGACTTTCCGCGATTTCGCGAAAGGCGGCGGTATGGAAACGGAGGCGGATCATGGAGAGAAAACGGGCGATTCCGTCACGTCGGGCTTTTCGGGAACGACCGTCCTTACCCCGTCCGTCGGCGGTGAGGTGGGGATGGCTGTTGCTCGGTCTTTCCTTTCTCGGAGGCGTTGTTCTAGGGGTGCGTTCCCTCCGTACCGGCGGAGGTGTTCCGGAAGAAGGCACCGTTATCGTCCTGGAAGCACCGACAGTGCCCGGGGAGGACAGCGCGTCTCCTCTTTCGGCGGGTTCGGAGACGACTTCTTCCGGAACAGAAGCGCCGCGGAACGGAACACCGGTCAAGGGTGCCACCCGGGTTCAGGAAAAAAGTGCACCCTCTCCGTCCCTCTCGGACACGCGTTCTCTGCGCATCACCGCACCCACCGGTTTCGATGTGGGACCGGCGGGACGGACGGATCTCCGGGGCGTTGCGGCGGATGTGAACGGAGGCGGGAAAGAGGAAGGCTACACGCCTCCTCGCATTGTTGCGGACGTGGCGGAACAGCTTCGGAAGATCGTGGAGGAGGTGGATGCCTCCACGCTTCGGGTCACCCGGGACGTGTTGGAAGAAGCGCCTTTCCTGAATCTGACGCCGGAGAAAGCGGAGCTTCGCCCGGCGGGAGACGGCGTGAACCTCAAGGTGGTCATTCCGGCGGACACGATCACCCTCAAGAGGAAGACAAAACCGGTCTCGTCGGAACAGGTCCTCTCGAAGGACGAGAAAAAGGAGAAGTGAGGCATTCACCAACGCCTCGTGTGCACGTGCACGGAACGATGCCTGGTGTCGCCTGCTGTGGTTTCGGAAACATGCGACGATTCCGGCGACGTGCCACCGCGCCCGGGGAGGAGAAACACAGGGCCTCTTCCGAAAGGAAGAAGCCCTGGAAGCGCCGGAGGCGCGGATGCTTTCGAGGGAACGCCCGTTTTCCCCATGGGGAAAAACGGTCTGAAACACGGGTGCGATTCTAGGCCCGTCTGTCCCGTTCCCGGCGGTTTCCCGTCGTGCCTCTGCTTCGGGATGCTCCGGAGGAGCGCACGAGACCGCGACGCTCGAATTCGGTGATCGCTTTCTCAAAGGCTTTCTCGGCGAGGGGGGAGAGTTCCACGAGCACATGGTCCTCCCGGAGGCGGATCGAGCCCACTTCCTCGCGGCTCACACGGAGCCCGATGCAGACTTCACGCAGAACGCGCCCCACATCCCATCCGTCGGATCGTCCCTTTTCGAGGCGCATCACCGCGCCGCGCATCTCCGTTCGTCCGCCGCTCCGCCCGGAGGAGTAGGTTCCGCTCTCCCGTTTTCCCAAGGAGCGTCCGTTTCTCGAATCGGGACGATCCTCGAATCGGCGGTTCTTCTCGCGGTTCGTTTCCCGCTCGAGCTCCTCGGCAAGAGAATAGCCGCTCCGCCGGAGATGGGTCGTGCGCCCGAGAAGGGCCGCCACGAGGGATGCGGGATCGTCGGATTTGCCGAGCAGTTCTCCGGCCCAGGCGATCATGGCCGCATCGGGATTCTCCGCCAGAAGCGTTTCCTCGAAGGCGGTCTTTCCCACGCGACCGATTTCTTCCGCGTCGGGAACAGGAAGCCACTCCACCTGCACGTCCGTGCCGCGCAGCATGGACCGGAACCGTCCCGCTTCCCTGGGGGAAAGGATGACCACGTTGCGTCCCTCGTGTCCGGCCCGGCCGGTGCGGCCACTCCGGTGCACGAAGGTGTCCAGACCGTCGGGAAGGCCCATCTGGATCACGTGCGTGACGCCCGCGACGTCAAGGCCGCGGGCGGCCACGTTGGTGGCCACGAGGACGGCGGTTCTCCCCTGCCGGAAGGATCCGAGCACGGTGTTCCGCTCTCGCTGCGTCATTTCGCCGTGGAGTGTTCCCGCGGCGAATCCCTCTTCGACCAGTTTTTCCGCGCAGGTCATGGTGTCGCTCCGAGTGGGGCAGAAGACGAGGGTTCTCTGGGGGCGCTCCCAGAGGAGGACATTCACCAGACCGTCGATTCGCCGCCGCTCGGGAGCCAGATAGACCCGATGTGCGATGTCCTCGTGCTGGACTCGCTCGGAGCAGAGAGAGATGCGCGTGGGTGTCTTCATGTAGTTCTTGGCCAGAGAGAGCACCTCGTCGGGCATGGTGGCGGAGAAGAGCCACGTGCGCGTCCGGTTCGTCGCGGCGTTGAGGATCGCCTCCAGCTCCTCCCGGAAGCCGAGGTCGAGCATGTGGTCCCCCTCGTCGAGGACCACCGTGTGGACCTGGGACATGTCCAGTGTGCCCCTTCTGATGTGATCGAGGGTCCGTCCGGGAGTGCCCACGATGATGGCACTTCCCTGACGCAGGTCGTTCGTCTGGGTTTCCATGCTCATGCCGCCCACGAGAGAGGCGGCGCGGATGCCGAGATCACGGCCGAACCACTGGGCTTCCCGGGCGATCTGGAGGGCGAGTTCCCTGGTGGGAGAAAGAACGAGCACCCGGGGGCGCCGCTCTCCCTGAGTCATGTCGTCAAAGAGGGGCAGTACGAACGCGAGGGTCTTTCCCGATCCCGTCTTGGCCTGAACGACCAGGTTGCCGCTGCGGTCTTCGAGGCTCAACACTTCCGCCTGAACCGGCGTGGGTTCCGTGAAACCTCTTCTGTCAAGGGTTCGGAGCAGTTCGGATCTCAGGCCGAAGCGGCTCCAGTCATTCGTGGTGCTTTCCACGGTGTTCTTCACTTCCGTCTGTTGCGTGCAGTTCATAGGTTGTCAGTTTTCCTCCCCGCGGCGTTCGCCGCACAAAAAATGGCTCCTTCCGCGGGACGGAAACAGTCCGAACCTTCAGGCGGACAGATCCGCATCTGGGAGCAGCCATTCTACCAAACTCTCCTCGAAAGCCGTTTCATTATCCCGTTGTTTTGCCTTTTGTCAAGATGGTCCTGGCGGAATTGTGACCGGACAGGGATCATGTCATCCCTAAAACGGGACAGGGAAAAGATCATCCGTCATCCTCTGCGGATGGTGAGGAGCGAGCGTTTTTTGAAAACACGACGCATACGAAGAAAGGAAATAAAGGTCGGGGGTTTTTCAGCGACGCGAACCGTAGTATAGTGGAAGATGTCCTACATGCCGCATTATTCTTGTCAAGGAGGAAAGAGTTATGTCTGCGTACAACCTGCAGGTGCTCGTCCTGGCCGGAGGTTCGGGAACACGTCTCTGGCCTCTTTCGCGGGAGGAAATGCCCAAACAGTTTCTGACGCTCTTCTCGAATCGAAGCCTGTTGCAGGATACGCTCTCTCGGATGTTGCGGATGGCTCCGGCGGCGGCGCTCACCGTCGTGACCGGCGAAGAGTGGAAGGCTCTTGTGGCGCATCAGGGAGGGATGGTATGCCCCCTTGCGCCAGGGCAGGTGGTGGTGGAGCCGATTCCCCGGAATACCTGTCCCGCCATCGCTCTCGGCGCGGTGTCTCTTCTGGAGACGAAGCGAGCCTCCGAGGAGGATCTGCTCTTCGTTGCGCCCAGTGACCATATCGTGGCGGACGGGACTGTCTTTTCCGCTGCGGTGGAACTTGCCGCTGCCGCCGCGCTGCGGGGTGACCTAGTGGTCTTCGGCGTACCGCCTCTTTACGCGGAGACGGGATACGGGTATGTGGAGGCGACGGAATGTGCCGATACTTCCCCCGGTGGTGCCCTTCCGGTGCGGCGTTTCGTGGAGAAACCCTCCCGCGAAAAGGCCGAGGAGTATGTCGCTTCGGGGAATTTTTATTGGAACAGCGGCATGTTTTGCTTCCGGATCGGGGAGTTTCTGCACGCCCTGGAAGAATACATCCCCGAAATCGGTCTTCCCGCCCGCAAGGGCATGACGGCGCTGCTCGAGGCGTTCCCTCGACTGCCGAGCCTCTCCGTGGACTATGCCGTGATGGAGAAGGCCCATAACGTCGCCATGGTTCCCCTTCAGGCGGGATGGTCCGATGTGGGGAGTTGGGATGCCGTTTACGACGTGCTCCCCAAGGACGGGGCAGGCAACGTGGTCCTCGGTGATTGCGTCCTCGATGATGCGTCGGGGAACCTCGTCTTCGCCGCGGATCATCTTGTGGCCCTCCAGGGAGTGCGGGACAGCATCGTGGTGAGCACCTCCGATGCCGTTGCAGTTCTTCCCCGGGGCGCCTCTCAGGGGATACGGAACATCGTGGCCGCCCTGCGGGGGAAGGGACGGAAAGAGGTCTCCCAGACGCCGAACAGCGTCCGTCCCTGGGGGAGTTACCATATTCTGGACGAGTCGGAGCGCTATAAAATCAAACGCATCGTCATTGCTCCGGGAAAACGGTTGAGCCTTCAGTATCACCTGCACCGGAGCGAGCACTGGATTGTAGTCCGCGGTACCGCCTGGGTTCGGATCAATGACACGGATCGTTTCGTCCACGAGGGCGAGAGTATTTTCGTCCCCAAAGGGTCCGTGCACCGCCTGGGAAACCAGGGGAAGATTCCCCTGGAACTCATCGAGGTTCAGTGCGGGGAGTACGTGGGCGAGGACGACATCGTCCGCATGGCGGACGACTTCCGGCGGGGACCGGGGAAGGAGAACGGGCAAAGGGAAGGATGAATGCTTTGTTTTCCGCCGAGGGGGATTTGCCCGACGGACCGGGGAGAACGTGCGCATATTCCTCCGCAAAGGTCCAGGCCTGTCGGCGTCCGCGAAGGAGGCTTTCATGAGCGCCAGAAAGATACCACGGCACATTCAGATCACGCGGTTTTCACGACGGCGCTGGTGCGTTGTGTTTCCTCTCGGGACGGAAAGGGGACGCATTTCGGACCGGGTCTTTCCGTGCCGTTTTCGCTGTCTCGCGGTGCTCCTCCTCCTCCTGCTCGGCTTGGGTTCTGATCGTGTCGCCGAGGCTGGTCCCTGGACCCAGGATGTGGGGGTGTGGCAGCTCATTCTCACGGGGGAGCGCTACGAAAGCGACGAGTATTGGGACGATGCCGGAACGCTGCGCGATGCGGGGGGGCGCTTCACGAAGAACGAGGGGCGTCTCTACGTGGAATATGGATGGAACGAGAGAAACACGCTTCTCCTCGAAGTGCCCTACACGTCCGTGGAAAAAGACCGAAGGGGAATGGACGGACTTTCCGGAAACGGCGTCGGCGACGTCAAGATCGGTTGGCGTGGCAGACTCTTCCGGACGGATTGGGAGACCGCATCCTGGCAGATCATGGTGGGACTGGCGGCCTACGACGCGGAGGTGCCCCTTCCTCTTGGCCTGGGGAGAACCTTTGTGGACCTTCGCTACCTGTGGGGGAGGACCTGGCCGAGAAACGGAGGATACGCCTACCTTGCCGTGGAGGCGGGAGGGCGTTTCTTCGAGGGAGACGAGCCCGCCCAATTCCGGCTTGAGGCCATCTGGTACCATCCTTTTTCCGCCGCCTGGGGCGTCGCTCTCGCGGTGAACGGTGTGGAGAGCCGTTTCGTCGAATCTCGTGTGGATGCGTCCGGAAGCTTGATGTACCTTGGGCACAACCGATGGAAGGTTGGTGTGGGCCCTGTCCTTGACCTGGGAGAGGGAAAGAGCCTAAAGCTCACCTACTGGAAGGACCTTTCCGGATCGGGCACGGGAAAGGGCGCGTCGCTGGAGTTCGCCTTCGCGATGACCCTGGGGAGGAATTGACCATGTTGTTGGGTGACGTGCTTGTTCGGAAAGGAGTGATCACTCCGGAGGTTTTGGAGCGCGCTCTGGAGATACAGCGCACCTGGAAATCGCCTTTGGGAAGCATTCTTATCTCCATGGGGGCGATCAATTCCCTTGAGCTCGCCCGAGGGCTGGCGGCCCGGTTTGGCCTTCCCTACCGCAATCCCCACGAGATTCCGCCGAATCCAGAGGTCGTCGCAAAGGCTGTTCGTGTCCTCGGAGAGGAATTTCTCCGGCGCAACAACATCCTTCCGCTGGAGATCACGGCGAACGCGGTGGAGATCGTCGTGGTGGATCCCACGGACAGGGAGGCGGTGGAGCGGCTTCGGGAAGTGTACGGGCTCAGTGCCGTTCTCTTCGTGACGAGCGAACGGGACATGAGTAGGGCTTTTCTGGATATCTTCAAGAAGGAATATATCGAGGAGGCCGTGCTGGGACTCTTCTATCGGAATCCCAAGGAATCGGCACGGGTGACTTTTTCGGGGATGCAACGCACCGTCCTTTTCCTCCTGCTCGGTCTGGTTGTCGCAGGATTCTGGTTTGTTCCCATGATGACCGCGGCGACGCTCTTTGCTTTGGTGAACATATTTTATGTAATTTCCGTGGGGTTCAAATTCGCCGTCTCCTTGGCGGGGGCGCGGCAGGAAATCCTTCAGCAGGTCACGGACGAAGAAGTGGCGGCCCTACGGGACGAGGACCTTCCCGTCTACACGATTCTCCTTCCCATGTACAAGGAGCCCGATACGGTGAAAAAACTCGTGAAGGGTATTATCGATCTGGAGTATCCCACGAGCAAGCTCGACGTGAAAATCCTCCTTGAAGAGGACGACACGGTCACCTTTGAGGCACTCCGTTCCCTAAAACCCCCCGCGTTCTTCCAGATCATCCGCGTGCCCTATTCGCTGCCGAAGACCAAGCCCAAGGCGTGTAACTACGGTCTTCTCTTCGCCCAGGGAGAATTTCTCACCATCTATGACGCCGAGGACGTCCCCGAAAGAGACCAGCTCAAAAAAGTCATCGTAGCCTTTCGCAAGGGCTCGCCGGACCTCGTGTGTGTCCAGGCGGCGCTGAATTATTTCAATGCGGAGCAGAATTTTCTCACCCGCATGTTCACCTTGGAGTATTCCTACTGGTTCGACTATATGCTCCCCGGCATCGAGGCACTGCAGATGCCCATTCCTCTCGGTGGAACGTCGAATCATTTCCGCACGGAGGTGTTGCGGGAGCTGGGTGGATGGGATCCTTTCAACGTCACCGAGGACGCGGACCTCGGCGTTCGGGCGAGCGCTCATCGGTATCATGTGGCGACCGTCAACTCCACCACGTTCGAAGAGGCGAACAGTCGGGTTGGAAACTGGATTCGCCAGCGTTCCTGGTGGATCAAAGGATACATGCAGACCTATCTTGTGCACATGCGACATCCTCTCCGACTGTATCATTGGATCGGCGCCAGAGCCTTTCTGGGTTTTCAGCTTCTCATCGGCGGCACCTTCGCCACCTTTCTCTGTAACCCGCTTCTATGGATGCTCTTTCTCGTGTGGATCGTTCTCCGCCCGGCCTGGCTGGAGACCCTCTTTCCTCCGGCGATCCTGAGCCTTTCCCTGGTGAGTCTCATCGTCGGCAACACCTTGGCCATCTCTCTCAACATGCTCGCGGTGTTCCGCAGACATCTTTATGGGCTCACCATCCTCGCCCTGGCGAATCCGTTCTACTGGATGCTCCATTCCTTTGCGGCCTACAAGGCACTATATCAGCTTTTCACAAATCCTTTCTACTGGGAGAAGACCGTTCATGGACTCGCAGACAGTGCACCCGCCCAGAAATAGTCGCTTTTCGCGGTTCGCGCTTCTTGTCCTTTTCCTCGCCGCCTTTTTCGGGGTGTGGCTCGCTTCGGACGTGCTCTATCCCAACTTTATCCTTCCCGAGGAGATCTCCCTGGTTGTCCACTTGAGAGATGGAGTGCTGTTTTCCTACGGGGAGAAACTCCTTGCGTCTCCGGTCCTTCCCCATCTCTTCGGAAGAGGGCTTTTCTTCGTCGCCGGCGAGTCCTTCCCGCCCCTTCTTGTGGCGCTCTCCGCGGTTCCGCTGTTCGCGCTCCTGTTCTTTCTCGTGCGCCGCCTGGCCGCTCCAGTTCCGTTCCGTGTCGCCCTCCTGATGGTGGCTGTCGCGTCGCTTCCCCTCGCGATCTTTCTCACCTCCAGTCCTGGGCTGACTTTGGCCCTCGCCATGGCCGGTTCGGCAGTGTATTGTCTTCTGTCCTATGCACTTCGGGAAACAGTGTTCCACCTCTTCGTCGCCGGACTTTGTATCGGGGTTCTCCCCTTCGCGGAACCATTCTTCCTGTACTACATCCTGGGACTCGTGCCGCTTCTCTGGACACTTCTCCCCGGTGCTCCTCCTCCTGGGAGGATGGCTCCTGCTCCAATGGATCTACGGAGCGGAGCGCTTTCTCCTTGTTCCCCTCGCCTGGGCCTTTGGGGGGGAGGGAGCCGCGAATCTGTTGTGGACTCCTCTGTTTCTCGTCCTGTGGGGAATGGCGCTGGGCGTTTTCTGCTCCTTTGCCGCGTCCGCCGGGATGGCTTCGGAAAACGATTTCCACCCCTCCAAGAGCCCCGGGAAAGAACTCTCGATGTTCCGTATCTTCTGGTTCGTTCACGTTCTCCTTCTGGGAGTGATGTGGCACTTCGGCGGTGAAAGGGGGTGTCTCGTCCTGCTCGCCTTCGGCGCCCTGCTCCTCCTGTCGGGTGCGGCGGTGCTCCGCATGCGGACATTCTGTGTATGCGGCTTCCTCGGACTTTTCGCCTGCTTTGCCGTTCTGGGGTGGTGGGAACTACCCGGAGCTTCTCCGGTGACGCACGCCTGGATCGACGGGCTTCACGGGAAGGACACTGCGGCGATGCTGTACGGGAGCGATGCGGAAGCGGCACGATGGTTGCGGGAATCCCACTCTTTTGAGGAAAAAGTCTTTCTCCGCGGGGGTGGCGGAGATGCGGTGCGTTTTTTCGCTGCCAGATCGAGAACGAGAACGTTTCTGCCCGAGTCGGTCCTTCCCTTGTCGTCGGACGAGACATCCCCCTTCAGGAATCTCTTTCCCGAGGAACGTTACGGGTCCCTTCGGGAAAGTGCGACGAAAGAGAGCACGCCTCTTCTCATACTCCGGCCTGTTTCGGTTGCCCCGCGGAGTGGGGAGGCGATTCTCTTCGAAAATGCCGACTGGGTGGTTGCCCAGGAGGCTCCGGAAGAGTTTTCTGTCCCGTAGGACACCTGGTCGCATCAGGGTCTCGGATCGCGCCGTCCCAACCAGGAATGAGAACAGGGCGGATGTTCGCGCCGCGCACTCCCCGATCTGATCCGGAAGAGACGCGAGTCTCCGTATCGTCTTCTCCGCCGGGATAAGAAGCAAGCAGAAAGGCGCTTCCGGAGGCCTCTCGGGATTCAGAGCGGGTTCGCGTTCCACACGAGCCAGTAGTAGCCCAGAATTTTCATCAGTTCGAGGAACTGGGAGAAGTCCACGGGCTTCACCAGATAGCTGTTTGCATGGTTCGCGTAGGCCCGGACCATGTCGCTCTCCGCTGCGGAGGTAGTGAGGACCACCACGGGAATGAACTGCAGATCCGGATCCTCCTTGATGTGTTGGAGCACCTCCAACCCGTCCACCCGGGGAAGCCTGAGGTCCAGAAGAATGAGTCCGGGACGGGGTGCGGTTTCCGGGTCCGTGTAACGCCCCTGCCGGTGGAGGTAATCCAGCGCCTCCTGTCCGTCCTCCACGTGTTCCAGGCGGTTGGCCATGCGAAACTCCCGGAAGTTCCGCCGGACGATCTCCGCGTGGGCAGGGTCATCCTCCACGAGAAGAATGACGATGGGCTCACCTTTCATGATTTTCTCCCCCCTTCTTCGAGGAATGTTGCAGTGCTCCGGGAAGGGTGAAGCGGAAGCATGTCCCGCGTCCCGTTCCCTCCGATTCCATCCAGACTTTTCCGCCGTAGAGTTCCACGATGCGCTTCACGATAGCGAGCCCGAGACCGGATCCCTCGCTCTTGCCGTCGAGCTTCTCGAAGAGTCCGAAGATCTTCGCGGCGAAGCGGGGGTCGATGCCCATGCCGTTGTCGCACACGAAGAAGACCACGTCCTGTCCGTGTCCTCCCACACCGAGATGCACCAGCGGAACCGGCTGGTCGCCCATGTACTTCACCGCGTTCTCCAGCAGGTTCTGCCAGATCTCCACAAGGCGCCCCCGGTCCCCGCGCAGGGTGAGCAGGACCGGGTCTACCCGGACGGCCACACCACGCTGCGCGATGGCCCCCGCGACGGCGTCGAGGGCTTCACGGACCAGCTCGTCCCACGGAACGGTCTCGGGTTCGTGCAGCATACGTCCGATGCGGGAGATCTGGAGCAGTTCGTCCAGAAGTTTTCCCATCTTGTCCGCGGCGTTCCGGAGAAAAGTCATGTCCTGGGCGGCCTGGTCCGTCTCGCCTCGGGCCACGTCCTGCTCCAGGTAGCCGAGAAAGGTCTTGATGGTCACGAGAGGACTCTTGAGATCGTGGGAGACGAGATAGACGAAGCGCTCCAGTTCGGCGTTCTTCTCCTCCAGCTCCCGTTCCTTTCGGCGCAGTTCCGTTACGTCCTGAACCACGCCGGAGGCCTTCTCGGGCTCTCCCCGTTCGTTGCGGTGAAGAATGCCCTGAGCCGCCACGATGCGCTCGCGTCCTCCGTCGGCGGAGAGAACGGGAAATTCCACTTCGTAGCTGTTGCCCGTGATGACGAGGTCCATCAGGGATACGCGCACCCGCTCCCGTTCCCTGTCCGGAATACGCGCCGCGATCTCGTCGAAGGGCACCTTCCCCGATGGGGGCGCTTCCATTCCCCAGATGCGGAAAGTTTCCGCGGATCCCCAGATGGCATCCTCCGCGGGCAAATATTCCCAGCTTCCCGCATGGGCGATGGCCTGGGCCATCTCCAGCCGTTCCTGGTGAATGCCGAGCAGTGCTGCTGCGGCCAGGCGTTCCCGGTCGAACCCTCCCCGGAGGTGCTTCAGGAGAAGCAGAACCCCCGCGCCGGAACCGCCCAGGAGGCTCCCAACCAGGAGAGAGACGATCCAGACCTGTTCCCGCAGGGGTGCGTCTATTTCCGCCAGGTCCATCCGGGCCACGAGAGACCAGGGCGACTCGGGAACGGGTCGCGTTGCGGCGAGGACGGGCTCGCCACGGTAATCCACCCCCTCTTCGACGCCGAATTGGCCCAGTACGGCCTTGACGGCGGGAAGGTCCGTCTTTGTCAGCGGTTGCCGCAAGGTCAGCGCCGTACCCGCTTGAAAGCGGAGTTCGTTGAGGAAGACCAGCGAATCCGCTTCCCTGCGGACGATGAGCGTCTCCCCTGTGGCGCTGGGAACGGGCCATCGTCTGATGAAGGGGTAGAGGTATTGTTCCGGGTCGATGCGCAGGGCGAGCACCGCACCGCTCGCTCCTCCGGGGCCGGGCTCCCGGAACGGAAGTGGCGCCAGGACGGTGAGGTAGATGCGACGGTCGTGTTCGTTACGGTAGAAATCCTGGAAGGTCACCTTGCCGGAGTGGAGTGCCTTGCGGGCACCTTCCGCGACGATCCGGGAACCCGGATAGAGTGAAGCCGGGATGGAGAAGCGTTCGTTCCCCTCGGCGTCGAGGAGAAAGACCCTGTCGTAACCGTAGGCGCTCCAGGTTCTCAGGAGCCAGATGCGGACTCGCTCCCTGGTCTCTTCGTTTCCGGGATCGAGGAGGAAGCGCCGCACTAAGTCGCAGAAATTCGCGTTTCCCGAGAAGAGGGAGGCATCTCCCAGGCGTTCCGCCCGCCATTTGACGAGTTCTCCCGCCTTGAGATCCGCGATGGCGGAGAGGGAAAACGCCACCTCCTCGCGGTAGTGGAGGGCATGATGGTTGTAGTAGACTTTCGCGGCGACGATGATACCTCCCGCGAGGACGAGAAAGAGGGCGAAAACGATCCATGAGGCATATTTTTCCCGGATGTCGACGGATGTCATCTTCGTTCCCTCCGATGCATACTGCCTCGGTAGCAGTCTACACGATTTGGGAAAGAAAAGACAGAGGAAGGAAAGAAGTCCGCGGTATGGGGCGAAAGGGGATTTTGGAGAAGGTCCTTTCCGATCCGCGGCGCTCGGAAAGGAACATTCCATGCGGTCAGCGGTTGAGAATTTTTCCCAGGAAATCCCTTGCCCGCTCGGTTTTCGGAGCGGAGAAGAATTCCCCGGGCGATGCCGTTTCCAGGATCTGTGCGTTGGCCATGAAGACGATCCGGTCGCAGATTTCCCGGGCGAAGTTCATCTCATGGGTGACTACCACCATGGTGATGCCCGTCTCGGCGAGGCCTCGGATGGCGTCCAGCACTTCTTTGATGAGTTCGGGATCGAGCGCCGATGTCGGCTCGTCGAAGAGCATGAGCTTGGGTTCCATGGCCAGGGCGCGGGCGATGGCGACGCGCTGCTGTTGTCCGCCCGACAACTGGGCCGGAAAGGCGGAGACCTTGTCGGCAAGGCCCAGGGAGGCGAGGATCGTCGTGCCTTTCTCCTCCGCTTCTGCTTTGGACACCTTTTTCACGTGCAGCGGGGCGAGGGTGACGTTGTCCAGGACCCGAAGGTGGGGATAGAGGTTGAAGGACTGGGCCACGAAGCCGATGTTCGCCCGAAGGGCGTTGATGTCCGTTTTGGGGTCCGCGACGGAAATGCCGTCCACGAAGATCTCCCCCGCCTGGATGCCCTCGAGAGCGTTGATGGTCCGCACGAGGGTGCTCTTTCCCGCGCCGCTCGGGCCGATGAAGGCGAACACCTGGGAGCGGGGGATGTCGAGGGAGACGTCCTTCAGCACCTCAAGGGCGCCGAAACGCTTGGACACGTTGCGGATGGAGACCATGACGTCGTTCATGGGAGGAACTCCTTCTTTCGGGGATGACTTCGGCGCGGTCATTGCCATTCCGCCCGGAATTTTCGCTCCAAAAGGGCGATGATCTTGGAAAGCCCGAAGGTCATGACGAAATAGAGCAGAGCGATGAAGCTCCACACCTCGAGAGAGCGGAAGGTGGTGGCCACCAGATTTTTTCCGATGAGGGTGAGATCCACCACGGAGATCACCGACACGAGGGAGGAGTCCTTGATGAGGATGATGAACTGAGATGCCAGGGGTGGCAGGACTTTTCGGATCGCCTGGGGAAGAATGACCAGTTTCATGGCCTGGATGTAGGTCATTCCCGAGGCCCGGGCCGCCTCCATCTGTCCCTTGGGAACGGCCTGAATGCCCGCCCGGACCACTTCGGCCACGAAGGCGCCGGAGAAGATGGCCAGTCCCACGATGGCGGACCAGTAGGAGCCGAGCCGCAGAAAGCGCCCCAGGACGAAGAAGATCCAGATGAGGAGCACCAGCAGGGGAACTCCGCGGAAAAACTCCACATAGCATGCGGAGAGAAAGGCAATGACTCTGTTTCGGGAAACCCGGCACAGTCCGGCGAAGATTCCGATGGGAAGGCTCAGGACGAGGGACAGGGCCGAGATGGTGAGGGTGAGACGCACTCCTTCCAGAAAGAGGGGCAGATTCTGGGGAATGACGCTCCAGTTCGCGGTGTACACAAAAAATCGCCTCCTTGAATGCGCGGCGTGTCTGCGGATGTCCATCGCCTCTCGTGGGTGTACGTTGCCGAGGATGAAACGGTTCCTCCCGGCATCGTAGAGAACGTCGGGGCTCGTTCCCGCTGCGACGGCTCCGGAGGAGGAAGCGGTTCTTCCTCCTCCGGAAGGTTCTTTCCCGACGAGAAACGCGGGCAGAAGGGCGTGCGATGGGTGTCTCTACTGAGCCATCTCCTGCATCCATTCGGTGGAATTGAACCATTTCTCCTGGGATTCCAGTTCCTGGGGGCTTCCCAGATAGTGGAAGAGGAAGGAATTCAACCACTGAATGAAGGCGAAATCGTTCAGGCGGACCGCCATGCCGAGATTCTCGCTGCTGATGAGGTCGTAGATGCCGCGCACACCTTCCTTGTGCATGATCTCGTACATGCGGATTCCCGGTTCGTCGTAGACGATTCCGTCCGCCTCTCCCTGGACCAGGGCTGCCGATGCCTCGGGGAAGGTGGGGAAGTCGAGCACCGTGGCTTCCTTGTAGATCTGTTTTGCCAGAAGCGCTCCCGTGGTTCCCTGGGAGACGGCGATCTTGTTGCCCTTCTTGTCCAGGTCGCTCCAGATCTTGGTTTCCGTATCCTTTGCGGGGACCATGAGTACCTGTCCCGTGGAGTAATAGGGGTTGGGGAAGCTCACGGCAAGGGCGCGGTCGCCCCGGATGGTCATTCCGGCGATGAGAATGTCGATCTCGCCCGTCTGCAGAGCGGGAATGAGCCCGGAGAACTCGAACTGCTTGAACTCCACGTCCACTTTCAGCGCCTTTGCCACGGCGTTGCCCAGATCGATGTCGTAGCCGATGAAGTTCCCCTTCTTGTCCTTCATCTCGAAGGGAAGGTATCCCGGCGCGGTACCGATGACGATTTTCTTTGCCGCAAGGATCTTGTCCAGCGTGGACGGAGTGTCCGCGGCGAACGCGGCGGATGCGGCGAGGATCACCGCCAGGAACAGGAAGAGGCAGAGCAGCGCGAATTTCTTCATTACACACACCTCCCGATGATGGAAAGCACCGTTTCGTTCCGTGTTTCTCCATCCGGCCGAAAGCGGTTCGGCGGGATGGAGAACGCCCGAGTGGCGCTCCCGTTATGGAACGGAATTTTATCAGGCGATCCAAAAGGAAACAAGAGTCCCTTTTTTCGGAGAAAGTGAGGTTTTCCGCTTCCTGGTGGTTTTTCGCGGATTTCCGAAGACTTTCTTCAGAAACGCGTCGGTTTTCCTTCCGAGCGAGTGTGCCGGAGAGATGCCGCGCTCATCGTCACTGATCGGGGCCGAGGATGAGGGCGAAGCGCCCGAAATCGTACTTCCGCATACCTCCCTTGCCGACCGTGAAGGGAGTTTGCCCCTTCCGGATTCCTTCCGCGGCGGCGAGAACGTCTTTGAGGATCTCCTTGTCCAGCCAGGGTTCGTTGTGGCTCGGCATGATCTTGTCGTAGAGAGGGAAGAGGTCGATAAGTTTTCGGTAGCTTGCGAGAAACTGGTCGAAATCGCCACCGGGAAGAAAGGTGTAGACCGATCCGGTGTAGAAGAGATCACCCACCCAGAGCAGGCGGGCCTTCCGGTCGAGGAGGGAGACGGAGTCCGGCGAGTGCCCGGGAGTCCAGATGACCTCCAGGACGCGGTTGCCCAGGTCGATGGTGTCTCCATCCTTGAGCCAGCGCGTGACCGAAAAAGGCGGCATATGGTACGTCGCGGGATCGAACCCTTCGGGATAGGGTTTCCACACGTTGCCGGGAGCGATGAGATCCAGAGCCTCCTCGTGAGAAAAGCCCTCTGCGGCGGCTTTTCTCGCCAGACCGAGAGGATCGTCGAAGAGAGCCACGTCGTCGAAAAGGTAGTTCTGGGCGACGTGGTCGATGTGGTGGTGGGTGTTCACCACCGAGACGGGGAGGGACGTGAGTTCCTCCGCGAGGGTGCGGATGTTTCCGATGCCGTCCCCCGTATCGATGAGGACCGCCCGTTCTTCGCCGGGGACGAGATAGCTCAGGGTTTCCTCGAACTGGCCGTCCTCGTAGATGGCGAACACATTTCCGGGAGTACGGTAGACCTCGAACCAGGGTATGCCGGTGGTCACTCTTTCCAGGTTGCGGTAGGCAGCCCTGGGAAGAGCGCTCTCCCACCCCTTGGATCTGACCACGTCCTGGTTTTGGGTTGTCTCGCTGCTGCACTCGGTCACGGAAATCCTCCTCTCGCGGTTTGTGGCCGACCTCTGGGGTGGCCGGTTCTTCTTCGGACGAGTCCCCTGCGGAAGAGCGAGCCGGAGGGCGTGGACGCGGGCTTTGACTCGCTCTTCCGCAGGAGGCGGGATGAAGATATTTAATCCTGAGGAATCACCTTCTGGTACAGTTTTTCCACGCTGCCCTCGAAGACCAGGATTGCCGTGGGTTTGTTGTGGGGCGTGTTCGTGGCGGGATCCACCGTGAGGACGAAGTCCGGGAGCTGCAGTCCCTGCGTGTTCGCCAGGGCGTCCCGGATCTTCGCTCCGTCGTACTCACCGGCCCGTTTGACGGCATCGGCGATCCACATGATGGTGTCGTAGGCGAGGGTGCAGCTCACGATCTCCACGGGCTTCTTGTTGAAGCGCTCTTCGTATTTCTTGACGAGGGGCTGCACGTCCGGATCATCCGTGGCGATGTGGGTGAGCCAGTAAGTCCCGTTCATGGCGTCTCCGGCGATCTCCGTCATGGCCGGGCTGTAGCCGTCGCCGCCGATGAACACGGGTTTCCAGTCCATCTCCGCTGCCTGTTTGATGATGAGGGCCATTTCCTTGTACATGCCGGGCAGGAAGACCGCTTCCGCACCGGTCGCCTTCGCCTGGGTGATCTGGGCCCGGAAGTCCACGTCACCGTCGCGGTAGCCGTAGGTGCCGACCACCTTGCCGCCCACCTTGGGGAAGTGGTCCTCGAAGAACTGCTTCATGCCTTCCGAGTAGTCGCTGCCCACGTCGTGGAAAATTGCGGCGGTCTTGAGGTTCAGCTTGGTGCCGAGAAATTCCGCGATGGCCTTTCCCTGGTAGGGATCGGTGAAGCAGACCCGGAACGAGTAGGGGCGCACCTGACCGGTCTGGGGATCCACGGTGACCGCCGGGTTCGTGGCGGAGAAGGAGACGATGGGGACCTTCTGCTGTTCGCTGATGGGAACGATGGCGATCTGGCAGCCGCTGAAGTTGGTTCCCGCGATGACCTGGACTTTGTCCTCGAGGATCAGACGTCGTGCGGCGTTCACCGCATCTTCCTGGCGACCGCGGAAGTCGTAGACCACCAGTTCGACGGGGCGTCCCAGAAGGCCTCCCGCGGCGTTGATCTCTTCCACGGCGATGATGGACATGTCTCGATGGTGCTCTCCCCAGGTTGCGCCGGATCCCGTGAGCTGAACTAGGCAGCCGATTTTGATGGGTTCGGCTCCTTCGGCCACGGTTCCGACCAGGAGTACAAGAGCGCACAAAACAAGCAGCACCTTCTTCATCCCGTTACCCCTCCCCTTCTTCATCTCTTCCGACTCATCGGAGCGCTTCGGCCTCCAATCCCTTCCGGAGACCTCGGTGCCGCCGTCCCGACTTTTTCCGAGCGCCGGTGCTTCGCATCACCCTCCCGACCGTCCCACCTCCTCGTTTCCCGCACGATCAGGGATGTCTCCCTACCGCTACAGAGGCATTTCCTTCTCTTCGAAGACAACGCCGTTGCGTTCCAGTTCCGCCAGCGTCGGTTCGTAGATCTGTGGATACATGGGGGCGACAACGCCACGCAGGGTGATCGTGCCCTTCAGAATGAGGTCCGCGCCGATTGCGGGAGGAAGTCCCGTGGTGACGGCGATGGCACTGTCGCCGCCCGCCTCTCCGTGATGGACGAGCGTGGAGAGGATGCGTCGCGTCTCCGCTCCGAAGACCACCTCGTATTCGTGACGCATGATGAGCAGGTCCCGTTCATTCTTGTCGAAGCCGAGCTTTCGGGAGAAGAGATCGAAGACCACATCCCGGTTGCACCGGATTTTCTCGGAGAGGAGTTCGTCACTGAAGAGGCCGAGCCATTCCAGGCGCTTGAGAGGCATTGCGAAGGCGGGCATGCCGAGAAAAGCCGCCAGGGCTTGGGTGAGGTCGCTTTTTTCATCGGCACCGAAAAGTCCGGCGGTGAATTGGCGCAGCGTTTTTCCCGCGAGCGGGCGGGGTTCGGTGTCGAAAAGGTCGAGCATCTGCATGGCCCGAACGGTCTCGCACCAGCCGGGGAAACGCAGTGTCGCCCGGTAGATGTCGGGGGTGTTCGGGATGCCGTACAGTTCGGAGTAGGGAAGGGAATTTGCGTTGGCGTACTCCTCGAACCAGCCCACCCCCTCGATTTCCTTGAGGGTAGAACGCTGGAAGACTTCCTCCACGGGGACGAGGACTTCTTTTCCGTTCCGGAGGTACCGCGATGGGCGCACGCAGGCGTAGAGAAGGTCCCCGGGCGACCAGGAGAGCTTGTAGCCCCAGGGGTTGGTGTTCGCCTCCAGGGAGGGGAGTGCACCGCACCAGGAGCTGAAGGACTTCACGAAACCGCCCCGCTTTTCCACTTCCCGGATGGTCCGCACCGCCGTCATGTGGTCGATGCCCGGATCGCATCCCATCTCGGTGAGGAAGGTCAGCCCCTGCCGCTCGGCATCCTTGGAGAACGCTTTCATCTCGTCGTTCATGTACGAGGCGTTGANNAACGAGCCGGGCCGCTTCCTTCAGTCCGTCCCCGACGACGGGAATACCATTCTCGTGTCCGTCGAGAACGTGCTCCACGCGCTCACGGACGGTGTCCACCACGGTGACGCGATGACCTTGCTTCAGAAGGTACTGCACGCAGGGGCGGGCTACCATGCCCGCGCCGAGAACGAGAACATGTTTCACGAAAACACAGCCTCCTCACGAGTTGTTCAAGAGTTTCTTCATGGCAAGCGTCTCCGCAACGTGCCGCGTCCCTTTCCGGAGTTTTCGCCGGTCTTGCAGAAAGGCGGCACCGTCCGAGAAACGGAAACGGGGGTCGCCGGAGACGATCACGAACGTTCGCGCACCAGGGGAAGCGTGCTGCAGTGAATGCCTCCGCCGTGTTTCGAGATCTCCTCCCAGGGAATGAGGATCGTCTCCATGCCGAGAGATGCGAGCCGCTCCGCCGTGTACACCGCCCGGTCGTCCATGATCACCTTTCCGGGGGCGAGGGTGAGACAGTTCACGGCCATGGAGCCTTCGCGGTAGTCCGCGGGAATTTTCTGGATGTCCAGTTCGTCGAGTGTGTCGAGAAACCAGTAGGGAAGGCGCTCCACGTTGAGAAGAGCCTTGTCGTGGTCCACCATGACGATGCCGCCGTCCAGATGCATGGCGTACCCCGGAAGGGGAACCTGGATCAGTTCGACCTCCTGATACTGGAGAACGTGCCGGAGCTGTTCCGCCCCGCTTGGATTGCCGCGGAAGCTCAGGCCGATGGCGGCGTGTTTCTCGTCGAGGAAACAGAAACTTCCGCCCTCAAGCAGGCCGTCACCGGCGATGGTGCGGAGGATGGGCATGCCGATCTCGGCGAGCTTCTGGAGCACGAAGCGCTCTTCGCCGCGGCGTCCCGTGCCGTGGGTCTTCCCCACGGGACCCATGCGAGAAATGACCGCTCCGCCCTTGACCACCATGCCGCAGTCCCGGACGAACATGGCGTTGGGATCGCGCGGTGCGCCGCCGACGGTCACGATTTCCACTCCGTGTGTTTCGAGGACTCGCACGAGGGCGGCGAACTCATCCTGCATCTTCGCGAGGTCCGGTCCCTTGTTGTCCCGGAAGTACCACTGCTCCTCGTCGTCGATGAGGGCGTCGATCTCGGGGTCGTACTTGTCCGAGGTCATGACGAGGATTTCTTCTCCGGGCGGATGAAGGAGGATGGTCCGGAGCGTGCCGACATCGTTGTAGACACCCCAGCGACGTCCCCAGACCCGGCGTTGCATCTCCTCGTCGTGAAAGACCGGAGTGGCCCTCGGAGGAATGCGCGAGAGTACGACATGGTAGTACTGAGAACTGCTGCGAAGAGTACCCATGGAACACCTCTTTCCGTCGCTTCGAGTTTCATTCCCGGCCCGGGAGGGCGAACATACGGTGAAGGATGCGACATCCCCCCGAGTGCTTCCGCCACGTCCGTCTTGGTGACGTTCCTGCTGTTTTTTCAAAGTCTGCCGTGTCTCGAATCCCGAGTGCTTTTCTTCATCGAGCGGATCTCGTCGTTCCGTTCCTCTCGGATGGCGTTGTTGTGTTGTGCCGGTGGTGTGGGCGATGTTTTTACGACGTATTCTTTTTCGGATCCCAAAAAGAACTCCAGAGAAAACCTCTTTTCTGGAATGTGCGGAAAGCGTTACCGTCTGGAATTGGTGAGCCACTTGTAGGTGGAGAGAATATGCTTTTCCATGGCGTTCCGCGCCCGTTGTCCGTCCCGGTTACGGAGCGCCTCCAGGATGTCGTTGTGTTCCGCGAAAGAGTACCCGTAGACGGGTTCGGGGTCCGTGGCGGAGTCGAACCCGTGGAGGAAGAAGGCGTCGAAGAAGAAAACGTAGATCTGGGAGCGCCAATAGCTCTGAAGAATGTATTTTTCCAGGTAGGGGTTGCCGCTCATGCGGCAGATGCAGTGGTGGAATTCCTGACTGTTTCTGGTGAAGTTCTCGGTGTTCCAGTTGCGGTAGATCCGCTCTTCCTCTTCCTGAAGGGCTTCGATTTGTCTGAGGGAGGCGGAGTAGCAGGGCTCGGGGCTTTCCGCCGCGAGGGCCGCCGCCATCCCTTCGAGCTCCTGCCGGATCTGGAAGATCTGGAGCATGTCCGGAGGCGTGAGGGGAGGAATGACATACCCCTTGGGTTCGTCCCGTTCGAGAATGCCCTCGGCGATGAGTTCCCGGAGGGCCGTTCTCACGGGGGTACGACTCACTTCGCACAATTCCGCAAGGCTTTTCTCCGTGATTCGTTGTCCCGGAACGAGTTGCCTCTTGAGAATGAGAAGCAGAATCTCTTCGCGGGCCTTGCTTTCCGCCTGACTTCTCGACATGATTCGTTCCCTCCGGCAGATGAGCTTGGACATGTGTTTCGGGAGCGCAAAAAACGAATGCAAAAAAGAATACCCTTTGGGATCCCAAAATGGATATATCAAGAGAAGCCATTTTCGTCAACCTGGAAAATGAAGCTTGAAACCGCGGGGTTTTCTCTGCGAGGGGCTTGAGGAAACCCTTCCCACAAGGGTTTTTCGGAGAACATCGTTCCGCCCGGCGAGTTTCGGAGCGAAGGGAGAACACTTCGTGTTTGCAAGGAGGCAAAGGTGTTTGCAAACATGTCTGCGGATGAAGTTGAAGAAGACTCTTTATCTTTGATCTATCTTGATCTATACTTCCTTTCCGAGAAGAGGACGTTTCGTCCGGAGGAAGGGATCGGAAGGTGCCTTTGGAGAGAAGGCGCCGCATCTGTGGTTTTTTGAAACATTGAAGGAGGCATGGTGCGACCATGGCGGCGAGAGAGACATTTTCATTTCAGAGCGAGGGGAAGCAACTGCTGGACCTCATGGTCCACTCCGTCTATTCCAATCGGGAAATTTTTCTGCGGGAACTCGTGTCCAACGCGTCGGACGCGCTGGACAAGCTGCGCGTCGCCTCTCTCACGAGCGAGGCGCTGCAGTCCTCTTTTTCGGATCCCCACATCCGCATTGCCGTGGACGGAGCCGCGAGGATCCTGCGCGTGTCCGACAACGGCATCGGCATGAACCGGGAGGATCTCGTGACCTACCTCGGTACCATCGCCAAGTCGGGGACGAGAGAATTTCTGCAGTACATGGCCGAGCGAAAGGAGACGCTGACGCCGGAACTCATCGGTCAGTTCGGCGTGGGTTTCTATTCGTCCTTCATGGTGGCCGATTCGGTGGAGGTGTTGACCCGAAAGGCCGGAGAGGACGCGGCGTGGCTCTGGAGATCCTCCGGGGACGGTACGTACACCATTGAGGAAGGATACCGCGACACCTGCGGCACCACGGTGACGCTCCATCTCAAGCCCATCGAGAACGAGGGAGATGACGACGAGGGGCTCCGCCCCTGGGAACGCGCATCCGGCGAGGACGTCGCCGACGAGTGGACGATTCGCGGAATCGTCCGCAAGTATTCGGATTTTGTGGCCTATCCGATCCATATGGAAGTGCGGCATTTCGACAAGGAAGGCAAGGAGGAGGGCACGAAGGACGAGGTGCTCAACTCCATGAAAGCCATCTGGTCCCGTCCCGAGTCGGAGGTCACCGAGGAGGAGTACAGGGAATTCTACGCCCACGTGAGCAAGGATTGGGCGGAGCCGCTAACGCACATCGTCTACAGCGCGGAAGGGGCGACCACCTTCCGGGCGTTGCTCTATCTCCCCTCGAAGGCTCCCATGGATCTCTTCCTTCGCGAGGGGGACCGGGGAATTCAGCTTTACGTGAAACGGGTCTTCATCATGCAGGACTGCAAGGAGCTGATTCCCGAGTATCTGCGCTTTCTCAGGGGGGTGGTGGACGCGGAGGACCTTCCGCTCAACATCTCCCGGGAGATTCTCCAGCAGGACCGGCGGATCGCGGTGATCCGCAAGAGTCTCACGAGAAAGGTTCTGGACGAACTGAAGCGTCTCCGGGACGGAAAGCGCGAGACCTACGTCACCTTCTGGAAGGAATTCGGCAAGGTCCTCAAGGAGGGTATCTTTGCCGACGAGCGGAACCGGGAGACCCTGCTTTCCCTGGCGCTTTTCCGGACCACCACCCGGGAGTGGATCACTCTCGACGAATATCTGGAGGGCATGAAACCCGAACAGAAGGCGGTGTATTCTCTCTCCGGAGGCACGCTGGAGACGCTGCGCAACTCGCCGCATCTCGAGGTTTTCTGCGATCGGGGATTCGAAGTGCTCCTCCTCGACGATCCCGTGGACGACTTCTGGACCGGCGTCGTGGAGACCTATCGGGACAAGCCTCTGAAGTCCGTGGCGAAGGGCGCGGCCGACCTGGATGCCCCGGAGGAAAAGGAGCGGGAGGGGGCGAAGGAGCGGGAGGATGCCTTCGAACCGCTTCTGAAAGCTCTTGCGGAGCACTTGAAGGACGAGGTCTCGTCGGTGCGTTTGTCGACGCGCCTCACCGCCTCGCCGGCGTGCCTGGTGGGGGAGACTCACTCCATGACGCCCCAGATGGAGCAGCTCCTGCGGCAGATGGGACAGGCGGTTCCGAAACTGAAGCGAATCCTGGAGGTGAACCCGGCTCACCCTGTGCTGGAGCGGCTTCAGCGGCGTTTCACCGAAGGGGGATCTCTGGGGGATTTTCCGGAACTGCTCTATGGGCAGGCACTTCTCGCCGAAGGGGGGGCGCTCCCGGATCCGGCGCGTTTCGCCCGCCTCGTGGCGGAACTTCTCGCCCGGAATCTGGAGGAGGCGCGTCGGGAAGAGTAAGCATTTTTCGTCGCTCCGGAGGCGCGTTTGCGGCGGCGGTTCCCGATGGGGCGTTTTTCTCCGCCCCGTCGGAGAATCTCCGCCGCGCCGCTTTTTTCGGGGGCGGCTCATGGAGATGCGACGTTCACGCTTTTGTTTCGGAGTGGGCCTTCGGGCGTTCCGCCTTCAGCCGAATGTCCCGAGGGGATGATCCCCGGGTGTTGGGGAAAAAGACGCTCCGGCGGAGGGCGTTGCCGGTCATGGAGGAGGCGCCGTGGAAGAGCGGAGTACCAGGCGTGTTTCGAGGACGAGGTGGCGGGGAGAAAGTGCGGGATCGGCCATGCGCTCCAGCAGAAGCCGTACCGCCAGTGCCCCCATTTCCTGGCGGGGCTGGGCCACGGTGGTGAGGGGCGGATTGAAGAACGAGGCCAGCCGGATGTCGTCGAATCCGAGGACGGAGAGATCGTCCGGGACGCGCTTGCCCAGGTCCGCGGCGGCCCGGACGGCGCCGAAGGCCATGAGGTCGTTGCAGGCGAAGATTGCCGTGAGGCGGGAGTCCTCTTCGAAGAAACGCCGGGTGATGTCATACCCGCTCTCGGGCTGAAAGGTTCCTCGGCGGATTCGTTCCTCCGGAAGGGAGAATCCCCGCTCGCAAAGCTCTTCCCGGAAACCCGTCACGCGCTCCCCGCTGGGAGTCACGTGGGACGGGCCGGCAATGCAGGCCAGATGCCGGTGCCCGAGATCCAGAAGATGTCGTGCGGCCCGGCGTCCTCCCAGAGCGTTGTCGATGCGTACCGAATCCACGTTCGCACCGGGAAGGGAGCGATCTACGGTCACCAGGGGCGGACCGCCGTTTTCGAGAGCCGAAGTGTCGCCTCTCGGAGGTCCCGTCTCGATAAGAATCACCCCGTCGGCACGTTTTTCCGACAGCATGCCCAGAAAGGAATCCTCGCTGTTCCGTCTGCCGTCGGAGTTGCAGACGATCACCGAATATCCTTCGCTTTCCGCCGCGTCGGCGATGCTGCGGGCGATCTCCGCGAAAAAAGGATTCGTCACGTCGGGGAGAATCAGGCCGATGGTGGAGGATCGCTTTTTCCGAAGACTCCGTGCGAGGGCGTTCCGTCTGTAGGAGAGTGCTTCCAGCGCGTCCAGGACGCGACGGCGCGCCTCCTCGCGGACGGGACGAGTTTCGTTCAGCACATGCGAGACGGTGGTCACCGAGACGCCGGCCCTGCGGGCCACATCCTTCATGGTCGCCATAGAGCGTCTCCTCCATTTGCGCGAAGATCGGTTCCTTCGGTTTCCATTTCCATTCCGTCTCCTTCCTTTTTCTTTGCTTGTGAAAGAGAGTGTTTTTCGGAGCGCAAACGTTTGCGCAAACGTTTGCGCTCATGCTACAATTCGCAAAACGATTCGTCAAACTCCGGCGTTCTTTTCCGCGGCGGCTTTGTTGCGGCAAAGGGCGCGAAGGAAGTGAGTCCCATGTCCCGTATCGTGGTCGTCGGTTCGGTCAACATGGATCTGGTCATGCAGGCGCCCCGCCTGCCCGTCCTCGGAGAGACGCTCGCCGCGGGCCCCTTCGTCACTGCCTCCGGAGGCAAGGGGGCGAACCAGGCGGTTGCCGCGGCCCGGCTCGGCGCCTTCGTCGGCATGGTGGGCCGCGTGGGCGACGACGCTTTCGGCGGAACGCTCCGCCTCGCTCTGGAACAAGAGGGCGTCCATGTGGAGCACCTTCTCGTCTCTCCCGGTTCTTCCACGGGGGTCGCCTCCATTTTCGTCGTCGAAGGTGACAACGCCATCGCCATCGCTCCGGGAGCCAATGCTCTGCTTTCTCCGTCGGACGTGCGGAATGCCGCACCTCTTTTCGCCGATGCCTCCTGCGCACTCTTCCAGCTCGAAGTCCCCCCCGAAACGGTCCTCGAAGGGCTTCGCCTCGCCCGCGAGAAGGGCGTGCGCACCATTCTCAACCCCGCTCCCTGGACACCGCTTTCCGAGGAAGTCCTGACGCTGACGGATCTTTTCGTGCCGAACCGCATCGAACTGGCCCAGTTTTCCGGGACGGAGGATCTCCTGGAAGGCGCCCTTGCCGCACTCGACAGAGGCGTGGGCGCCGTGGTGGTCACCGCCGGGAAGGATGGGGCCTTTCTTTTCGAGAGGGTCGGCTACGGAGAGCGCCCGGCCCATCTTGCCATCTCACCGCCGAGGATCACCGCCGTGGACAGTACCGGGGCGGGAGATGCCTTCGTGGCGGCTCTCGCGGTGACGCTCGCCGAGGGCGGGTCGCTCGCTGAGGCCGTTCGCTTCGGAACCGGCGCGGGAGCCTGTGCATGTCTTCGTCTCGGTGCTCAGCCGAGCCTGCCTCGCCGTGAAGAGGTGGAACGGCTTCTCGCAGATGCCGCCGGCGAAACGGCGTGGATTTCCGCCGGGAAATGAGTCCTTGCACCCCTTTCGGGCGAAGAGTCGGCGGGGCCTCCGGGGGTGGATGCAAGCCCGGTTGCGGCGGAGGTTTCGAAGCGAGAGCGGAGAGGGAACATGGAGGAGGAAAAGAGAATGAAATGTGGTGGTCTGCTCCATCCGGAACTGGCGTTTCAGATCGCGTCCTGCGGTCATCGTGATCTGATCTGCATCGCTGACGCGGGGCTCCCCCTTCCGCGGAATGTGCCGAGGATCGACCTGGCCTATGCGCCGGGCAAGCCCCCTTTCTTCGACGTGCTGAAGACAGTGCTCCAGGAGGTTGCCCTGGAAGAGGTCTGTTGGGCCGAGGAGGCGGAGGAAAAGAGTCCGCATCTGGTGCAGCGTTTCGAGGACCTTTTCCGGGGGCTCCCCCAGGAACGTATTCCTCACGAGGCGTTCAAAGCCCGTCTCGAAGAGGTGCGCTTCGTGGTCCGTACCGGAGAGTTCACTCCCTACGCGAACGTGCTTCTCCGTTGCGGCGTTCCCTTCTGAGGCCCCGCGGAAACCATGCCCTCCCTGCCGTGGCGTCCCGGATCGCGAACGCTGCTTCTCCTGCTCCTCGGTGGGCTCATGCTCGCCGTCGGAGCCATGGAACCGCGCTTTTTCACGGGGACGAACCTGTTGAACGTGCTGCGTCAGTCCTCCATCATCGGCATCATCTCCCTGGGAATGACCGTGGTGATCCTCACGGGGGGAATCGACCTCTCCGTGGGGAGCATCCTCGCCCTGTCGGTCCTTTTCGCCGCGTCGGCGGCGAAGGCGGGAGTCGCAGCGCCGCTCGCCTGGTGCTGCGCCCTCGCGGGGGGAGCTGGCCTGGGGTGGTGCAACGGTTTCGGAATCGCCCGGCTCCGTCTGCCGCCTTTCATCGTCACCCTGGGGATGATGGGGTTCGCCCGGGGACTCGCCCTTCTCTACACGGGAGGTGCGCCTCTCACCGGTTTTGGCGCCCTGTTTCGGTTTCCCGGAACGGGACGTTTCGGAGGTGTGCCCGTGCCGGTACTGCTTTTTGCGCTCGCCTTTCTCGCGGTTTTCGTCCTTTTGGAGCGTTGTCCCTGGGGTGAGCGCGTGCGCAGCGTGGGGTCCAATTCCGTCGCCGCCTGGGGGTCGGGCATCGATGTGCCTGGAACGGTAGCAAAGGCCTATGTCCTGAGCGGCACACTCGCCGCTCTCGCGGGCCTCGTGCTCGTGGGCCGCCTGGATTCGGCCCAACCCAGCGCCGGTCTCGGCTATGAGTTCGGCGCCATTGCCGGGGTGGTCCTCGGGGGTACGAGTTTTTCCGGGGGGCAGGGGACACTCGCCGGAACGATAGTGGGTGTGCTCATCATGGGTGTGCTGGAGAACGGAATGAATCTCCTCAACGTCAATCCCTTCTCCGAGCAGGTCGTGAAGGGGGTGGTCATCGCGGCGGCTCTCGTGGCCTACGGAAGCCTGGGACGAAGGAGCCGGGCGGCGGGATGACGGCAACCCGGAGCGGAAGGGACGCTGCGGCGCGTCCTGCGTCGAGTCTCTCCGGGGGAATGTCCGGAAGGTGTTTCGGGTGGAGTGGCGCGGGCGGAGGCAATGTCCGCAAAAATCTTTGAGGAGGTGTCGATGATGTTCAGGAAACTTCTCGCGGTGTTCGTGGTGGTCCTGCTTACCGCACTGCCCGCTGCGGCGGCGGAGAAAACACTCAGTCTCGTGATCTCCACGTTGAACAATCCCTTCTTTGTGAGTCTCAAACAGGGTGCCGAGGGAGCGGCGGGGACGGCAGGAGTGAAACTTGTGGTGCTCGATGCCCAGGACGATTCGGCGAAGATGACCGCTGCCATGGAGGATCTGATCCAGAAGAAGGTGGATGCCATTCTCGTCAATCCCACCGATTCCGATGCGGTGACGCCCTCGATTCTCAAGGCGAACGAGGCGGGTATTCCCGTGTTCACCATCGACCGGGGCGCCTCGGGAGGCAAGGTCGTCTGCCATATCGCGAGCGACAATGAGGCAGGGGGAAAGATGGCCGGAGAATTCCTCGCCAAGACCCTTGAAGAGAAGGGCAATGTAGTGGAACTCGTGGGCATTCCCGGAACCTCCGCGGCCCGCGATCGAGGCAAGGGATTCAACGACGCCGTTGCAGCCTTCCCGGGCATCAAGATCGTTGCTGCCCAGGCGGCGGATTTCAGCCGCGACAAGGGGCTCAAGGTCTTCGAGAACATTCTGCAGGCCCAGCCGGACATTGCGGGCGTCTTCGCCCACAATGACGAGATGATCCTCGGTGCCATCGCCGCCGCAGAGGCCGCGGGACGGAAGGGCATCGTCTTCGTAGGCTTCGACGCGGTGAACGATGCCGTGGCGGCGGTGAAGGACGGCAAGCTCGCCGCCACGGTGGCGCAGCAACCTGCCCTCATGGGTGCCATGGGGGTGGAGAAGGCCGTGGCGTTCCTCGGAGGGGAGGCGCTTCCGGAGTTCATTCCCGTTCCCCTGCAGCTTGTCGTGAAGGAATAGACGTCGCCGTCGGTCCTTCCGGAGAAGAAACGACGTCCGCTGGCCGCGGGGGGTGCTGTCTCTCTCCCTGCGGTCAGCGGCAGGGCTGTCGCGGCTCGGGAGGACATGTCGGACGGTGCCGCGACGCGGAAGGAGGCTCCTATGGAAAAGACACTCACCTACGGTATGGTGGGGGGAGGCGAAGGCGCCTTCATCGGCGATGTGCACCGCCGGGCCATCGCTCTGGAGGGCGGGGCCCGGCTTGTTGCGGGGTGTTTTTCCCGCGATCCGGCGATCACCCGGTCGAGGGGACTTTCGCTGGGGCTCGACGAGGAGCGGCTCTACGAAACTCCCGCGGCCATGGCAGCCGGCGAGGCGGCCCGGAAGGACCGGATCGATTTCGTGGTGGTGGTGACTCCGAACGCGTCGCATCACGCCATCGCCGCGGCGTTTCTCGACGCGGGCATTCCCGTGGTCTGCGACAAGCCGCTGGTCACGAACTCCCGGGATGCGGCGGACCTGGCGCGTCGTGCGGCAGAGAAGACGCTCCCCTTCTGCGTCACCTACACCTATTCGGGATATCCCATGGTGAAGGAGGCCCGGGCGCTTCTCCGGTCGGGGGAACTCGGTTCCGTGCGTTTCGTGAACGCCGAATACGCCCAGGAATGGCTGACCCTTCCTCTGGAGAGGGCTGGAAACCGGCAGGCCTCGTGGCGGACGGACCCGTCCCAGGCCGGAGCGGGGAGCACGGGGGACATCGGCACCCACGTGGAACATCTGGTATCCTATGTCACAGAATTGGAGATGCGCAGCCTCAGCGCGCGGCTGGACACGTTCGTGGAGGGGCGTGCCGTGGATGACAACGCCACGGTGCTTGTCGAGTACGCGGGGGGTGCGAAGGGGCTCTACTGGTTCTCCCAGGTCGCGGTGGGCAGCGCAAACGGATTGAAGCTCCGGGTTCTCTGCGAAAAGGGATCGCTCGCCTGGGAACAGGAAAATCCCAATGTCCTTCAGGTGGCTCGTCTGGGGCAGCCCGTGCAGAGTCTCTCCCGGGGCCGGGACTCCCTTTCGGCGGAGGCCCTGGGTTTCTCACGGATTCCCGGGGGACACCCCGAGGGATATTACGAAGCCTTCGCCAACATCTACCGTGCTTTTCTGGAGCATCTGCGATGTCCCGCCGAGCCCGCCCCGGACTATCCGGGCATTGCCGAGGGAGCCCGGGGTGTCCGCTTTGTGGAACGGTGTCTCGAGAGCAGCGCTGGAGGCGGTCGCCGGCTCGATTTTTAGCGTTTGCGAAAGAGGGGGGTGGCGCACACATGGCGAGACCGGTAACCATCTTCACGGGACAGTGGGCGGATCTTTCCTTCAACGTCCTCTGCGCCGAAATGGCGGAGATCGGCTACGACGGGCTTGAAATCGCCTGCTGGGGAGATCATCTCGATGTGCGGCAGGCCGCGGAGAATGGAGCGTATCTGCGACGGCACAGGGAGATCCTCGAAGAGCACAAGCTCGGCTGCTGGGCCCTCGGCGCCCATCTGACGGGGCAGTGCGTGGGAGATGCATGGGACGAGCGGCTCGACACCTTCGCTCCCGCATCCTGCAAAGGAGACCCGGAAAAGATCCGGGCCTGGGCGATGGAGGAGATGAAGATCGTCCCCTGGGCCGCGAAAGCCATGGGGTGCGGCGTGGTGACCTGTTTCATGGGGTCCCCCGTCTGGCGCTACTGGTATTCCTTCCCTCCCACCACGGAGAGGATGCTCGAGGAGGGGTACCGGACGATTCTGGAGCGCTGGACTCCCATCCTCGACGAGTTCGACAGGGCGGGTGTGCGCTTTGCCCTTGAGGTGCATCCCACGGAGATCGCCTTCGATTTCTACACCGCAAAAAGACTGCTGGAGGTCTTCGGAGAGCGGCCGACTCTGGGTTTCAACTTCGATCCGAGCCATCTCCTCTGGCAGGGCATGCGTCCGGAGCTTTTTCTCCGCGACTTCGCCTCCCGCATCTATCACGTGCACATGAAGGACGTGGCGATCACCCTGGACGGCAGGAGCGGCATCCTCGGTTCCCATCTTCCCTTCGGCGATCTGCGGCGGGGGTGGAACTTCCGTTCCCTCGGGCACGGTCATGTGGATTTCGACGCCATCATCCGGGAACTGAACGCCGCGGGGTATCAGGGACCTCTGTCGGTGGAATGGGAGGACAATGGCATGGAGCGGGAGTTCGGCGCCCGGGAGTCCCTTGCCTTCGTCCGCCGAACGGATTTCGCCCCCTCTTCGGTGGCCTTCGACGGGAGCATGGAAAACTGAAGCTCGTGAAAGGCGGGAGCGTCGTGGACGACGGCTTTCTCGAAATGCGGGGAATCTGCAAGTCCTTCTCCTCCGTGCCGGTGCTCCGGGACATCGATCTTTCCCTCCGGCGAGGGGAAATCCTGGGTGTCATCGGCGAAAACGGCGCGGGCAAGTCCACCCTCATGAAGATCCTCGGGGGGATCCATCAGCCCACCTCGGGGGAGATCCGTTCCCGGGGGCAGAGGGTCTGCTTCCGGACCCCCGCAGAGGCCCGGAGCGGTGGGATAAGTCTCATCCCCCAGGAGTTCAACCTGGTGAAGGACCTTTGCGTCTACGACAACGTCTTTCTCGGGGCGGAACTGCACGGTCCCCTGGGCATGCTCTCCAAGAAACGGATGCAGCGTCGCACGGCGGAACTTCTGGCGGAGCTGGGAACGGACATCTCCCCGACGGAGCGCATTGCAAATCTCTCCGCGGCACAGAAACAGCTTGTGGAGATCGCCAAGGCCCTCGCCTTCGAGGCGGAGCTGCTCATCATGGACGAGCCCACCACGGTGCTCACCTCCCACGAGGTGCAGATTCTCTTCCGGCTCATGCGGCGCCTGAAGGAAAGGGGCATGAGCATCATCTACATCTCCCACAAGCTCAAGGAGATCAAGGCCATTTGCGACCGGGTCCTCATTCTCCGCGACGGGGAGTTCGTCTGCGAAAAGCCCACCGCGGAGATGTCCCTCGAGGAAATGGCCTCCCGCATGGTGGGGCGTGAGCTGTCCCAGATCTTCCCCCCGAAGCGCCTCCCCCGCCCCGATCAGGTGCCTGCCCTGGAGGTGCGCAACCTGTCCGTGCGGGGCCTGCTGAGGAATGTGTCCTTCTCCCTCGCCCCCGGCGAGGTGCTCGGGTTCGGAGGCCTCGTCGGCGCGGGGCGCACCGAGGTGGCGGAGACCATCATGGGATTGCGGAGGGCCGACGAGGGAGAGATTCTCCTTAGCGGCACGCCGCTGAAGGTCCGCTTCCCCGAGGATGCGGTGAGGGCCGGTGTGAGTTATCTCTCCGAGGATCGACAGGGAAGCGGCATCCTCACGGGTTTTTCCGTCACGGAGAACGTGACGCTCGTCTCTCTGGGGAGCTATGTGCGGTCTCTCCTCGGGGGCTCGGGGAGCTTCTTCGGCCTGCTCGACAAGAGCAGGGAGCGCCGGAGTGCCTCCCACTACCGGGATCTGTTCAACATCCGTGCCCCTTCTCTCGATGCCAGGCTGGAGTTCCTGAGCGGTGGCAATCAGCAGAAGGTCTCCATGGCGAAAAGTCTCGACACCCATCCGAGGGTGCTCGTCGCCGACGAGCCGACCCGGGGCATCGACGTCTCGGCGAAGCAGGAAATGTACCGTTTCATTGCCGACCTCGCCGAATCGGGAGTTTCCTGCATCGTCATCTCGTCGGAACAGGAGGAGTTGCTCGGGCTGTGCCATCGCGTGGTGGTCATGCGGGACGGGCGGATTGCGGGCGTTCTTGAGGGAGCGTCTCTCACCGAGGAAGAGATCATGTTCCATGCCACGGGCATTCGCGAGGAGGCGAAGGCAGGATGAACGACGGGACACGGCAGAATCCACCGCAGGACGCGTCCGAAAACCGGATCCAGCGACTGAAACGGATCGAGCTGCAGCGTTACGCGCCGCTTTTCGCCCTGTTGCTTCTGGGAACCATTTCCGCCTTGCTCAGTCCTTATTTTCTGCAGGTGCAAAACCTGGTGAACATTTTCCGCCAGGTCTCGTACACGGGAATCATCGCCCTTGGCATGACCTTGGTCATCATCTCCGGCGGCATCGATCTCTCCGTGGGCTCCGCGGCGGCCTTCGTCGGTGCCCTGGCGATCCTCACGGTGAACACCCCGGCCGTCCAGGCCTTCGGTGCGGGGACCGCGGTGTTCCTTGCCTGTGTCGTCGCGGTGGGAGCGGGATTCTTCGCCGGCGCTGTGAACGGCCTCCTCATCACCAAGGGGCGCATCGCTCCCTTCATCGTCACGCTGGGTACGATGGCGCTCTTTCGTTCTCTTACGCTCTATATGGGAAACGCGGGGGAATTCTCCTCGCGGAACGCTCTCTTCGGAGATTTCGCTGCCGGTTCCTTTCTGCTTCTTCCCGTTCCCGTGTGGGTTTTCCTGATCCTGGCGGCCCTCCTGAACATTCTCCTGAACGACACGAAGTACGGGCGTCACCTCTGCGCCGTGGGAGGCAACGAAAAAGTGGCTCTCTACTCCGCCATCGACGTGGACAGGATTCGCTTTTTCGCCTATGCGATCAACGGTGCCATGGTGGGCATCTCCTCGGCGCTTCTCGCGAGCCGTTTCAACGCGGTGAGTTCCTCCAACACGGGGCTTGGTTTTGAACTCGACGCGATCGCCGCGGTCATCATCGGCGGCACGGCGATGACGGGAGGGCGGGGCACCGTGTGGGGCACTGTGGTGGGGGCGGTGACCCTGGGAGTCATCAACAACATGCTGAACATGGTGGGCATCTCCCCCTATCTTCAGGGAACCGTGAAGGGGCTGGTGATCATCGCCGCCGTGTACATCCAGAGACAGAAAAACTGAGGAGGGCGCGTCGTTTTGCCGATGCCGCCCGGTACGCGGGGGAAAGCGGGTGTTTTTCCGAGAGGTATGTACGGCGAAGGAGGTGTGGCCCGGCACGGAGACGAGTGGGAAAGGCGATGTGCTTCGGGGATTCGGATCTTCGCCCCGTCGGGCGTGTCCGGAGACGTTCCGCAGGGAACGAAACGCGTTTTCTTACGGAAGGAGGAAGAGACTCATGAGAAAAGCTCTGCTCGCGGTAGTCCTCGTGGTCGTCATGCTTCTGGGCAGTGTGGCCTTCGCCGACGCGGCCATCAAGATCGGCGTCACCATGCCCACCGCCACCCACGGCTTCATGGGCGGCGCGAACTGGTGGGCCAAGAAGGCCATCGAGGACTGGCAGAAGAAGGATCCCAACCTGGAATTCCTCTTCGTCACCGCCGACAATGTGACGAAACAGGCCGCGGACATCGAGGACCTGATCGTCAAGGGTGTGGATGCCCTCGTGGTGTTTCCCTTCGACGCCTCCGTCACCAGCGCCGTCGAGAAAGCCTACGAGAAGGGCATCTACGTGGTCGTCCTCGACCGTGGTGTTTCCAAGCCCGTGTACGACGTCTATCTCTCCAACGACGACGAGGGATATGCCCGGACCGGCATGGAGTGGATCTGCAAGGAACTGGGCTACAAGGGGAACATCGTCCTCATCGAGGGTATTCCCACGCCCATCAACACGGTCCGCGTTGAGACCATGAAACAGGTCGCCGCCAAGTATCCCGACATCAAGATCCTCGACAGCCAGCCCGGTCACTGGAACCAGCAGAAGGCCCTTGAGGTCATGGAGAACTATCTCCAGAAGTATCCCAAGATCGATGCGGTCTACACCGCCGACGACGACATGCTGAAGGGCGCCCTTCAGGCCTACAAGGAGTCCGGGCGCAAGGACATCAGCATTTTCCTCGGCGGCGCCTGCGCCAAGGACATCGTGAAGCGGATCATGGACGGGGATCCTCTCGTCCGGGCCAACGTGACCTATCCTCCCGACGTGTGCGCCACCGCGGTCTCTCTGGGCGTGCTCGGTGTGCAGAGGAAGACCTTCGAGGGGTTCTACCAGAAGAAGCTTCCCGTGCGGATCGTTCTCGCGGCGGAGCTGGTGACGAAGGAAAACGCGGCGGACTACTACCACCCTGATTCCGTGTTCTAGAACGCGTTCTTTCCAAGAGTAAAGCGTTCTTTCGTCCTTTGCCCCGCGTGTTCGCACCGTGCCCCAGGGCGCACGCGGGGCGCCTTCTGCGAAGAGCCGCCGAGAAGATTGGAAGCCGGAGCGAGACGTCCGGAAACCTGGAGGCGATGGTGTGACCCTCTTGCTGGACATGCGCAACGTGCACAAGCGCTATCCCGGCGTGCACGCCCTGAAGGGCATTTCCTTCGCACTCCGCGAGGGGGAACTTCATGCTCTCGTGGGCGAGAACGGCGCGGGCAAATCCACGCTCATCAAGGTGCTGGGCGGTGTCGTCGTCCCCGACGAGGGAGAACTTCTGGTCCGGGGGATCCCCGCCCATTGGGCCGGACCGGGTGACGCCATCCGGGCGGGCGTGGGCATCATCCATCAGGAGTTGAGCCTCGCTCCGCACCTCTCCGTGGCGGAGAACATCTACCTCGGACGTGAGCCGAGGCGCGGTCCTTTCGTGGATCGGAAGCGTCTGCGGGATGACGCGGCCCGCCTCGTGGCGGGATTCGGCGTGGACATCGATGTGAAGCGCCCCGCCGGAGCGCTTCCGCCGGGCGAACAGCAGCTCGTGGAGATCGCCAAGGCCCTTTCCCAGAATGTCTCTCTCCTCGCCATGGACGAACCCACGTCGAGCCTCTCCGCACGGGAGACGGAAAGCCTCTTCCGGGTCGTGGCGGATCTCAAGGCGAAAGGAGTGGGGATCATCTACATCTCCCACCGCATGGAGGAAATTTTCGCTCTCGCGGACCGGATTTCCGTCCTCCGGGACGGGGAGATGGCGGGAAGCGCGCCGGCGGAGGAGTTCGACCCCGAGAAAGTGATCTCCCTCATGGTGGGACGGCGTATGGAGACCCTCTACCCCAGGACGTTCCGCGAGCCCGGCGAAGAATTTCTCCGCGTGGAGGGGCTTTCCCGGAAAGACGTGCTGAAGGACATCACCTTCTCTCTCCGGAGTGGGGAGATCCTCGGCATTGCGGGCCTCGTGGGCAGTGGCCGCACCGAACTCGCCCGCTGTCTCGTGGGGCTGGACGGGTTCGATGGAGGACGCATCGTCGTGGTAGGGGTGCCTTTCGTGCCCCGAAGTCCCGGCGACGCGCTGCGGAAGGGGATCGTCCTCGTTCCGGAGGATCGGAAGCGTCAGGGGCTTTTCCTGAACCGCACCATTCGGGACAACGTGGCGACCATGAAGCTTCTTCAGGGACTCCGCAGAGGACTCTTTACGGACCGTGCGGCGGTGACGCACCTGGCCGAGACCTCAGTGCAACGTCTCGGAGTCCGCTGCCGGAGCGTCTTCGAACCGGTCTTCGCCCTGAGCGGAGGAAACCAGCAGAAGGTTGCCATCGCCAAGGGGCTCGCGGTTACCCCGAAGGTGCTCGTCCTCGACGAGCCCACCCGGGGAGTGGATGTGGGCGCCAAGGCGGAGATCCACCAGATCATGAACGATCTGGCAGCCGGGGGAATGGCCATTCTCATGATCTCTTCGGATCTCCCCGAGGTGCTGGGCATGAGTGACGCCGTCCTCGTCTTCCGGGAGGGGCGATGTGTCGCCCGATTTTCCCGGGAGGAGGGGGAACCGGACCGTTTGAGCGAACGTGTCATGGCCGCAGCGACGGGAGGTGTCGCCCATGCCTGAAGAAAAAAACTCCATTCTGTTCCGCCTTCGGGAACAGGGAGCTGGGAGCGTGCTGCTTCTCCTTGCGGTGGTGCTTCTTCTCGCAGCCTTCCAGCCCGGCGTGCTCCACGGGCGCAACATGGCGAACGTGCTCGCCCAGTCCGCCATCGTGGGTGTCTGTGCCGTGGGCATGACCTTCGTCCTTCTCTCCGGCGGAATCGATCTTTCCGTGGGGAGCGTCCTCGCCCTGGCGGGTGCGGTGGGTGCCTGGTCCTGCAAGGTGCTGGGACTTCCCGTTCCCCTCGCCTGGAGCGTTGCACTGCTCACCGGCACGGTCTGCGGGATGCTCTCGGGAGCGCTCGTGGCCTTCGGCGGCGTGCCGCCCTTCATGGCCACCCTGGCCATGCTCGCCTCGGCCCGGGGAACCACGCTGCTTCTCACCCAGGGATACCCCCTTTCCGGCCTCTCTCCGTCTTTCTACACCCCCGGCTGGGCTTCCGTGGGACCGTTGCCTCTGTCCGGGCTGATCTTTCTCGCCCTCGCCCTCGCTGCCTGGGTTCTGCTCCGACGAACCCCCTTCGGCATTCATCTTCGAGCCCTGGGAGACAATCCCGAGACGGCCCGCCTTGCGGGGCTTTCCGCGCCACGCCTGACACTCGCCGTATACGGCATCTCCGGAACGCTTGCGGGCCTTGCGGGGGTGCTCATGGTGGGGCGGCTCTGGAGCGCTCAACCTAGCGTGGGGATAGGGCTGGAGCTGGACGTCATCGCCGCGGTGGTGTTGGGCGGGACGAGCCTCTTCGGCGGTGTGGGAGGAATGGGAGGGACCGTGGCGGGGGTCCTTGTCATGGGTTTTCTCGACAACGGCTTGCGGCTTCTAGAACTCTCCAGCTACGTGCAGCAGTCTGTGAAAGGGCTCATCTTCGTCGGGGCGGTGCTCCTCGACCTAGCGCTGAAGGGGTACTACCGCAAGGGGCGGAGCCGGGACGCCTGACGAAGCCTTTTCTTCTCAATAGGGGACGCCCGAGCCGGAGGAAAACCAGAGCATTCCCTTGTCCACGCGGATCTCCCGGATCCCCTGTCTCACGAAGAACGACGACAGGGAAATCTTCGGCGACCGTGCGGCGAGGGCCTTCGCCACGTCCGCCTTGGACACGAGGGCGTTGTCTCCCGTGGCTTCGGTGATCTCGTAATGGGCTGTTCCCGTTGCGGAGTCGATCCGGTAGGACCCGGTGAAGCGCATGAGGGAACGGAGCTTCACGAGCCCCCCTTCCCTGGAATAAACGCCTTTCACTGTCACTTTTCCTCCCTCCAGGACAACCTCCGGTTCCTTCAGGCTCGGAAAGGATGCGGCGACGCTGCGGACGAAATCCTCCACGAGAAGGCTTCCCGTGACGAGGGCCTTCTCGAAGGAGTCGATCCGTAGCCCCTTCCCGTCGGGGACATAGCGAACTCCCTCCAGGTTTACCAGAAGCTTGTCGATGCGCGTTCCCTCCATGCGTATTCCCGTGAGACACAGATAGAGTTTGGGTGCGTAGCCTTTGCGGACCCGCGCATCTCCGCCCTCGAGAACGACCGTCACGTCCTCGGCCCCGGTTCGGGACTTCAGGTGTGCCTCAAGGAGTCGTTCCACCGGAGCTTCCGTTCCGTCCCCGAGCGCGGGCATCGCGGAGAGGAAGAGCGCAGGAGCAAAGAGAACGGCGAGGAGAAGGGAACGGAAAAGGGGGCGACGCGGCGACGAACTCATTCGCATGACAAAAACCTCCCTGTACGGAGAGCCGGAATCGGCTGTCGAAATTCGGGCACGGCGAAAAGACGGAATGCATCGAGACTGCCGTGGTATGAACCGTGTCCGCAGTATAACGCAGAGCGCACGAAGGGGAAACATACGGAGTCGGTTCATGGACACAATGAAGGTCTCCTTGTGTCGAGGTGTCATGTCAGCAAAATTTGTGGAAACTCTGATCAAGTAGGAGTCGTCCTCTCTCGATCGTAGGTCGCATCGTGTTTTTCCGAGACCTGTGCAACATTTTTCAGAGGTTCCTTGTCATGAGAAAGCCGGGACGACGGAAGAGAGTAACTCTTCCATCGTCCCGGCTTTCTGCTCTTGAAGCGGCAATGCACACGAAACACGCTTCGGGAGGATTACCTCGCGACAAGGGGCGCCCTTTTCTCTCCGGCGACGGTGAAGACCGCCGCCGCATTCTGGAGCCTGCCGCTCAGGGTGAGGAGTTCCTCCGAGATGAGTGCGAGGGATTCCACCGCCTTTTTTTGCTCTTCCATCGTCTGGACGATGCGATTTGTCTGTTCCGCCACTTCCTGGCCGGAACGGGAGACCTGATCCATTCCCGCAGTCATCTCCTCGGCGCTGGCGGATTGTTCCTGCATGGTGGCGGCAATGGACTGGACGTTCTCCGAAATAGCCGCCACCTTGGAGACCACGTCGAGGATGACCTCCCTGGTTTCGGCAGTCTTGCTCACCATGGCACTGAGTTGCTCCGACGAACGTTGGGTGTTCTCCGTGGC
>DIMS01000033.1:0-29537 GCA_002425685.1 Synergistaceae bacterium UBA5560 | reverse complement strand
CGGCGACCACGGCGAAGCCGCGTCCCGCCTCGCCCGCCCGGGCCGCCTCGATGGCGGCGTTCAAGGCCAGCAGGTTTGTCTGGTCCGCGATCTGCGTGATGGTTGTGACGAAACCGGAGATCTGTCCCACCGACGCGGCGAGGTCNNGCGGCCTTGGCCCCCGCCTGGGCGCTCAGGGAGACTTCGCTCACCCCCGCATTGGCCTCTTCGATGGCTGCGGCCGTGTCCTGGGTGTTGGTGTTCACGCGATTCGTCATGGATGCCACCTCGGTGATGCCTGCGGTGACCTCCTCCGATGCGGCGCTCATGTCCTCCGCCTTGGCGAGAAGGGCGCCGGAGGTGTCGAGGATGGTCGTCACGGAATTTGAAACGGCATCAATGGTGTTGTTGATGGATTCCACCAGTTCTTTGACTTCACCGAGCGAGGATCTGACGGTGATTCGAGTGGAGAGGTCTCCGCTGCCGATCTGCCGCATGCTTTCGCAGACGACATGGATGGGAGCGGCGATGCTGCCGCTCAACCAGATCGAGGCGCCGATCACGAGAACGGCAAGAATGGCTACGGCGATCAGCATGGAAGTCTTGAGGGCCTGAACAGGGGCCAGGATTTCCTTGATGGGGGCTTGGAGAACCAATGCCCACCCCGAGGTTGGAATGGGCGTGTAGGCGGCGATGTCTTCGATGTCTTTAAAGGTGTATTCCATAAGTCCTCCCTCGCCTGCAAGTGCTTTTCGCACGCCTTGAGCAAGCGGAGTGGGGACGAGTTCTCCTGCCTCGGAGATGTTCAGATTGCCTATGAGTTCCTTGTCGGGATGGGCGGTGACGATGCCTCCCTTGTCCGCGATGAAAGCGTAACCGGTTTTGCCCCAGGTCATGGATGCGACGAAGGCCGTGAGATCCTCGGTGCGCATGCTGCCCATGAGAACGGCCACGGGATCTTCGCCGTAGCCGATCACAGGCACGGCGAAAGCCACGATGCTCTGTCCCGTGGACTTTGAGATGAGGGGCTCGCTGACAAAGGGTTTTTTTGTCTCCATGGCGGCCTTGAAATAAACTCGGTTCGCGTAGTCGCCCGTTTTGTCGGAGATGGATCGTCCCTGCCCAGTGGGGTCTATAATGAAAACATCCAGAAATCCGGCATCCTTTGTCGCCTCCGTGAGCGTCGCTTTTTGCAATTCCCAGTTCATCCCCTTGATTTCCAAACGTTGCGCCTGGAATTCGAGAAGCGTCTGGAGCTTGACGATGAGGTTGTCCACTCGCAAGGCCGCTATCTCTGCCATGGCGTGCCCCTCTTTTCGGGCTTCCTCGATGAGAATCTTCTGCGAACGATCGACGGCGATAAAGCCGAGGATGCCCAGAGCGCTGAGAGAAAGGATCAGGAAAGTGCCGATGAGACGCCCTCGAAGCGTGTTCATGACCTATCTCCTCCTCACCGAAATGATGGTGTCTGTCTCCCGAAAGAGGACCGGATCCGACAAAAGGTGGAACATTCGTCGGAAGTTATTGAGAAACAAAGGTGCGACGGCATTGTGTATCGACAGTGGCATCCTCTTTTGGAGGAATATGGTGGTATTATAGCGGGTTATTTCAATGTTGTTACGTGAGAGTTTTCCGTTTTTTCGGAAAGGGCGACTTCCCTTTAGGAAAAAACGGAAATTTCGTCGAGGAAAGCGATCGCCCTCCGTCCGGAAAGGGCTCTTCTCAAGCATACGGGAGCATGGAGAAGTGTCTCTTCGACCTTCTTGTGTCCGCTTTTTCCGAATGGATGGAGACGTGGAACGGGGTGAAACTTCTTTCGCTCGGTGGTCGCGGACGAATGGCGCCTGTGTCTGCCATTGCCGCAGGAGGCGTGGTGTCCTCAGAAAAACGGACGCCAGCGGAGGGTCGGTTTGAGGAGGGACGTAGAAGTGTTTCGCATTCGACGGGTTTTCGACGAGTTTTCTCCCTCTGGAAAGGGAGCGTTGGACCAGGTGAAGCGCATTCTGAAGGAACAATTCGCCGCGGTGTCCGAAGAGGAAGTGGAAACCCTTCCGGAAAAACTTCGCAACCCGCTCAAGACAGGATTTCAGAGTTTGCTCTTTGTGGCGGAGGGAAGTCGTGCGGAGGTGCGCGGATTCGCGCTTGTCCTACACGACGCGGTGGCGCAGTTCGCCTTCCTGGATTTTATCGCCGCAGGACGGCTCGAGACGGGGCGCGGTGTAGGGAGCGCCCTTTACGAACGAGTACGGGAAGAGGCGCTTGCCCTGGGGTGTGTGGGACTCTTCTTCGAATGTCTTCCCGATGATCCGCTTTTGTCCCCGGATCCGGCCATTCGCAAGCAGAACACGGCACGCCTTCGGTTTTACGAACGCTACGGAGCGAGGCCGCTTGCGGGCACCGCCTACGAGACGCCACTCGAGCCGAGCGGGAGCGATCCCCCTTATCTCGTCTTCGATGGTCTCGGCCTGGGAAGGCCCTTGCGCCGGGAGAAGGCCCGCCAGGTCGTCCGGGAGATTCTGCAGAAAAAGTATGGGCACCTCTGTTCTCCCGAGTACAATCGCATGATCCTTGCGTCCATCAGGGACGATCCGGTGAAACTACGCCCCTTTCGTTATGTGCGGCAGAATGTTCCCATCCTCGCCGTTCGGGAGGAGATTCCCCGGGACCGGCGTATTTTGCTCGTGGTGAACCAGGGGCACGAGATTCACCATGTTAGAGAGCGCGGATACGTGGAGGCGCCCGTGCGGATCCGAAGCATTCTCCGGGAGCTTCTGCCCACGGGGATTTTCGAACTTGCTCCGCCGCGCCACTTCGGCGAGGAGAATCTCCGGGCCGTGCACGATGGTCCGTTTCTCGACTATCTCAAGAGAGTCTGCGCCGGAATGGAGGAAGGGAAATCTCTTTATCCCTACGTGTTTCCCATCCGGAATGCCGCCCGCCCACCGAAGGATCTCCCCACCCGTGCCGGATACTACTGCATCGATACCTTCACCCCGCTCAACCGAAATGCCTTCCTGACGGCCAGGAGGGCCGTGGACTGTGCCCTCACCGGTGCCAGGGAACTGCTTCACGGATGCCCTCTTGCCTACGCACTGGTTCGTCCTCCGGGACACCACGCGGAACGCCGCGCTTTCGGCGGGTTCTGCTATTTCAACAACGCCGCCGTGGCGGCTCACTATTTGAGCCGATTTGGAAGGGTCGCCGTGCTGGACCTGGATTACCACCACGGCAACGGAACCCAGAACATCTTCTACGGGCGCGCCGATGTTTTCACCATCTCCATTCACGGCCATCCGAATCTTGCCTATCCCTACTTCTCGGGTTTTGCCGAGGAAAGGGGCGAGGGAGAGGGGGAGGGCTTCAATCTGAACATTCCGTTGCCGGAGAAGGTGGAGGGTGTGCGGTATGATGAGGCTCTCGCTCTCGCGTTGCGGCGTGTCACGTCTTTTTCTCCCTCCTTCCTGGTGGTCTCTCTCGGACTTGACGGGGCAAGAAACGATCCGACCGGCTCCTGGGACCTGACAGGAAAGGATTTCGAGCGAAGCGGACGGCGTCTAGCCACTCTCCGCTTGCCCACTCTGGTGGTACAGGAGGGCGGCTATGACAACCGGGTGCTCGGCGGCAACGCCCGGAGTTTTTTCCGCGGTCTCTGGGAAGAGCGTTTCGGCGGTCGATTTCACGGGAGAGGAAAAACTGGGGAGGGCCGGCGACAGGGTGTGAAAACACGGGAGACACCGGTGCCCGAAAAAAGCCCAGAAAAGAGAGACCGTTGACGACGATGTATGCGCTCTTCCACAAATATGTCGATGACGCTTTCGAGGATGTCTAAGAAAAGCATTTTCCTGGATCGAGGCGTTTGGAACGGACCCTTTTCGGATGCGCTTTAGAGGATACCCGTCGCAGCAACGTGACGTCAGAAAACGCCGAACACCCTTCGGCACGGGGAAGGAGTGTGTCCTCCGGTTTTTGGAAGAGCGCATGTATCTGAGCAGAGAAAGAGCGAGCGGTTTTTTCTGTTGGAATCGTACCTGCCCTGCATGGTGACGTGTTCCGATGGAACAGTGCAAAGACCGAACCTACAAAGAGACAAGGAGGTACTTCGCGTGGCGCGGAAAAGCGCGATGGTTCTTTTGCCACTCGGGTGAAAATGTTGCGGAGGGGGTCTTCAAGGTGGAGCGGAACGTGGAGTTGGGAGAAAAACCTCTTTCTCTTCAAGATTTTCTCGCCGTCGCGAGAGACGGGGCAACGGTGATCATCACGGAGCACGCCATGAATAAAGTGCGCCGTTCGAGAAAAATCGTGGAGGAGCACCTGAAGGCAGGTGTTCCCATGTACGGGATCAACACGGGGTTTGGCAGGTTTGCGGATGTTTCGATTTCCGAGGAGCAATTGAGCGCGTTACAGATCAATCTGATCAGGGCGGACGCAGTCGGTGTCGGAAATCCTCTCTCGGAGGAGATCGTTCGGGGTGTCATGCTCCTGCGGGTCAACGCTCTGGTAAAAGGATACTCGGGCGCGAGACCCGAGGTTGTATCGACTCTTGCGGAAATGCTGAACAAACGGGTAACGCCGGTCATTCCGGAGAAAGGGTCCGTGGGTGCCAGCGGGGATCTCTGCCCTTTGGCGCATATGGTGCTTCCCATGATCGGTGAGGGGTACGCCGTGTATGGTGGAGCCCGCCTTTCCGGGGCCGAAGCGATGTATCGTGCGGGCGTGCCGTTGCTGCGGCTCAAAGCGAAAGAAGGACTGGCGCTGATCAACGGAACGCCCGTAATGACTTCCATCGCGGCGTTTGCGCTGTGCGGGGCCGAAAATCTCGTGAAATGTGCGGACATCATCGCCGCGCTGACGGTGGAAGGATTGCGGGGAATCACGGATGCCTTCGACGCGAGAATTCATGAAATCCGCGGGCAACGGGGACAGTGCGCAAGTGCTGAAAACCTCCGGAGATTGCTTCAGGAAAGCGAGTGCGCTTCCAGGCAGGGAGAACGGAGAATGCAGGATGCTTATTCTTTGCGATGCATTCCTCAGGTCCACGGGGCCTGTCGAGCGGCTGTGGCGTATGTCCGCCAGGTCGTGGAGGTCGAAATGAATGCCGTAACGGATAATCCGCTGGTTTTCGAAAACGGCGAGGTGCTGTCCGGAGGAAATTTCCACGGAGAGCCTGTCGCGATTGCCATGGATGCGCTCGGCATTGCGGTGGCCGAACTGGGAAATCTTTCGGAAAGGCGGATCGCCAAGCTGGTGGATCCCGCACATAATCACGGTCTGCCCGCCTTTCTGGTTGAAGAGGGTGGACTCAACTGCGGTTTCATGGTGCCTCAATATGCGGCGGCGGCTCTTGTCTCGGAGAACAAGGTCCTTGCCCATCCGGCCAGCGTGGATTCGATTCCCACGTCGGCGGGGCAGGAGGATCACGTCAGTATGGGGACCATCGCCGCCAGAAAAGCACGACAGATCGTGGAACATGTGGAGGCCGTGCTGGGTATCGAATGGATGGCCGCCGCGCAGGCGGCAGACCTGCAGCCGGGTTTGGCGGCGGGAAAGGGAACTGCTCCGGCGTACGGGCTGTTGCGTGAGAAGGTCGCTTTTCTGCAGGAAGACAGAGTTTTTTTTGAGGATCAGGCCGCCGCATCCGCGATGATCGGAAATGGGGAACTTGTTGACGCGGTAGAACGGGTGATCGGCCCGCTGGGATAACGGAATCGAGGCCGGCGTGCCGTCGTCTCGACCTAGCTCTGTTGCTCGAACACAAAAAGGAACTCCCTGGAAAAGGCGGAGAATCGCCGCTAACGGCCGCCTCAGGGAGTTCTTGCCCAAAGGGAAGGACTTCCGGAGCGTAAGCCGCGAGGAGCTGGATCACTACGTATCGCTCCTCAACAACAAGCCACGAAAGTGCCTAGGATGGCGCGCTCCGGCGGAGGTCTATCGGGAGCTGGCTCCACCTCGGTTGAGTTTGGATTGACAATCCAGGCACAATGTTCCCTACAACTGAGAATGTGTTCCCTTCCGGATAGAGGCGATGATTTTTTGCACCTGCGGACGATGTTTGCCATGGGATTATAGAGAGAATTTCCGGCGGAACGTGGAGAGCATGACACCGTCCGGGACACGAAGCACAAGGAAAAAAGTGAAAGGAATTTTCCGAGGTAAATGAACGCCGTTTTTTACGGCCATGACAGCGATCGGAAACGACGTTTTGCAGTGAATGGAGCGCGTTGCTCTTTTGTTATTGGTCTTGACAGTCATAATACAGAGAGTATTATGGCAAGAGCGAAATGTTTCCGACGAGGAGAACCTTGGAATGATTGAAATCAAAGATTTTTCCAGCTTGCTACAACAGCAGAAAAAGAACCATCCCCGTCTTGCCGAAAGAGCTGCGGAGGCGATACGGGATATGATCATCGGCAATGTCTTCGAGCCGGGCGAGCCTCTCAGCGAGGTCCGTCTCGGAGAAATGCTCGGCATCAGCCGGACTCCTGTGCGTGAAGCGATCAGCCAGCTCGATCAGGAAGGGTTGCTCAAGATCATTCCTGGCCGTGGAGCGATAGTCGCAGAAATGACCGTGGAGGACATCAAGGAGATCAACGATCTTCGGATGGTGTTGGAACCGTTGGCTGCAGAGACGGCACTTGAAAGCATCACACAGGAAGAGGTTCGGCACCAGCGCTTGATTTGGGAACATTTTCTCGAACGGTTCGAAAATGGTGAGGAGCTGTCACCGGAACACCTTTCGGAAGCGGATACCAATCTTCATGGTGTTATCCTCACTCATTGCAAGAACAATCGACTCCGGAATTTCCTCAACGTGCTGCGTTTTCAAATCCTGCGTTATGTTTTTGCATCTTGGGAAACGCAGGAGTATGTTGAGGACACGATCCACCAGCACATGGACATTCTTCGTTTTCTCGAGGTGAAGGACGCGGAGGGGCTCAAGGGAGCATTGCGCGCACATATTGAATTCAACAACCGATATCATCTAAGAAAGATGCTGTGAAAATTTTGCTTGGTTCATAATACAGATAGTATAACGACGGAAAAGAATGGCTTTGGTCATTTCATTTTTTATTGAGTGAAAGGTTGGTGAAGAATGAGATTGACGGAGGAGCAAGAGAAAATGTTGGCGGGAGAACATGGGAGAGCCGTGGAATACGCCATGCGTATTCAGGCCGGTGTGGGCAGAGTGTTCGGAGCGAAGCGCATGGTCCCCATTACGCGGGCTCATGTGGCGCTGAGCGCTCAGGACGCGGATCTCTGGTTTGTCGAGAAACTGGTCGGACTCGGAGGAAAATGCAAAATTCCTCCTACCGTCAATCCCAGTATCAATCTGGCATATCTGAACAAGCATCTTGTGGAGATCCCGAAGACCGGCATGGACATTGTGTCGGCGACGAACGCAGCCTATCGGAAAATAGGAGCTGTTCTCAGCTTCAGCTGTACACCCTATCTGCAGCAGAATGTGCCTTCCTTCGGGGAAGTGATCGCCTTTTCAGAATCGAGCGCAACACCGTACGTGAACTCCGTATTCGGCGCCAGATCCAACAGGGAATCGTCCCAGAGTGCGCTCTGTGCCGCCATCACCGGGCTCGTGCCCGAGTACGGCCTTCTTCTCGACGAAAACCGCCTGGCCGAGGTTTTGGTCGACGTGAAGGCGGATATTCGTACCGATTTCGACTATCAACTCCTCGGCTGGTGTTATCCCCTGAAACACCCAGGCCCGGAAGTTCCTGCCTTTGTCGGTATTGAAGAACGTCCTACGCCGGAAGGGTTCATGAATTTCGGGGCGGAGCTGAACACATCGGGATCCGTTGCGATGTACCACTTCGTGGGGATCACCCCGGAAGCCCCCGATCTCGCTGCCGCTTTCGGAGGGAAGGCCCCCAGGCATCGTGTCACGATCACGAAGGACGATATCGAAGACGTGCGGAGGAGAATCTGCGGAGCCCCCGGAAAAATCGACTTCGCCATGTTCGGCTGTCCCCATCTGACGATCAGGCAGGTGGGCGACATCGCCCGGATTGCCGAGGGGAAACGATTCGCCGTCGACGTCTGGATCCTCACAAGCTCGTTGACGAGAGAGCTCGCGGATCGCATGGGATACCTCGATACCATCACCCGTGCCGGAGGGCACATCATCACCGACACCTGCATCGATGTTCCGCCCTGCTGGTATCCCTACTACGGAAAATCCGCCGTGACGGATTCCCCCAAATGCGCCTATTACAACGAAATCAGGAAGATCGCATTTAAGGTACGGCCCCTTGAAAAAGCCATAGAGGCTGCCTTGGTGGGGGAGGTGAGGGAATGAGCGGTTCCTGTTCGTTCGCGTGTTCTCCCATTTCGGGAGGACGTTGCAGCGGTCCCGCACTGGTCAGCGACGAGGCGGTCTGTTTCTATCTCGTGGAACCCGAAACCGGTGTCGTGGTGGAAAAGGGACATGCCCTGGAGGGGCGGTCCATGGAGGGGACGATTCTCGTCGCTCATGCGGGAAAAGGGAGTTCCGTCGTGCAGATGGACGGCCTTTTCAAAATCACGAAACATGGAAAGGGCCCGGTGGGAGTCGTTCTGCGGAACCCCGATCCGGTTTTCGTGTCGGCGCTGCTCATCATGGAAATTCCGTCGGTCTATGCGGTAGAGGAGTCTTTTTTCGAAACGCTCAAGGATGGACAAACGATCGAGCTGGATGCCGACGCCGGAGTGCTCAGGCTGTTGTCGCGCTGAAGAAGAGAAGCGCGGGGGAATGTCACGGAGAACGCGGAAGAGTGGGGCGGAAAACGGAGAAACGTCTGGGCGGGTCGGGAGGAACTTTTTCCCCGAAACGCGTGAGGACGGATATGACATTGTCGATAACGGAATCGAACATCCCGAAGGAGGTGCGCAACATGGGCAATGCGCAGATTCTTTACTCAGTGAAGGCACAGAGAGGACCTGTTCTCCGGTGCAAAGGATGGCGGCAGGAGACAATCCTCAGGATGCTTGAGAACAACATGGAGAACGCGGAGCATCCGGAGAGACTCGTCATCTACGGCGGTAACGGCAAGTGTGCGAGAAACTGGGAATCCTACCACGCCATCGTGAAATCCTTGAAGGAACTCGAGGACGACGAGACGCTGGTCGTTCAGTCGGGAATGCCCGTGGCAGTCTTCAAGACCCATAAGTACGCTCCGGTGGTCGTCATGGCGACGACGAACATCATGAAGGCCACGTGGCCTGTCTTCTACGAGCTGGAAGCGAAAAACCTGACGATTTTCGCCCAGTACACGGCAGCTCCATGGGAGTACATCGGAACCCAGGGAGTTATCGAGGGAACCTTCGAGACTCTTGGAGCGGTGGCCATCAAGCATTACGACGGCTCACTGAAAGACCGGATCTACCTGACGGCCGGAGCGGGTGGAATGGGTGGCAACCAGAGCTGGGCCATGAAAATGCACGGCGGCGTGGCCATTGTGGTCGATACGGACAGAAGAATCCTGGAGCGGCGTGTCGAGAAGAAGTACATGGACGTCATCGTGACCACCATGGACGAGGCGATCACCCTGGCGAGAAAATCCGCGAAGAATGGGGAAGCCCTGGCCATCGGAGTTGTCGGAAACGCGGCGGATTGCTTCGAAGAAGCCTACGAGAAGGGCTTCGTGCCGGATGTCATGAGCGAAATGTGTCCCTGTCACGATCCCATTTCCTACATCCCCTCGGGATATACGCCGGAAGAGGCGGCCGTTCTCCGGGAGAAGGATTTCGACGGCTATCTCGCTCAGGCTCGGGAGACCATGAAGCGCCAGCTCGCAGTCATGCTGAAGTACCTGGACAAGGGAGTCCCCGTGTTCGAATACGGTACCAGCATCCGGAAGGAATGCCGCGATGCGGGCTTCCCCGAGGAAGAGGCCATGAGGCTTCCCGCGTTCGTGGCCGACTACATCCGTCCCTTGTTCTGCGAGGGGCGTGGTCCCTTCCGTTGGACTTGCATTTCCGGGGAGGCCTCGGATCTGAAACGTGCCGACGAACTCGCGCTGAAACTCTTCGGTGACGATCCCATCGTCGGTCGCTGGATCCGGCTTGCGAGCAGACATCTTCCCATCGAGGCACTGCCCGCGAGAGTGTGCTACATGGGCTTCGGCCAGCGGAAGAAATTTGCCCTCGCCATCAACGATCTCATCAGGAAGGGCGAGATCAAGGGACCTGTGGCGTTCTCCAGAGACAATCTCGATTCCGGTTCCATCGTCAACCCCACTTTCGAATCGGAGCGCATGAAGGACGGGGGTGATCTCATCTCGGACTGGCCCATGCTGAACGGGCTGCTGAACGCCTGCGGCATGTGCGATCTCATTGCCATTCAGGCGAATTATTCCATGGGTGAGGCGGTTCACACGGGAGTCACGCAGATCGCCGACGGAACCGACGATGCCGCTGTTCGGCTGGAGGTGGCCATGACGGTCGATTCCGGCATCGGTGTCATCCGGCACGCCCAGGCCGGGTATGAGACCGCCCGGGATGTCGCGAACGGCAAGGGCAAACTGACCCCGGAAGGCATCAAGGTGCCCCTCTGGTGGGAGCCCGCCGACAAGGTCACCTTCGGTCCCGAAAAGAGCACTCCGGCCAGGCCGAAATAGGGGCGGTTCCCATGAAGCCTTTCATTTGGATCATCGACGAGGAGTGGCCGGACTATGTCGTCGAGGAGGCGGTTTTGAAGGAAGCCTTCCCGGAGTGCACGATCCGGGTTTCCGGCTACGAGTACCGGGCCGACCTGGAGACCTTCGGGAAGGATGCGGATGCGATTCTCTCCCAGATCTACGTGAAGCTGGACGATGAGGCGCTGTCAAAACTTCACCGTTGCAAGGTCATCTCCGTCTTCGGCGGAGGATACGACAGGGTCGATGTGGCGAGCGCGATGCGCAGAGGAATCAAGGTTACGTTCGTACCCGGATATTGTGTGGACGACGTGTCGGACTATGTCATCGCCGCCATTTTTCACGTCAACAAGAGAATCGACTCCTACAGAGATGCCATGCACTCCGGGCTCTGGGGCGTCCCCGCCATGAAAGAACTGCCACATCGCGTTCGCGGGTCGAACCTGTTCGTCATCGGTCTCGGCAGAATCGGACGGGCAACGGCGAAAAAGGCCGGGCTCCTCGGCATGAACATTTCCGCCTACGATCCTTATGTGGACGAGGAAACCATGGCATCCCTCGGTGTCCGCAAGACGGACCTGTACTCCGGCCTGGCTGCGGCGGATTTCGTGACCATTCACGCGAAATTGACCGAGGAGACCGATTCCATGATCGGCGAGCGGGAGCTGGCGTGCATGAAGCAAAGCGCCTTCCTCATCAACACGGCCAGAGGAAAGATCGTCAAATCGGACGATCTGATCCGTGCCGTGACGGAGGGAAGTATCGCCGGGGCCGTGGTCGACGTGGTTCCCGTCGAGCCGCCCACGTTCCGGGAGACGATTTTCACATGCCCTGGAATCGTGATCACGCCCCACGTCTCCTATCTTTCCCAGGAATCGTTCTTTGAACTGAAATCACGCACGGCGGGCAACGCCGTCAAGGTTCTCCGGGGAGAGCCCGTGGCCGACATCGCCGAGCCCTGATCCCATGTTGCTGTGGGCCGTGGTTGTCGCACGGCGAGCTGTTTTCCGAAAGGAGAGCCGGAAAAGATGACATGTCCCGAGATCCCGAAGGCAGGGTGGTATGTCGCGGGCGCTTCCCAGGTGGTGACATGTTCTTCAGTATGCGGAAACGACCCGGGCGTGATCGACGGCGGGTGGATCGCCGGTTCCGGGGAACATCTGCTCGCGGTGGGAACGGAAAGGGAAGTCCGTGAGGCGGCGGATCTGGACGGTGCCGAGAGAATCGATGCCGCCGGGCAGGTGGTGTTGCCCGGATTCGTGGATGCTCATACACACCTTGTCTTCGGGGGATCCCGGGTGGACGAATACCTTGCGAAGGCCGTTCAGGAGGATCCGGACCTTCTTCGGGTTCGAGGCGTTCAGACAGGAATCGCTGCCACCGTGGCGGCGACGCGGAATGCGGACTTTGCCTCGCTCCTGTCCCAGACGACGGGCCGCCTGTCGAACATGATCACCTGTGGGACGACGACGGTGGAAGTGAAAAGCGGGTACGGATTCACCGTGGAATCGGAAATCAAAATGCTTGAAGTTGCCGAGGCATTGGGAAAATATCTTCCGGTGGACGTGATTTCCACGTTTCTCGGCGCCCACGGCTGGCCCCCGGAAATGGGAAAGGCGGCCTACATCGACGTGCTCCTTGAAGAGATGCTTCCCGAGGTGGCGCGCCGCCGTCTGGCGGTTTTCTGCGACGTCTGGTGTGAAGATTCGCACTTCGATGCGGTGGAATGCGCCCGAATTCTTTCCGCCGCGAACGCTCTCGGTATGGCCTCGAAGATCCACACGGACGCGTACTCCTACATCGGTGGGTCCGACCTGGCGGCGGAAATCGGTGCCGTCTCGGCGGAACATCTGAATTTCACCCCTCCCTCCGCTCTGAAGAAACTGGCGGCTGCCGGAACGATCGGTGTCGTTCTCCCGGCGACGGATTTTGCCGTTTCCCATGCACATCCCTTCGATCCTCATCTCATGCGGCAGTCCGGAGTCTCTTTGGCTGTCGCGACCAATTGTTGCCCCGGAACATGGTGTGAATCCGTGCCGTTCGCTCTTGTGCTCGCCTGTCGCCAGCACCGCATGCTTCCCGGCGAAGCGCTGGTCGCGGCGACCCTCGGAGGAGCGAAAGCCCTTCGCTTGTCCGGGGACAGGGGGTCGCTGGAGCCCGGAAAACTCGCGGACCTCCAGTTCTGGAACGTGGAACGGTGGGAGGACGTCTTCTACCGCTATGGCGGAAAACTAGTGACAAGGGTCATGAAAAGAGGGCGAGTTGTCGTACAGGACGGTTGTTTGTGCGGGCGAGGTTTTGCCGTGGAAGGGATGGAGTGGCGATGACCCTGGAAGATGTGATGGCGAGGATTTACGACTCGAAGGATTTCACGGCCGGAGGCGGTGCCGCGTCCGCGGTTTCCGCAGCGATGGCTGCGTCTCTCGTGGGCATGGTCGCACGGTTGTCCGTTGGAAAGCAGTGCGGCCTTTCCGACGAAGCGTATGAAAAAACCGCCGCGGAAATGGACGAGATCTCCCTTCTGCTTCGGGATGGTGCTGTTCGGGATCTCGAAGCATTCCTGGGCATAAAGTCGGCCTATGCGTTACCCAAGGCGACGGAGACGGAGAAGGCGTTACGGAGGGAGGCCGTCGGGAAAGCCGCCTATGTTGCGGCCGACGTGCCCCGCCGGAATGCGTTGCTTGCTCTGAAAGTGGAGCGTGCGGCGAGAGACATGAAGGGAAGGTCCAACGGCAATGCCGGGTCCGATCTGGAAGTGGGCGCGGTGTTTGCGAGGGCGGCTGTAGGGGGATGTCTCGCCAATATTCGGGCCAATCTGGGGCTCATCAAGGATCCGGAGCGCGTTGCCGAACTGGAAACGTTTCTCCTGGAGACGGAAACGGACGGGGTGGAAGAGCGGAAGGCGGGGAAAGCGGAATGAGAAAAGTTCTTCTTTGCGAGTTGAATATCAGCGAAGGAACCGACTCGGAAAAAATCGGCGCCATCACGGCGGCTCTGGAGAATGTTTCCGGGCTTATTGTGCTCGACATCAATTCCAACAGCGATCACAACCGGACCGTCTACACTTTCATGGGGGATCCGGAGGATGTTCTCGAGGGCGCGAAGCGGGTGACCGATGCGGCTCTTGCCCGAATCGACATGACGGTTCACAAGGGAAGCCACCCCAGAATGGGAGCGGTGGACGTCGTTCCTTTCGTCCCGATACGGAATGTTTCGGAGGAGGAGGCGCTCGGTATCGCCCGGGCGTACGGAGCGTTTCTCGGTGGCAGGGGAGTTCCTGTCTATTACTACGAGGATGCAGCCACGAAACCGGAACGGAAGGTGCTCGTCACAATCCGGAAAGGGCAGTACGAAGGGTTTGCCGAAAAGATGAAGGATCCCGCTTGGATTCCCGACGAAGGTCCTGCGGTGTTTCCTCCCGAATGGGGAGCGACGGTGACGGGGGTCCGTTTCTCTCTGGTGGCCTTCAATGTGAACTTGAGAACCGAGGACCTGAATGTCGCGAAGGCGATCGCCAAAGCGGTTCGCTTCAGCAGTGGAGGTTTTCATTCCGTGAGAGCCATCGCGCTTCCTCTGGAAGAGAGCCACCAGGCACAGGTGTCGATGAATCTCGTCAATTACCGGATGACCCCCATTCCCGTCGTCTTCGAGACGGTGAAGGCTCTGGCGGAATCCTACGGTGTCGCCGTCGGCGGAGCTGAACTTGTCGGTCCCGTTCCCCTGGACGCACTCAAGGATGTCGTCACCCATTATCTTCGGGTCCACGATTTCAATATGGAACAGATCATTGAGGCGAAGCTGATCGACTAGAAGCGGAGAGGCCGGGAGGGACCGGAATCCAATGCTCTCCGGTACTGAAATCGTCCATGCTTCGACGTTGAAACCCAAGGGGTGTGTCGGTGGCCTGTTCTCAAAAAACCGTGCATGAGGGAAAGGGGAAACGAAGTGCTCCTGACGGATGAAGAGAAACGAATGCTTGACGGGCAGTGCGGCAAAGGGGTTATGAAGGCCATGGAGCTTCTGGTCGCGCTGGGAAAAGCCTTCGATGCGGAACGGTTGATTCCCGTCACGAGAACCCATGTGGCGTTGAGCGGGCAGGAAGGGGACACGTACTGGTGCGGTCTTCTGGCGGACGGCGGAGCCCGATGCACGGTGATTCCCACGACCAACCCTGCCTGGGACGTGGCAAGCCTGACGAAACGCTACGAAGTCACCGCAGAGGAACTCGATCTGGCTCTGCGAACAGTCGATGTCTATCGACGCATCGGTGCGGCGTTGACTTTCTGTTGTACGCCCGGTCTTGGGACGAACGTTCCCGCTTTCGGTGAACACATTGCTTTTTCCGAGTCCAGTGCGACCCCGTACGTCAACTCGATTCTTGGAGCGCGCACGAACCGGGAGTCCTCCGTCAGTGCCCTCGCGGCAGCCGTGGTGGGAAAAACGCCACTCTACGGGTTCCACCTGGACGAGAACAGGCGGGGACAGTTTCTTGTCCGTGTGGAAGCACCTCTCGGAGAACCCTACGACTGGGGCCTGCTCGGCTGGTACGTGGGACGGTTCGCCGGATCGAGGGTTCCCGTTCTCCACATCCCCCATGTGGGATCGCGGCCCTCGCCGGAATCGCTTCTCTATCTCGGTGCGGAATTGAACACGAGTGGAGCTGTGCCGATGTATCATATCGTAGGAATGACCCCGGAGGCGCAGACACTGGAGAAGGCCTTCGGAGGTTCTGTTCCGGAGGCGGAGCTCGTGGTCACAAAAAGAGACCTGCGGGAGCAGGAGGATGCCGTTTCGGAAAAGGGCGGTCGCATCAATCTCGTGATGCTGGGGTGTCCCCATTACACCTACGCACAGATCCGAGAGGTAGAGAGACTGATGAAGGGGCGTCACGTCAGGGACGGTGTCGCGTTCTGGATACTCACTTCCTGCGACGCTCTCGAACTGGCATCGCGCTCCGGCGAAAGGGAGAGACTGGCGGAGCTCGGGGTCGATCTCGTGGCGGATACGTGTATCGATGAGCCCTGCTGGAAATCTTTCGAGGGAGGGCTTGGAATCACGGATTCGCCCAAATGTGCCTATTATCGCGAGCGACGAGGGCAACCGTTCGTCATACGAAGACTTTCAGGCTGCGTCGAGGCGGCCGTCTGCGGGGAGGCCCTGTAATGAGCGAAGTTGAACGAACCTATCGGTGCCGATGCATCGTGAAGGGAAGCGGGTGCGGAGAGGCCATCGTCTCCAGGGAACCCATGTGTTTCTACCTGTGCGATCCCGAAACCGGGACGGTCATCGAGAAAAGTCATCCTCTGCAGGGAAAATCGCTGGCCGGAAAGATCCTCGTGCTTCAGTCCGGAAAGGGGAGTTCCGTCGTACAGGTGGACGGATTTTACCAGCTCTGGGTGAAAGGCACACTTCCGGCAGCCATCATCGTCAGGGAGACCGAGCCTGTCCTCGTCGCCTCGGCTGTGGTCGTCGATGCCGTTATGGTGGATCGCCTCGAGGCGGACCCCTTCGACGTCATCAGCGATGGAGACTGGGTGGAAGTTGATGCGGACGAGCAGCTTGTCCGCGTCAGGGCCGCGCAGTGACGAAGAAAGCTCCTTCGTTTTGAGAAAGAAGGGGAGCGGAATGGGGGGACGACGGGAAAGAGGAAAAAGAAGAAAAAGACCTTACTCCAGTGAAGAAGGCGTGAACATGGACATCGGTCCCGAGAGGGAATGGTCTGTGCGCGAAGGAGGATATGTCTCATGAAGGCAGCCCGGTTGTTCAAGCTCCTGCTTGCGTTGGCCCTTGTCAGCCTCATCGCTGTTCCTGCCGTGGCGGCGGATTTCACCATCAAGGTTGGAACGATCGTTTCCGAGTCCCATCCTGACTACATCTGCATGCGTGATGTTTTCAAGAAGTATGTGGAGAGCGAGTCGAACGGAAAGATCAAGGTGGAGATCTATCCGAACGCGCAGCTGGGCGGGGATCGGGAACTCTCCGAATCGGTCCAGATGGGGACGATCCAGATCGCCCTTCCCGCCACATCGGCCATAGCGGGATTCGAGAAGCGGTTCCAGGTTCTGGACCTTCCGTTCCTTTTCACGAGCAGGGAATCCGCATTCGAAGCATTGGACGGCGAACTTGGCCAGAAGCTCGATTCCTATCTGCTTCCGTCGGGGTTCGTGAATCTCGGCTATTTCGAGAACGGGTTCAGGCATGTCACGAACAGCCGCAACCCGGTGTTCGTTCCGGACGACATGAAGGGGCTGAAGCTTCGGACGATGGAGAACCCCATGCACATCGCCTTCTTCAAGCTGTTGGGGGCAAATCCGACGCCCATGAATTTCGGTGAATTGTACACCGCATTGCAGCAGAAGACGGTCGATGGCGAGGAGAACCCTGTGGCGATCGTCTATGACGCCAAATTCTACGAGGTTCAGAAATACTATTCCCTCACGGGACATGTCTTCTCCGCCACGATGGCCCTGACGAGTAAGGCGTTCCTCGACAAACTGCCCGAGGACCTTCGGGAGATCGTCATGAAGGGTGGCCGTGAATTCGTGCTTGCCCAGCGAAAGATGATCGCCGAACAGGAGGACAAGCTTCTCGAGGAACTCAAGGCAAAGGGCATGGAGGTCAACACCCTGACTCCCGAACAGAAAACCCTGTTCGTGGAGGCGACGAGACCCGTGTATGATCAGTTCAAGGACCAGCTTGGTGAGGAAATCGTCGAAATCGCAAAAAAGGTGAAATAGCGATCATCACGTATGTGCGGCTCTCGTCTCGGACGGGGGCCGCACCTATTTTCCGTGCGAGGAGAAGTGCGCATGATTAAGAAACTTATCTATAATTTTGAAGAATATTTCATTGTCTACTCCCTGGCTTTCATGACGCTTCTGGTCTTCGTGCAGGTTGTCATGCGCTATGTCTTTCAAAATTCCCTGTCCTGGAGCGAAGAACTTGCCAGGTACATCTTCTTGTGGCTTTCGTGGATCGGAGCAAGTTATGCGGTCAAAGAGAGAAGCCATTTCAGGGTAGAGATGTTTGCGAATAAATTGACGGGAGCGAGCAGGAAGTATTTCGAATTGTTCGTGCTCCTTGCATGGTTCGGCTTCTGTGTTTTTTTAGCATATCAGGGTAGCACAGTGACAAGACATCTACTGACGAGAGGGCAATTGTCGGCGGCCATGGAGATTCCCATGGCGTACGCCTATGCGTCGGTACCGGTGGGATCGGCTCTGATGGCTCTCCGTCTGATCGTGGAAATCAAGAAGCTCTTCAGCGGAACTCCGGGCGGAGAGGGGGCCTGATCATGGAAGCACTTCTTCTCTTCGGGCTCCTGATTCTGTTCATCGGCCTGAGCATTCCCATCGGCATCACGCTCGGATTGGCCACAGGCATCTGCCTGGCCCTCACGACCGACATACCGCTCGTCCTGATCGCACAGAAGTCCTTTACGGGACTGGATTCCTTTCCTCTGTTGGCTATTCCGTTCTTCATTCTGGCCGGTGCACTCATGTGCAACGGAGGAATTTCGAGGCGGCTCGTTGCCCTTGCGGAGAGCCTTGTGGGGTTCATCATCGGAGGCCTGGCCATGGTCACGGTCCTGGCCTGCATGTTCTTCGCCGCCATTTCCGGCTCCGGTCCGGCGACGGTCTCGGCGATCGGTTCCTTCATGATTCCGGCGATGAAGGAGAGGAAGTATCATGGAACGTTCGCGGCTTCTCTGACGGCGGCTGCAGGCACCATCGGGGTGATCATTCCTCCGAGCATCCCCTTCGTCATCTACAGCGTGGTGGCCCAGACGTCCATCGGAGACATGTTCATCGCCGGTGTCGTTCCGGGTATCCTGATAGGCATTGCCCTCATGACGGTCTGCTACTTCATTGCCAGGAAGAGAAACTACCTGAGTTCGAAGGAGCCGCCGACGCTCGGAAACGTGTTTCACGCATTCAAGGAATCCCTTGGAGCCCTGATGGTTCCCATCATCATTCTGGGGGGGATCTACGGTGGTGTGTTCACGCCGACGGAGGCGGCGGTCGTGGCCGTGGTCTACTCGGTCGTCATCGGAAAATTCGTCTACAAGGAACTCGACGGAAAGGCGATCTACGAATGCCTGAGGACCTCCGGCCTCATCAACGGCGCGACGGAATTCATGATCGGCCTTTCCATGGCGTTTTCCAACTACCTTGCCCTGGCCCAGATTCCGACGACCATCGCCGAGTGGTTGGGCAGCGTGTCGCAGAGTCCTTTCGTGATCATGCTGCTGATTAATGTGTTTCTGCTCATTGTCGGATGTTTCATCGACAACATCGCCGCCGTGATCATTCTCACCCCGATTCTCCTTCCGGTGGTGACCAGGCTTGGCATGGACCCCATTCAATTCGGCATCATCATTACCGTCAATCTGGCCATCGGGTTCATCACGCCACCTTATGGGATCAATCTTTTCGTGGCTTCCGCGATCTCCGGGGAATCGATCGAGGGCATCTCGAAACAGATCTTGCCCTTTGTGCTCGCCATGCTGGTCTGTCTGATGCTTTTCACGTACGTTCCTTCCGTCAGCCTGGGGCTTGTTGAATTGTTGCGTCATTAGCGACGTCTCCCCTGAAAATCTGAAATATCGCGGGAAAAGGCGAGGGGCAAAGCTTGACAAAAATCAAAAAGTACAGAAAGATGCAAACGATCCTCAATGGAATGGGCTCCCGTTTTTCTCGTGTTGACAGGGCGGAAGGGGGAATGATTCATGAAAGAAGTGAAAAAAACAGCCGGATCTCCGGTGCTTGTTGTGCTTCTTGGCGTTTTTCTTCTTTCCCTTGGGGGGTGCGGCGGCAGTGACAACGTCGCCGAGAACGGTCCGGTGACGAATCCGTATCTTTCCGCCTCGCTGTACGGCATTACCCATTTCGATTCCTCCCAGAGCGATTCCACGCCCTACGGGCCGCCCAGGGGCACATTTTCCGTGGACCCGGCCCGGCAGCCCATTTCCTACGGCGGACCCGTGAACATCATCACCCTGGCGTCGACGAATCCGGTGTACATGTGGGGGGTTGGAACCGATCGGGTATCCTACATCCGGAATGGGGATGACGCGTGGGTGGAGATGGCCCGCATTGACGCTCCGGCCTACGTTGCGCCCGGCCTCGGCCCGATTTCGAGGACTGATCACAAGCTCGTGGGAGAGATGGTGTTCGAGGGGGAGACTTCCGGCGACGTGGATCAGATTCTCAGGAGCTACTATGATGAGAACTACGCCTATCGCATCCGGAACGGCGCCTACTCCGTGGTTGATCGCGACAACGTGCTCTATGCCAACTTCGGTCCCGGCGTCTATGCCTTTGCCCTGACGGATCCTGCCGATCCCTCCGCGGGAATCCGGATTCTTCGGAGGATTGATGACGTCCGGACCATCCAGGGGGAAGATCTGCCCGAAGGGGTGACGGTGTCGCTTTTCGGCTTGAGCATGACCTACGACGGATTCCTCGTGGTGATCTTCAGCAACGGCGTCGCCGTGATCGACCGGAATCTGGATCCCGCCACGGCGCAGTTCGTGTCCTTCGGCGCCGACGAGACGGTGACCAATTCCATCGCGGTGGACGAAGAGAACGGCCTGTACATCGCCTCGAACAAATTCATGCGCAAGCTCGTCTGGACCGGAACGACCCTCTCCGAACGCGAGGTGGACGGAGCCTGGATCAGTGCCTACGACGCACCGAGCGACGCCGTCCCGCCTCTGGTGAAATTCGGAACCGGAACGGGATCCACGCCGACCCTCATGGGCTTCGGTTCCGACCCGGACAAGCTGGTGGTCATCACCGACGGAGAAAAACGGATGAAACTCGTCGCCTTCTGGCGCGACCAAATTCCCGAGGGGTTTGTCCAGAAGCCGGGTACGGCGTCCCGGCGGATCGCCGGGCAGATCCGGGTCACCTGCGGCCTGACTCCCCAGCCGGAGTGGATCCAGTCGGAGCAGTCCGTGGTGGTGCGCGGCTACGGCGCTTTCGTGGTGAACAACATTCCCGGGGACGTGGCGACGATGGGCGCGGTCAACAAGATTCTGGACGTCGCGGTCATGGGGCCCATCTTCAATGCTCCCTCGGGGGTGGAACGGTTTCAGTGGGATGCGGAGAGCAAGGAGTGGAAATCCGTCTGGGTCCGCCCCGATGTCTCTTCCACAAGCATGGTTCCCGTGAACAGCCGGTCTTCCAACATGGCCCTCGTGAACGGCTACACCCGCGAGGATGGCTGGGAGGTCACGGGTATGGATTGGGACACGGGGGAGACGGTGCACCGGACCGTGTTCGGCAAAAAGAACTTCGGTAACGGCGCGTACGCGATTCTCCAGTATCTTCCGAACGGCGACCTGCTTTTCAACAGTCTCGTCGGCCCTTATCGGGTGCGCTACGACCAGTAGACGGCAGCTCCGGCAGGGGGCCCGTGCTGCAGAAAGAGCCGGAACCGGAATGCGGACGGGAGAGAAAAAGCCGGAGGGGCGACAGGCCCTCCGGCTTTTTCTCGTCGCTCCGGTGCTTTACATTCCGGGCGGTGCTGCTTTCTTTACAGCACCATATGCAGGTTCCGGAGAGAGGAATTGCACAGCTCTTTATTTGAGCCACGTGTTGAAGAGCTTGTCCAGATCGCCCCGGAGCCTCGCATCGTTCCATAAGTAGTGCATCACCCTGAGGAAATCCGAATCGTCCTTCTGGATGAAGAACCCCATGAAGCTGATCTTCGTCAGCGGTTTTTCGGTGAACGCTCCGTACAGCCGGTCGTCCTTGCGAGAATAGATCACAGCTTCGTACACTTCGGTGATCATGACGTCGCCCCTGTCTTCGGCGATCATGGCGGGAATCTCCGCGTTCTTCTCATGGACGACGATCTTGGCGTTCCTGAAATTCGCGTTGACAAACTTTTCGTTCGTGCCGCCGGGATTGACGATAACCGTCGTCTCCGGTATATCCATCGCTTCGAGGGAAACGAATTTCTCCTTGTCTGCCTTTCTGATCAGTGCCACCTTGCCGTTCGGCGCATAGGGAGGAAGAAAATCCCCCTTCAGCATCCGGGCAAGGCTTCGCGTGATGCCTCCGACGGCGATGTCGAATTTGTCCGCCTGGTAGTCTTCCATGAGCTTGGGCCATGTGGTGGGGACGAATTCCACCTTCACGCCGAGTTCCGCAGCGAGCAGTTCCGCAAGCTCGATGTCATGTCCCTCGTAAGTGCCCGTCTCCTTGTTCAACATCGAGAAGGGGCGGTAGTCTCCGGGAGTTCCCACGCGAAGGATTTTCGTCTCCAGGATGCGGTCCAGGCGCTCCGCTGCGACGAGGCTGCCGGAAAAGGCGAGAACGAGGGTGAGGCCGAGAAGAAGCACAAGAGCGCGTATGCCGGTTTTTCCGCGGGTCATGCATGACACCTCCAAAAAAAGAGTATGGTGTGGACGATTGCGATGATTTTCAAGGGGATGCTCGTCTTTGTCAACACTCTCGGAGTTGACGATTCGGGCGGTGAAAACATGGTCTGTGTCCCTGATCCACTCCCGGCTCTTGACGTGCCGGCGGAAGACGGATAGCCTGAAGCGCGGATTTCGCGCCGGTTCATCCGGCACCAGAAGAACGGCGGTGAGGGAAATGCACCAGTACAGGAGTCTGTTGTTTCGTATCGTTCTCGCGACCTTCGGCATCTACGCCTTCACGGAGGTCTATTACCTCTTCGCCAACTACCTGGCGGAGCTGGACATGTCCTCGGCCAGAGCGGGAATTCTCGTAGGAGCTTTCTTTGCCAGCACGATCCTCTGCCGTCCCTTCGGAGGCGTCATCACCGAGCGGTTGGGCGTGCGGCGCACCATGATCGCCGCAGCCTGTCTCTGCGGCGCAGGATCGCTCGGGCTCCTCGGGGCAGGGATGTCCTTCCCGGCGATTTTCGCGGCCCGGGTTGTCATGGGGGCCGGCTTCAGCCTTTTTCTGGTGGCGCTCGCCACCTACCAGGGCCTTGCGATCCCTGAACAGGTTCGAGGATCCTTCTTCGCTCTCGCCTGTGTCGGTTCGATAGCGCCGCTTTTCACGATTCTTCCGGCGGCGGAGGCGCTCCTCTTCTCCGGGCACGTGCGGCTCTATCTCGGGCTGGCGCCCCTGGCGGCGGTTCTCTGTTTCGCCATGAGCTTCTCCCTCGAGCCGCTCGACGCGAGCGGGGCGTTGCCGAAGAACTGGGGTACCTTTGCCGAACTGATGGGTTCCCGGGGATATCCCACGCTTCTTCTGTCGGCGCTCTGCTTTTCCCTGCCCGATGCGGCCATTGTCTACGTGGCCCGTATGGCCTCGGAGGGAGGGCTTTCACCGTCGGCTTTCATGATTCCCGTGGCGCTCGCAGCCATCGGTGTGCGCATCTTCGGCAGAGGTCTGCTCGACCGCATACCGCGCACCTCCGTTGCTGCTCCCGCTTTCGCCCTGATGGGCGTGGCCCTTTTCGGCGCTTCCTATGCGGCATCCACTTTCGTGCTCGCCCTCTGCGGTACGCTCTACGGCGTGGGTGTCGGCTACGCCCACCCCATCCATCTCGCCCTCGTGTCGGACATTGCGGTACCCTCACTCCGCGCCAAGGGAACGTCCCTGCTCTATCTCACCATGGACATCGCCTGGTTCGCCGTTCCCCTGGGGCTCGGTTTTCTCGGAGGAATCACGGGGTTGCCCGACGCGTTTCGCGCCGCCGCCTTCGTGACTCTTGGAGCTGCCGTGGGTATACACCTGCTCTGGCTCCGGGTGGGGAGGACCCGAAGCATGGGGAAGGCATCCGAACCTGGTCTCGCCGAATAGAAAGAACCGGAGCCGTTGACGGACGGAACGAGGCGGTGCCCCATTTTCAGGGACACCGCCTCGTTCTGTCTTCCGTGCGTTCGCTCCGCATTGGTGGTGATTGGGAGAAATGCCGCTGCGGCTGTTCGGGGCGAAGGAAGAACACCTTGTTCAGCGTGCACGGAACTTTCGCCGCCGGAGTGCGGCGCAGGGTTCCTCGGGGTTAGGCCAGAATCCCCTCCCGTTCCTGGAAGAGAACGCCGAGGCGTTCGAGTTCCGCAAGGGACGGTTCGTACACCTCCGGCAGCACCGGAGCGTGCACGCCCGTGAAGGGCAGTTTGCCCTCCAGGAAGAGCCGGGCACCGATTGCGGGGGGAAGTCCCGTAGTACGGGCGATGGAAGTGTCGCCTCCCTTGATGCCCCGGTCCACGAGGGTTGAGACGAAACGCTTGCGCTGGCCGTCGGCGAAGGATGCCTCATAGCGATGTTCCATGACGACCAGATCCTGCTCGCCGGGCTCGAAGACGAGCTTTTTCAGATAGAGATCCGCCACGACGGAACGGGCGCTTCCTCTGGCAAAGGGGAGAGGAGTGTCGTCCAAAAGCCCCAGCCATGCGAGCTTGTGAAGGATCGACGAATAGGGTTCAAGCTTCAGCACTCTGCAGAGGGCCGCTTCGGTGCTCTCACAGGAGGTCGCTCCGGCGAGGAGGGCGGTGAACTCCCGATGGGTGAGTCCCGTCAGATCGAGTTCCTCTTCCTCGAAGAGCCCGAGATCGAGCATTTTCCGGATGGTTTCGCTCCAGCCGATGTACCGGATGGTGCCCCGGTAGACGTTCTTCGCCTCGGGCATGTCGTAGAGGCGGATGTAGGGCAGGGAATCCGCATTGGCGTACTGCTCGAACCAGCCGAGTCCGGCGATCTCGATGAAACTCGTGTGGCGGAACGTCTCACCGGGAGGATAGACCACCACTTCGCCGTTCTTCAGAATGCGTGCCTCACGCTTGCTGGCGCCGATGAGACCCGAGGGCGACCAGGACAGTTTGTACCCGAAGGGATTGGTGTTCGCCTCCTGGGAGGGCAGTGCCCCGCAGCAGGACCAGAAGGACTCGACCTTGCCGCCTCTGTCGTGGATCTCCCGGACGGTCTTTGCCGCGGACATGTGGTCGATGCCGGGATCGAGTCCCAGCTCGCAGAGAAGCAGCACGCCCGCGTTCCTGGCGGGTACGTCGAGGGCGCGCATGTCCTCCTTGATGTAGGAAACGTTGATCATGTTCGTTCTTGTGGCGACGCAATCCCTTGCCACGGGGACCATGAAGGCCGCGGGGAGAAGATTGATCACCAGGTCCGGTTTGGTGGAGGCGAGGAGGTCCTTCGTTCCCTGCGTGGCGTCGAAGGCGGAGGTGGTGACTCGGGAGCTGCCTCCGGCGACGGCATCGGCGTTGTGCTTGTCCTGATCGACCAGCGTGAGTGTCGCATCGGTATGCTGAAGCAGGTAGTCCACACAGGGATGGGCGACTCGCCCCGCACCGAGAACCAGAATTCGTTTCACGAAAAACACCTTCCTTAGTCTTTTAAGAGTCTATCGGGCTTCCTCGCTCCGGAAATCGGAGACTTTCGCCCCCCAGATCTTTCCGAAGACGAGAATGAACACAAGGACCAGTCCCAGGGCAAGCCCGAGGAGCATGGGTGATTCCACGTGTCCCGAGACGATGTAGGCGATGGCACTCGCGAGGGCCACGGTCATGGCGTAGGGGAGCTGGGTCTTCACGTGGTCGATGTGGTCACAGGCGGCTCCCATGGAGGAGAGGAGCGTCGTGTCCGAGATGGGGGAGCAATGGTCGCCGAAGAGCCCTCCCGAGAGCACCGCGCCGATGGCGGCGTGTACCGGTGCCCCCAAGGCGTTCGCCATGGGAATGGCCAGGGGCATGAGGATCGCGAAGGTTCCCCAGGAGGAGCCCGTGGCGAAACTGATGCAGGCGCCGGTGACGAAGATCAGCACTGGAACGGCCCATCCGGGAAGTGTTCCCTGGGAAAGCCCCACGATGTAGTTCGCCGTTCCCAGGGCTTTGCACACGGATCCGAGGGACCAGGCGAGGACGAGAATCATGAGGATGAACACTATCTCCTTGGCGCCCTCCATGTACATGCTGAAGGCCTGACCCGCAGTCTTGACCTTGTGCTGTACCATCAGGAAGAGGCAGGACATGGCTCCCAGAAAGTAGCCCGTGCAAAGGGCGGTGCGGAGCACGGCGCCGGGAATGCGCTTCACCGGGAAACCGTGGGGGATGAGCAGACCGAAGATGCAGACGAAGAGAACCACGATGGGAATGATCATCATGGAGGCTCTCGGCTTCACGCCCTCCTCCAGGTTGATGGAGACCGAGGGGCGGGCGGGTTTCGCATCGGGCCACATGGGCTGTCCCGTCTCGACGGTGCGTTTCTCCGCCTTGTACATGGCGCTGAACTCGAAGCCGAGGAGTGCCACCAGGGGAATCATGAAGAGCGTGCCGATGGCGTAGAACTGATAGGGAATAACCTTGAGGAAGGCGTCGAAGTCGGTTTCTGGGATACCCAGGGCGGTGAACTCCTTCTGGATGAGCCCCATGATGTAGATGCCCCAGCCGATGAAGGGAATGAGGATACATACCGGCGAGGAGGTGCAGTCCAGGAGCCACGCGAGTTTTTCGCGGCTCACCCGGAGTTTGTCCGTGATGGGCTGGAAGGTCGGTCCCAGGATGAGGGGGTTCGCCGAGTCGGAGAAGAAGATGGCGATGCCGCCGAACCACACCGCGAGCTGTGCCTTGGCGCGGGTGTTGAACCAGTGGGACGCCTTTTCTGCGAAGGCCGCGGCGCCGCCGGAGTGGGTCACCACGCCCACGAAGCCGCCGATGAAGACCATCATGACGAGAAGGCTGGAGTTGTAGCTGTCAGAAGCCTGTACGAAGATGTAGTCCTTGATGAGCGTGGTGAGGCCTGCCAGGGGATTGCCCCCCATGAGGATGACCACGCCGAGATAGGCACCGATGAAAAGCGAAGCGAGCACGTTCTTGAAAAGCATGGCGAGAATCACCGCCACGAGGGGAGGAACGATGGAGAGTACGCCGTAGCTTTTCGGCGGCAGACCCTTCACGGTGATCTTCGCGTCCTGCACGGCGTGGAGCGGATTGCGCCCCTCGAAGGCGAGGAGCTTGATCGGCGCGTCCTTGGCGTCCTTCAGGGTTTTGAACGTGAGGGTGAAAAGGCGGAATTCATCGCCGGGGCGCACGCCGTCGGGATTGTCCGCGCCGAAGGCGATCTTGACGTTTCCCTTGCCGCGGTTGTCCTCTTCGTTGAGGACGGAAAGTCCCAGATCTGGAGTCTTCTCGATTCCCTGCAGTTCCAGGATCGCCGGATCAAAGGTGAGGAGGGTGGTCACGCCGGGAAGCGTTTTGCCCTGGGGCAGGCGCACCAGAACCTCCGCGGAAAACGAGTCTCCCACAGTGACGGCCTCCTCGGAAACGCGGAGTTCCATGGAGGGGGCATCCTCCGCTCCGGCGGGAGGAGCCATTCCGAAACACAATACCGTTGCAAGCAGTGCGAACAACAGAGACCTTCTCATGCCGTCATCTCCCTTCTTTCGGGAAAAATGCATCGCTGAAGCACCGATTCCTGCGCACGCAAAAAATGAAAAAGCGGGGTTGTCTTTCTGTCTCGGTGGCTCCGGTGTCTCTTCACCTCCTCCTGGTCTTTCCAACGGGCAAGGTTGGTCGGGTCAGGCCTTTCCCGATTGAGGTTGCAGGCATGCGGGGGTGTGGTAGAGAGGCATTCTCCGCGTGAGCAGCGTGTAGGTCGTGCGGAGATGGTCGCTCATGGCGGTGGCGGCGGCCTCCTTCTCCTTGGAGGCGATGGCCTCCACGATGCAGTCATGCTCCCGGCAGCTCACGGATTTCTCGGGATCGCGGAGCGGTGCCTCTCCGCCGGGAGGGATATAGAAGCGATCGAAGAAGAAAACGTAGAGTTCGGACCGCCAGTAGGTCTGGCGGATGAATTTTTCCAGATAGGCGTTTTTGGCGAGGGATGCGATGGAGAGGTGCAGATCCTTGTTTGCCGCGGCGTAGCCCGAGATGTCTCCGCAGCGGTAGAGTTCCTTTTCCCGCTCCAGAAGCACCCGGAGAAAGGCCACGTCCTCGGGGATGATCCGCCCCGCCGCCGCTCCCGCAGCCTGGCCTTCGAGGGAAATGCGGGCTTCGAAGACCTCGCGCATGTCCATGGGCGTGAGCTTTGGAATGAAACAGCCCCGATTGTCCCGGTTTTCCAGAAGCCCCTCGGCGATGAGTTTGCGCAGCGCGTTGCGCACGGGCGTGCGCGACAAACCGAGCGCTTCCGCAAGTTCACTCTCGATGATGCGATCTCCCGGCGCGAAGTGATGGGAGAGCACACGCTCCACGATCTGGTGGTAGGCGCGGTCTTCGGCACTCATGAGGCTCATTTAGTTTGCTCCTTTTATCACAAAATCGTATCCAATATCGTATCCGACAAAACTCTATCAAGTTTCAAGCCTTCCTGTCAAGAAGGAAGGCTGAATGTTTTGAACACTGCGGCAGGAGCCGGATTTTTTCTCTTTTCGGCAAAAGACGCGTCTTGCGGAATTTACGGCGTGCAGGGAAGTCCGCTCGTAGGGACTGGAAAACGGTCGGGGTACCCGGGACGCCTCGGCGACCGGCTCGCTCTGTATGCCAGGCCGAAACTCCTGATCGTCGATGAACGGGGCTATTTGCCCCTGGAAAGCAGTGCAGGATAACTCTTCTTCCAATTCGTTTCAAGGCGTTATGAGTGCGGGAGCATGCTGATTACGAGCAACCGCCCCGTCGGAGAATGGGGAATGGTTTTCGGCGATGCCGTGGTGGCGACGGCCATCCCCGATAGTCTCCTCCACCACGGTACGGTGTTGACTCTCCGGGGAGAGCGTGTTCGATTGCGGAAAAAACGCCGGATGGAGCAGGCACGCAGATAAGACGCACAGGAGGACTATCTGGTTTGGCGAAGGATGTTGCCGTTGGGGTCGGTCGTCAATAGCGGACACCAAAACATTTAAGCAGCCTACTGCTCTTTGAAAAATTGTTTCTCATAGGCGACAGGGGAGAGATAACCAAGCCTCTTCTGATGTCGCTTGACACCATGCGCGGATGCTGTTGCAAACGGGGGACGGTATCTTCTGGGAATTCCTTGCCCGGCCGGTGGGCTCCGAGGCATTCGGAGCGACGGAAAGCGCGATGTCGCTGCTTTGTTCCGACGGATCGACTCCAGGATTTTTCTGTGCCATCTTGCCGGAAGAAAGGGAAATCAGTACAATCATGCGGAAGCGCCGCCCCTCGTGCGGAAGTCCTGGACTTCCTGGCCGTCTGTCCATGCCGGTGAATTTGGTCCGGAGAGCACTCGAGCCACCTTCCGGAAGCGCTCCGTCATGCGGGAAGAAACATACGGTCGTTGCCGTTCGTTACGAAGCCGTGAGGAGTCCGTCACATCCCGGGGCTATACTTCCCGGTGAGCGGAAAAGGAACTCGCCGCGAGATGTTGTGTTTTTCGGCGATTTCCGTGGTTCCTGTGGTTTTTCGGAAGTGCTCCGCCTGAAGGTTCCTTGTTCGTCTCCGCTCCGCAGCGTTTTCCCTCGCCGCGGACGATGGGAGGGAAGTTCATGGTATTTCGCAGCCCTACCTGGGGTTCCGTCACGTGTGAGGATATGGTGGCGAAGATCCGGATGATGTCCGAGCGCACCGCAAGGGTGCCTACCATTATCGTCGGCGCCGACTCCCAACGGGCCGGAAACGGTGTGAAGTTCGTCTGTGCCGTGACGGCCTATTTTCCCGGCAAGGGGGGCATCTATTTCTACCGCGTCAAGCGTTCGCAGGCTCGGATGGGACTGGCGGAGCGCATGTTTCGCGAGGCGTCGCTGAGTCTTGAGATCGCGGACATCCTTCGCCCCATTCTGGATGTGGACAGCCTTTTTCAGTCGAGCGACGGTCATGTGCACCTGGAGATTCACCTGGACCTCGGCCCCAACGGCAAGACGCGGGACGTGCTCACCTCCGTGGTGGGAATGGTCCGCGGGTGCGGCTACACCTGCCGTACCAAACCGGATTCCTTCGTGGCCACAAAGATCGCAGACAAACACAGCAAATGAACGCCG
>DIMS01000056.1 GCA_002425685.1 Synergistaceae bacterium UBA5560 | reverse complement strand
TCTCTTCATGGCGGAGGAGCTGCACCGCTGGTTCCGTGAACGCTGGGGCACCGGAGGAGAGCGCGTGGGCTGCGGCGATATTCTGGGCGACACAGCCGCTCCCGATCCGATCGTCTGTTCCTCCATGGTCGCCGCAACGCTCGAAAAGACACTGCAACTACTCGTAGAACAGGGCTTCGGCCTCCAGGAAGGACGCCCCTCCTGATGGCACTCCTGAGACGTACGCACAGCCTCTGCCCCGTCTGTCTCAGGCGAATTCCCGCCGCTCTGGATACGGAGAAGGAAAACGTCTTTCTCCGGAAACGATGCCCCGACCATGGAGATTTTTCCTGCCTCGTCTGGGAGGGAGCACCGGATCTCCACGCCTGGACATCCTCTCGATTTCCCCTTTCCGGCCCGGAGAACACACCGCCCGACGACTGTCCCCGGAGCTGTGGCCTTTGCGAATTCCATGAACAGCGGAGCTGCACCGTTGTGGTGGAGGTGACGGAGCGCTGCCGACTCGGCTGCCCGGTCTGTTTCGCCGATGCGGGGAGCGGGGACGAACCGGATTTCGCCACCCTGGAGACGCTGCTCCGAAAGATCCGGGACAGGGCTGAGGGCGCGATTCTCCAACTCTCCGGCGGTGAACCCACGGAACGATCCGATCTGCCCGAACTCCTCCGCCTGGCATCCGGTCTCGGTTTTCCAGGAATTCAGCTCAACACGAACGGCCTCCGCCTCGCCGAAGAGCCCGGATACGCCCGAAGGCTTCGGGAGGCGGGGCTGGGATGGGTGTTCCTCCAGTTCGACGGCCTTCGGGAGACGACGCATCTCGCACTTCGGGGAAGACACCTCGGAGCGGTTAAGACAGATGCTCTCCGCGCCTGCGCCGGGGCGGAACTGGGGGTGGTTCTCGTGCCGACCCTTCAGTGGGGAGTGAACGACGACGAGATAGGGGATATCGTCCGATACGGTCTTTCTCTCTTTCCCACGGTACGGGGCGTGCACTTTCAGCCCCTGAGCTTCTTCGGCCGCTATCCCGACCCACCCCGGGACGAGACGCGCCTGACTCTGCCCCGGATCCTGCGGCATCTTGTCGCACAGACCGGGGGGCTCACCGAGCTCTCGCACTTCCGTCCCTCCCGATGCGAGCACGAACGCTGCTCCTTCCGCGCGGTGTACCTTGTGGAAGCCCCGGACCGGATCTTCCCCGTGGGACATGAACCCTGCTGCGGGACACGGCCCAGGGAGGAAGGCCCGCTCAGAGCCGTGGAAAGCATCCGGCGACGCTGGGGAGCGAACGTCTCCCGGGAAGTCTCCGTCTCCGGAGAAGGTGTTGCGAACCACTGCGCCTCCGCCTCGTCGCCGGAGGACGATCTCGACCGGTTTCTCCGCCTTGGAAAAAGGGGCAACTTCAGCATCAGCGCCATGGCCTTCCAGGACGCGGAGAACCTCGACCTCGAGCGGCTCCGCTTCTGCTGCGTCCATGCAGCCGCGCCGGATGGACGCCTCGTCCCCTTCTGCGCGTGGAACCTCACCGCCCGGGATGGTACACCGTTGCACCGTCGCCCGTGAGTATCCCCATCACCCCCCTCGACGCCTGGATCGCCCGCCGCCTGGAAGATGGAACGCCGGGGGTCGGCTACTCCGCCGAAACCCTTCGACCGGTGGACCGAAAAACCCTGGCGGCAGCCCAGGAGAGGGCGTTGCGTGTTCTCGTCCGCCATGCCGCCGCGAACGCCCCTTTCTACCGGGAACGCCTTCGCGGCCTTGAGGACGCCCCTCTCCGGGAATTGCCCTTCACCTTTCCATCGGATCTCGCCGGGGCGGAATCACGCTTTCTCACGGTCTCGCAGTCCGAGATCCGCCGGGTGGTCACTCTCGCCACGTCAGGCACCACCGCACCGCCGAAGCGCCTCTGTTTCACCGACGAGGATCTCGAGGCGACGGAGGAGTTCTTTCTCCACGGCATGGTCACCTTCACCCCGCCGGGAAGCGCTGTGGCAGTCCTCATGGGAGGTACTCGCCCCGACGGCATCGGAGCACTCCTCAAACGGGGGCTGCGGCGTCTGGGGTGTTCCGTGCACGTGTTTCCCCTCGGGGAACCCCCCGCCGCAACAGCGGCGCGGCTGGACGAAGTGCGCCCTTCAGTCGTGGTGGGGCTCCCCGCCCAGGTGGCGGCGGCGGCGGAACTGTCGCACCACGCCCCTCGGGTAGCACTTCTCAGTGGGGACATGGCGCCGCCCTCTTTGCGACGGCGCATCGAGGCACGGTGGGGATGCCGCGTCTTCGTTCACTACGGGCTCACCGAATCCGGATGGGGATGCGCCGTGGAATGCGCCGCCCGAGAGGGATGCCACGTGCGGGAACTCGATCTGCTGCCGGAGATCGTGGACGAGAATGGAAACGTGCTCCCCCAGGGAGAGTGGGGGGAAGTGACGCTCACCACCCTGACGCGCCGCTCCTTTCCACTTCTCCGGTACCGCAGCGGCGATGAAGGGCGGTTCCTCCCGGAATGCTGCTCCTGCGGCTCCGTTCTCCGCCGCGTTGAGGTCCGGGGACGCCTTCCCCGGAGGGGGGCAGGAGGGCATCTGTTGCGCCTGTACGACGCGGAGGAGGTGCTGTGGCGGTTGCCGCAGGTACGGGATTTCGCCCTTTCCCTCTCCGGCGGGAAAGACAGGCACGAAACGCTCCTCCTCGAGTTGGTCGTCTCCGGAGAGGACGGGGACATCGCCGCAAAGGCGGTACATGCCCTGCGCGCCCTTCCGGGAATACCGCCGCATATCGTGGTGACGCAACACTTCGGTCCGGTTCCGGAGCGCCCCGGACCGAAGAGGAGTTGGGGGGACGCGTGCGTCCTTACCGAGGATCGAAGCGGTCGTCGAATTCCACCTTCTCCTTCGCCACATCCCCGAGGCGGGAGATCTTGACCCGCACGAAGCGCTCCTCCCCTTTCATCGGGCGCCGCTCCACGGTGTACTCCATTTTCCGTCGCCCCACGGGCCAGTAGCGGAAACCGATGGTGGAGGTTTCCCCGAAGAGAAGGTCCGCGACGCTGTCGAAGTGCTCCCGCTTCGCCAGAACGCGCAGAAGAAAGAGCGGACGTCCCTTCTTGCCGAGGGCCTGCACGAGATGGCTTTCCAGAGCGACTTCCTGAAGGAGCGCCAGCACTCTCCCCATTTCCTCCCCGGTCATGTCGTCGATGGAGACCTCGAAGAGCAGGACCTCTTCGAGAGCGTCACCCTTTTCTTCGCCCTCCGCGTCGCCCCTGCAGAGGAGCGCACGCAAGACGTTGGGAACGGAGAAATCCTTCCTGCCCGCGCCGTAGCCAACCCGGAGAGGCACCACGGAGGGAAGATCCTGCAGAAAACGGGCCCCCGAGGAGGCGAGAAGCGCCACCCCCGTGGGTGTGGCGATCTCCTTCCGCACCGGCCCTCCTTCGAGGGGAACCCCGCAGCGGGCTGCCAGGGCCGCCACGGCGGGAACGGGAACCGCGAGCAGCCCGTGGGCGGTGCGTACCGTCCCGCCTCCGACCCGGACGGGGAGGGAGCAGAGTGGCGGAAACCCCAGATCCTCCAGGAGGAGGAAGAACCCCAGCACATCCACGATGGTGTCGAAGCTCCCCGCCTCGTGAAGGTGCACCGATTCGGGATCGCTGCCGTGTACCTGGGCCTCCGCGGCGAGAAGAAGCTCCAGGGCCGCTCCGGCACGGCGGCGGACCTCCTCCGACGCATCGGCAAAGGTGGCCGCGGCATCCAGAAGCCCCCGGAGTTCCTCTCCCGACCGGGCGTGGTAGTGCTCCTTCGGAAGCACATCGACGCAGGTTGCGGAGAGCCCCTGCTTCACCGTCTTCGCGATGCGGATCTCCGTTCCGGCGACACCGAGCCCTTCGAACCGCTCCAGGGGCTCGAGACGTGCCCGGGAAGCTCCGAGGTCGAGCAATGCCCCGAGAAGCATGTCTCCACTGACACCGCAATGTGGTTCAAGAACAAGCATGCATGTTCCTCCTCGCCATGACCGTCTGACCTTCAGCGCTCCGGTCTCTCCGGACCGACCCGGCCGAAAAGGGATCTTCCGTCCGAATCCTCACTTGCCGGAGCCTTTCAGTCCGTGCAGATCTCCTTCGGGATCGAAGAGCCGTTTCCTTCAACCTGCACCGCAGGCAAGATCTCAAGGAAGCGAAGGTGCTTCCGGGGTAATCTTGCGGACGTGCTCCATGGCTCAAGATGATACAATATCTTTCGAGGATTTCGACGAGTGGAGGAGCTCCGATTGATGGACAGAAACGACGAGCGGAGGTGGGGGCAGATGCATCCCGGGGAGACCCCGTCCGCCCCCCCGGAAAATTCATCCGCACCCATCCCCGAAGGTCCCTCCGGAACAGGAAGGTTTCGGTCCGGTCCGGTGCGCCTGTCGCTCCTTCTCATGGGCATCGCCGTAGCCCTGGGCTTTGCGGGCTACTTTTCCCTCTCCAGGTTCGATTGGGGAGGGGCTCTTCTGCTCGGGGAACTCCAACGCCTCATTGAGGCAAAGAATCTGGGTGCGCTGTCGGTGGAACAGGTCTCGGGTAACCCTCTCTCGGGATTTCAGCTCTCCGGCGTGACCCTCCGGGGCAAGAACGGAGCGATCACCGCCGACGGCATTCGCCTCTCCTTTCATCCGGACAGCCTGCTCCGGAGAGATCCCGCACTTCGGACGGCGACACTCCAGAAACTCTCCGCCCCTTGGGGCGCCCTCGAACCACTCCTCGACGCCTACGAACCGGAAGTGGGAAACGTCCCCCCGTTGTCGCTCTCTTTCCTGGAAAGCACCGCGGAAACTCCGGCGGGAACGTTCCTGCTCGAACGGGGACGCCTTCGCATCACCGACAACGCGTCGTCCTTCGCGCTCTCCCTGGAGGGCGCTCTCGACGGGCTCTCCCTCGCCGCCACAGGAGAGGCGCGCCTCCGCGAAACACTCTCCGAGGCAACGTCCACATCCGCCTCCCGGGGAATGACGCTCGTCCTCGAACGAGGCGAAGTGACTCTCGGAACGGACACCCTCGTCCTGCAAGGCGAAGTGCCCCTCGACCCCGAGGGAGCCGTTTCTCTGGAGGGAACTCTGCGCCACCTCTCTCTGGAGGAGGTGGCGAGATGGATCGCGCCCCTGGCGGGAGACGACGCGACAAACAAGGCACTCCTCTCGGCCCGGGGAACGCTGTCCGGGAGCTTCCGCCTCTCCGGAACCGTCGGAGAACCCGTCGCGGAAGGGACCGCCCGTCTCGAGGCGGGAACCCTCATGGACATCCCCCTGGAAATCCACTCCGCCCGCTGGGCCTGGCAGGGAAAACGCTTTACGCTCTCGGACTGTTCCGCTCTTGTGAGGAAGTCGCCGCTTTCGGGAACGCTCTCCCTGGATCTGGAGCCGTCCTCTCCGGAGATGGCCGTGACGCTCGCCGCGTCGTCCCTCTCCCTCGACGCATGGCACGGAGAATTTCCTTTCCTGAGCTTTCTTTCCGGAACCGCCGCCTTCCTCGATCTCGATCTCGCAGGCCCTCTGGACGGAGCCCTTCGGGGACACGTCCGCCTGCGGGATCTCGACGGCTCCGTCGCGGGGTACACCGTGGCCGACACCACCGCGGAGGCTGAATTGCGGGAGGTCGATGTGGCCTTTCGGAGCAGGGGACTCTGGCTCGGCGCACCCTTCACCGCCACAGGTTCCGCCGGCACGGATGACGCGACCTCCCTGAACGTGCGGCTCACCGCCTCGTCCGTGCCGCTCCATCGCCTCCGGGAGGCCTTTCCCGATGCGGAAGGGCTCGCTCTGGAGGGCAACCTCACCGCGACCCTCTCGATCACCGGGCCCGCCGCATCGCCGAAAGTGGCGGGACTTCTGGAGACGGAACGGTTCCGCTTCCGCGGAGAACCCCTCGATGCGGTGGCCATCCAGGCCACCTACGAGGAAAAGCGTTTCTCTCTTGAGAAAGGGACCCTTGTCTGGAGAACCGTTCCCCTGGAATTCTCGGGAACTGTTGCGGATATCCCCGGTCGGGGAACGCTGGATCTTCGGGGCACCGCCAGAGATCTTTCTCCGGAGCTTCTTTCCTCTCTCTCGGGAGGGTCCGGTGCGGGCATTCCCCTCGGCCTGACCGGAAAGGGATCCGCCCAATGGCGCCTCTCGGGAAACGTCTCCCAACCCGCTCTCTCCCTTCAGGTCACGGCACCCAGCCTTCACGTGGAAGGGCAGGTTCTCTCGAAGGTCCTTCTGGAGGGATCCCTCACGGAGAGGGAATTCCGCATCGCCAAGGCCCTGGCGCAGTTCGGAGGCGGAGAGGTCCGCGCCTCGGGATCGGTCGCTCTCGGGCGTTCCGACGGAACCGTTGCCTTGAAGATCGACGGCTCCTACAAGGACATTTCCCTGAAAAACATCCTTTCCGAAAAGAACACCACAGGAGCCCCCCTCGACGGAAGCGTCGCGGGAACCTTCGCGGTGACGGGGAACGTCGCTTCCCCGCTGGTGGAGACAGCCTTTCAGGTGAGCGCCCTCGCGGGCGTTCCCCTTCCCGTCCAGTCCCTCCGGGGCAAACTCCGCCTCGAAAAGGGACCGGGGTCGGCTCCTTTCGGGCGCATCCGTCTTCAGGACATTCAGGGAGAACTCTGGGGGGGGAGGGGAAGTATTTCCGGCGTTCTCGATCTTCCCGGCGGAGGCAAACCCGCTGTGCTCGATCTGAAGGGAACCCTTTCCTCCATGGACATGGCCAATTCCCACGCCACGCTGGGCGACGCGGGAGGGGTCTATCTCAGGGGAAAGGCCGGCGGTGAGCTGGAGATCACGGGAACATCCGAACAGCCACAGCTCCGCCTGAAGGCTGTCGCACCTCGCCTCGTGGCGAACGGCTTCCCCTTCACCGAAACGGAAGCACTCGTCATCGCCGAAGCGGGACGAATCCGCCTGGAGAAATTCCAGGGGTTCGTCGGCGCCTCCCCAGTGGTGGCTTCCATGGACGCCCTCTCCGAGGAAGGGACGTGGAAGGTCGCCTTTTCCGCCTCCGGAAAAAACCTCGACCTCGCCGCCTTCTCCCGGGAGTGGTTCGGTCCGACGAAAAACGTCCTTTCCGGGCGGTTTTCCTTCGACACGAAGGGAAGCTTCGCGGAGGGACTCTTCAGCGGCAGCGGCCTCATCGACGCCACGCGGATCTCCCTCCGGGGATTCCGGGCGGAATCTCTGAAGGCTCCCTTCACCTTCCAGGACGAATACGTCACCGTGGAGGACGCAAACGCCGGAGCCTACGGCGGAAATTTCTTCGCCCAGGGAACGATGAACCTCTTCACCAGGGAGTGGGGCGGCAACCTGCGCATCGAGAGCGTGGACGTGGCACCCGCCCTGGCGGATCTGGCATCCCTCGAAGGAAGCGTCTCCGGAAAGGGGACCTTCCGTGTGCGCGGAAACGGTACCCTGGGAAGGCTCTTCGGAACGGAGGCCCAGGGAACACTGGACGTCGAGAACGGCGCCTTCTCGGGCTTTCCGGGCATTCAGGACATGGCGAGGGCGACGGGAGGCACGGAGATCCCCTTTCGCTCTCTCAAGGGTTCCTTCGCCTTCGACACGGGCATGTTCTACATCATCCCGGGAAGCCGCATGGCCGCGCCTCCCGGAAACCCAGCCTATCGCTATCTCTCCGCGGACGGCAGCGTCTCCCTCGGAGGGCCGCTGGATCTGAAGTGCTACGGAGAGATCAACGTCACTGCCTTCAACGCCTTTCTCGGAGCACTGAGGGGACTCATCCAGGCAGGCGGCTCGTCGGATCTTCTGCTCCAGGAGATTCTGGGCGGCCTTGTGGGTGGAGCGTCCCGGAGAGATTTCCGGGAGGTCTCCTTCAAGGTGAAGGGAACCCTGGACGCTCCTTCCCTGGAGGACATTTCCGTCTCCCGGAGGGAGACGGTCTCACCCATTCCCGTCTCCCCGGGAGATCCGAAGAACAAGAACACCAACGAGCAGGTCCGCATCACCCTTTCCTTCCCCGTCGGTCCCGGCGGCGGTTCCAGCGAGGATGTGGGGAATCAGGTGCAGCAGCAGATCCTGGAGCAGATGATCAAGCAGATCATCAAACCCGGAGAGAGCTCGGAATAGCGCGTCTCATCCGTCGAGGGCCGTTCCGAGCACGGAGAGGAGAACCGCCTCGTCCACGTTCCCTCCGGAAAGGACCACCCCCACCCGGCGCCCCGTCACGTCGATCTTTCCCGCGAGCAGGGCGGCGACGCCCACCGCGCCGGAACCTTCCACCACCTGATGGTGTTCCCGATGCAGAAAGGCCATGGCCCGGGCGATGTCCTTCTCCTCCACGGCGAGAAATCCCGTGACGCGCTTCTTCGCCAGATCGACGAGGCTTTGGGGAATGTATCCCATGAGACCATCCGCCAGGGAGTCCTCATAGGTCACGTCCACCACGGTTCCCCCCGGCCAGGAAGCGACCCAGGGCATGGAGGCCGTGGACTGCACTCCCCAGATCTCCACCTCGGGGCGCAGGGCTTTGGCGGCGATGGCCACGCCGTTGATCAATCCTCCGCCTCCGGCGGGCACGAGAAGCAGATCGAGATCGGGCTGATCGAGGAAAAGTTCGAGTCCCAGCGTTCCCGCTCCGGCGATGATCCAGGGATCCTCGAAGGAGGAGAGGTAGGTGAGCCCCTCCTCTCGAGCGAGGCGGGCCGCCTCGGCTTCGGCGTCGTCGTAGTAGTGTCCCACCACCTTGAGAGTCACCCGGGAGCCTCCCCGGGTGAGAATGGCCTGTTTTTTCGTCTCGGGACAGACGCCGGGAACGCAGACCGTGGCTGCCACGCCCAGCTCCACCGCAGCAAGGGCCACTCCCTGGGCATGATTCCCGCTGGAGGCGGTGACCACGCCGCGGCGCCGCTCCTCCGGCGTCAGGCGCTCCATCCGATTCAGGGCTCCCCGTACCTTGAAGGAACCGCAGAGCTGCTGATTTTCCAATTTGAGATACACCTCTCCGCCGCAAACCTGCGAGAGCGGCGCGGAACGTTCCGTGGGGGTGTGCCGGACACGTCCCTCCAGGGTTTTTCTCGCCAGAAGCACATCGGTGATCTGCGGATCGATTTCTGCGCAATCGCGCTTTTCCATGATCGGCCAACTCCTCTCCCGATTCGTCGCCGGGGAGCGCTCCTCCGGCGGGGCCTTTTCCGGCGAAAGAGACCGGATTCCGCCACCACCCCATCGTAGCAAAAAGACGGCGCTTGCGCCCTCTCTGCTCCCGGCTCTATACTTGTCTCGAATTCGGACACCTTGATGCATACAGCACAAACCCGAGAAAGCTCTGCCACGAACGACATCGGGCGTTACCCTCGCAAAGAGTAGAGCAAGAGAGAGAAGGAGACGAAGGAGAAGAGACATGTCATCCCTGACCCTGTTTCTCGGCGGTATGCGGAGCGGTAAAAGCCGTCTCGCCCAGATGACGGCGGAGCGCCTCGGCGGCAGCACCGTCACGTACGTAGCCACAGCGGACGTCAAAGACACGGAGATGGCGGCCCGCATCGCCCTGCACCGGGCCGCACGGCCCGAGACATGGCACACCCTGGAAGGCACACCGGAGAAGATCCCCGAAAAAATCCGGGGCATCCGGGGCATTCTTCTGCTGGATTGTCTTACCCTCTGGCTCTCCAGGCTTCTTCTGGCGGAACCCTCCGCCGATGGAGAGGACCCTGTCGCATGGAACGCGGCGGAAAAGCGGATCCTGGACCTCCTGGAGCACCTGCTCGACGCGCCCGCCCGGAGCGCCCACTTTCTCGTGGTGAGCAACGAGGTGGGGCACGCTCCCATTCCTCCGTACCGCCTCGGACGGCGTTTCGTCGATCTTCAGGGACGGGCGAACCAGGTCGCTGCGGCAAGGGCAGACGCGGTGGCCTTCGTGGTCGCGGGCATTCCGCAATGGATCAAGGGAACGCCCCCGGACATGCCGGACCTATGACGATGATGCGTCCTCGTGCTGCGGACACAATGGAGCCCGGCGAAACGGAAAGGATCTTCACGTCATGATCCCCACCGCGATTCCGGCGCGCCTCTACGCCGAATTCATCTTTCTTCTGGGATTTCTCTCCCGAATTCCCATCCCTTCCCGCTTCTGGCCGCGACAGCCCGTTTCTCCCGCGTCGGCCCTCACGTTCGCGCCCCTCGTGGGAGCCCTGCTGGGAGGACTCGCCGGCGGAGGAGGCACCCTTTGCGCTCTCGGCATGCCTCCCCGGGCCGCTGCGTGGGGAGCGCTGGCACTCTATGCCCTGCTCGGGTGGTCGCTCCATCTCGACGGCTGGACGGACCTGGCGGACGGGTGGGGGAGCGGCAAACGCGGCGAGGCGCTGCGGAAGGTCATGAAAGACAGCCGCATCGGCGGATACGGCGCGATTTTTCTGGTGGTCGCCCTTGGCCTGTGGACTTCCCTGGCGGAAGCCCTTCCTCCCGGATCGTGGCCGCTCCTGCTCGCACTCGGGGCCTGTGCGGGGCGCTTTGCACTCCTCGGGGCGGCTTTTTTCGGCACCTACCCCTGGGAGACGGGGCTGGCCCGGGACTATGTGATTCCCTTCGGCAAGGTGGAGCTCTTCCGGGGACTGCTCTGCGCCGCCCTTCTTCTTCCGCTGGGGCCGCGACAGTGGCTCGTCTCCATGACGGCGGCCTTTCTGGCCGGCTGGGGGCTGTGCCGTTTCGCCCGGCATCTCCTGGGCGGCACGAACGGGGACGTTCTCGGCGCCGCCGCCGTGGCGGGGGAGTTGGCGGCTCTCGCCGCCCTGGTCCTGGTGAGGAGCTGACCCTCATGCGCCTCGTTCGGACGGAAGCACTGGAAGCGGGGATGCTCCTTGCCCTGCCCATACTCTCCTCCACGGGAGCCCTGCTGCTCCGGGAGGATCTGACCCTGACGGAGCGGACCATCGCTCTCCTGAAAAAACAGGCGGTTCCCTTTGTGTACATCAGGGATCGGCGTTTTCCCGACGCGGCGGAGGAGCCCCTTCTTCGCCCCGAGACGTTCCGGCGTGCCCTGAAAGAACTGCAGGAGCTCTTCGTCACCGCCACGGCCGCACGGGGTAACCATCTGCCTCCGGAGCGGATGGAGCGGATCCAGAGTGTCCTTCGGGACATTCTGGAGGACGTCTTCGACCGCTCCGACCGTCTCGTCCTCCGCTTCCTCGCCCTCCGTGGACACGACGGGTACATTTTCACCCACAGCGCTCTCGTGGCCACCACGAGTCTGCTGCTCGGACAAGAGCTTTCCTTTTCCTACGCGCAGCTCTACAATCTCGGACTGGGCGCCCTGCTGCACGATCTGGGCATGGCCGCCATTCCTCCGGAGATCGTGGACAAGAAGGGGCCTCTCGACAGGGAGGAACGCTCCCTCGTGGACCTTCACCCGCGAGGAGGATGGGATCTCCTCGCGGGGCATGACCTTGTCTGGCCCACCGCACGCATCGTGGCGCTGCAGCACCATGAACGGTGGGATGGAAGCGGCTATCCCGGCGGCCTCAGGGAAGAGGAAATCCATCTCCTCAGTCGCATCGTCGCCGTGGCGGACGTCTACGACGCCCTCGTCTCTCCGAGGCCTTACCGTCCCTGCCGAACTCCCTGGGAGGCCCACGCTCTCATTCTCGAAGGGAGCGGCTCGCTCTTCGATCCACGGGTGGTGGAGGCCTTTTTCCGCGTCGTGGCCCCCTACCCCGTGGGAACGTGGCTTCGGCTCTCAACGGGACACGTTGGACTCGTCACGGCCATTCCCGCCGAAGCACCACACCGTCCGAGAATGAGCCTGACGTTCCACCCCGAGATGGGACAACTGACATCTCCCATGGTGATGCCCCTCGCCGCATGCGAAGAGATTCGCATCACCGAGGTGCTCGAAGAGGAACCGAACGCGGTATAATGGCCGAAGCACTCGTTGCCGTCTTCTTCGTTCCACGCCGGAAGGCTCCGGGCCTCCTGGAGGCCATGCCGGTTTATATCCCGTGAAAGGATGGTGTTCGTCGTGAAAAAGGCGACCACATTTTTCCGCGTCTTTCTTCTTCCTGCGTTCTGTCTCCTCGCGGCAGCCGCCGTGGGGGGAGCCTTCTCCATCTCACAACTGCCGCCCTTTCCTCTGGAGAGCAACACGGACCTCTTCGCCCTGGGAGAAGTCTTCGACGGCGGGGCCTCCCAGACAGAATCCTTTTCCGTCACCGTCGCCTCGGAGGCACCCCTCGTCGTCTTCGGAAACACCCGCTGCGCCGGATCCCAGCTCGACCCGTTCCTCGTGCGCACGGTGCTTCCCAAGGGCACCCTGGCTCTTCCGGTCTCCCACGAGGATCCGGCCCGCTCCCTGGATGTGACCCTCGGCGGAACGGGCATCACGGCCCATTCCCTCTCCTTCGTCTCCGGCGATGTCCGCAAGGAGGCCACACTCACCTGGGATTTCGGCGCTCGTTCCTACGGTACCTTTCCCGCCTTTCTCGCCGTCTCCTCCGACACGGTCTCTCCCGACACGGATGCGGCACGACTTCCCTTTGTCATGACGCTCCTCCGGCGTCCTGATCTTTTCGAGGTGGGCTTCGCCGTGGGCAACGTCGAGCCCTCCCGATTCCGCACCTACACCTTCGACCCTGCGGATCAGGCCATTCCGCTCCGGGTATTGGCGGCACCCAACGACCGTCTCTGGGTTCGTCTGAGAAACTGGGGAACCAACACGGTGAACGTGGAGGGAAGCGAGCTCGTCCGGAACCGCTACCTCTTCGGTGAAGCGAGCGCCGACGTTCCCCACATTTTCCCCGGATTCGGGGCACTTCTCAGGTCCTTCCGCTTTGTCGGCATGACCGTCTCACCGGACCTGCACCTCACGGGAGTCGGAGGATACCGCCTGGACGTCACCTACGACATCTCTCTCGACGTCGTCCCCTACACGCCCCTCTTCACCCCCTTGGCCATGGGCAGCGCGACGCTCCAGGCCATCAGCACGGATATGCCCCAGGGGCTGGACGAGGTGGTGCTCCTCACGAAAATCGGCCCGGTGGCCTTCGAGGAGGTTCACCCTCTTTATGTACCCTCCGTGAGGAACGTCTTCAAGGCGTTCCAGTTCTCCATCAGCGTGGACCAGACTATCCCGCCCGGAAAATACCCCGGATTGCCCTTCCTGGTCTCCTGGGAGTTCTCCAGCGCGGATCTTCTCACCGTCTGGGACGCGGCCACCATCGCAGACTTCGAGGCCTCCATGGAGACCGTCCAGGACCAGACCACGGCCATCTTCGAAAAGATCCATCTCTTCAAACATTTCGAGGAGGGCGCGGTGAACCTCGTGAATCTGGCGGGAAATTCCTGGCGAAACTTTTTCGAGGCGGGTTACGACGCCACCACGGGGCGGTTCACCGTAACCTTCCGCCTCCTCCTCGTGGATTCTCCCGACGAAGCGGTGGTCGCTCTCGACGACGGAGGCATCGGCTATCTGATCATCTATGACGGCGCCTACGACGGCCTCCTCCTGGATCCGCTCTGCCTGGCCCTTTCAAGCGGCGGCCTGCCTCCTCCCGTTCCGACGGGAAGCGGGGACGGCGAGGGCGGCGGCTGTTCCCTGGGCTTCATTCCTGCAGGATGGGTGCTGCTCCTGATTCCTCTGGGAACCCTGGCGTACAGGCGGAAGAGCATCCGAAGAAACTGAGAGCGCTTGCGAAAAACACTGCTCCGCCCCCGAATTCGGGAGCGGAAGAAGAGCCCGACGCGACGCACAGGAAAGGAGTGTCCGCCCCATGGCCATTGTGGAGGTCGTGGAATATCTCGGACCGGATCCGCACGAAGTTTTCGCGTGGAAATATGCGAATGCCGCCGATCCCTCCCGGAGCGATGAACTGGGTACATGGACCCAGCTCGTCGTCCGCGAGGCACAGGAGGCGATTCTGTTCAAGAACGGTCAGGCCCTCGACCTCTACGGTCCGGGACGTCATACGCTCAGCACGAACAACATTCCTCTGCTGAACAGGCTCATCAATCTTCCCTTCGGCGGCGAGTCCCCCTTCAAGGCTGAAGTGTGGTTCATCAACAAGGTGCACTCTCTGGACGTGAAATGGGGAACCTCCGATCCCATCCAATTGCAGGATCCTTCATACCGTATCTTCATTCCCGTGCGGTCCCACGGGCAATTCGGCGTGCGCATCGAGGACTCCCGCAAGTTTCTGGTGAAACTCGTCGGCGCCGTTTCCTCCTTCGACAAGAGCACTCTCCAGCGCTTCTTCCGCGGAGTGCTCCTCACCAAAGTGAAGGATCTGATCTCCACCTACCTGATCAAGAAGGACATCAGCATTCTCCAGGTGAACGCCTATCTCGACGAGATCTCCGAACACATGAAACAGCGCGTCGGCGGAATTTTCGCCGACTACGGCATCGAAGCGGTGAACTTTTTCGTGAACTCCATCAACGTGCCGGAAGAGGATCCCGCCGTGCAGGAACTCAAGAAAGCCCTGGCGGAGCGAGCCAAGATGGAGATCATGGGGTACACCTACCAGCAGATGCGGACCTTTGACACGCTCCAGACCGCCGCAGGAAACGAAGGAAGCGGTTCGGGGCTCCTCGGGGCCGGACTCGGAGCCGGGCTTGGCTTCGGACTCGGCGGCGCTTTCGGCGCCGCGGCGGGACAGATGGCAGGACAGCTCCAGACCGGAGGCGGTTCGGTCTTCTGCGCCCGCTGCCGCACGCACAACCCCCCGGGCGCCCAATTCTGCCTCACCTGCGGGGCCAACATTCTCCGCGGGGAAGAACCTCCGCGCAAGGCGCCCGAAACTCCCTCCGAGGTTCCTCTGTGCAACAAATGCGGCAATCCGCTTCCCAAGGGATCGCGCTTCTGCCCCTCCTGCGGCGACCCCTACCGTCCCTGCCCCAAATGCGGCGCGGACAACCCCGAGCGGGCCACGGCGTGCATGCAGTGCGCCGCACCGCTCCCCTTTCCCTGCACCAAGTGCGGCGAACCCGTCACGCGGGCCATGAAGTTCTGCCCCTCCTGCGGAACCGCCGTGGACGGCGACGAGGCGAAGAGCGCGGCGACACCGTCGAAACGCTTCTGTCCGGGATGCGGCAAGGAGGTCGCGCCGGAAACGCGCTTCTGTCCCGAGTGCGGCGCCCGAATGGCCGGCCCGTCGGACGAGTCCTCCGGAACAGCTTCGTGAGAAACTCCTCAAGGAAGGAAGACGCGCCATGAGAAAGCTCACGTTCAGCCTGATCCTTCTGTTTCTCCTGGGCATCGCCGTGGCGGGAGCGACGGTGGTGACGTTTCTGCTCACCTCTCCGGAGATGCGGAACACGCATTTCTGGATCTCCTTCGGCACGCTCGCCTTCTGTACCGTCCTCTCCTTCGGCTACGGGATTCTCCAGGTGATCGCGGGGGACGAGCGGGTCGCACCGTTGCCGTCTCTCTTCTCTCTCGGCACCATGATCTGTTTCTACGATCTCTTCGTCCTCGCCGCAGTCCTCGTCACCCGCAGCTGGACGCTCTCCGTACCGGCCTACGTGGCGCTCCACGTGGGGGGCGCCGTGCTCTTCCTCGTCCTCGGAGGCTTTCTTTCCATGGTGGTCCTCTCCACGGGCCGCAACGACGAAGAAGCGCGCCGCAGCCGCCTGCACCTCGCGGACCTCGCGACAAAGGCGGACCAGGCCGCCGAAGCCTTTTCCCGAGGCGGAGAGACCGGCTCCTTCGCCACACGTCTCCGCTCCCTTTCGGAAGCGCTCCGCTACAGCGATCCCATGAGCCATCCCTCTCTGACAGCGGAGGAGGAGCGCCTCGCGAACCTTCTGGAGACGCTGCGCCAGTTGGGTGCAGGCTCTTCCGGCGGGGGCGGCGAGCCACAGGAAGGGGAGCGGTTGCTCTCCGAGGCGGAGCGCCTTCTCAAAGAGCGCAACGCCCGTCTTCTCCGTCTCAAGTGAGACAACGTACCGCGGCGAGACGGACCTGAATTCTCTCACCGCCCGACCGCCGCAGCGCCAGCCCGAAGAAAACATTCCCGGTCGAGCGCGTCAGCGCTCCCGCACAGAGCCTTCCGAGGAGGAGAGATACGCCCATGCCTTCTTCCGAGTACACAAAACGACTTCAGGTTCCCTGGTATCTTTCCTGGCCTTTCATCGTCGTGTCCATGATTTTCTGGCCTCTCGGCGTGCTGCTCCTCGTGATGCGCCTCGCCCGGGACCGTCATGCGAGCATCTCCACGGGACGCATCCTCAAAGTCGTGGGAATCGTCATCATGCTGATCTTCGCCATCGGTGGGTACGGCTATTACCAGGAACAGCAGAACCTCTACGGGGACACGCTCGGACGCGAAGGGGAGTTCGTGGTCGGCCTGGCGATCACCTTCACGCTTCTCGGCTTCATCCTCTGGCGTTTCGGCAACAAGCTCGTCTACCGGGGGAAGATGGTGCGGGAATATCTGGACGTGATCGTGAACAAACGTTTCTTCGAGATCGACGAGATCGCCCGCATCGTCTCCAAGCGCCCCGAAAAGGTCGCCTCGGAGGTCGGCTTCCTGATCCGCACGGGCTATCTTCCCGACGCCTATCTGAACGAGGGAGCGAAGCGCGTGGTGGTTCCCGCGGTGGAACGCCATCTCGCCATGGAGGCCGATCTGCAGCGACGAGGACAGGGCGACAGGACAGAAGAAAGCGGAACGCAGGAGAGGACACGAGACGACGCCCCTTTCATGGACCGCGGAGGCGTGCAACAACGAACGGAGCTCTCCGCGCCCCCGCCGGTTCCGCGGCTCGTCACCTGCCGGAGCTGTGGCGCCAACAACATCGTCACCCCGGGACATCCCCGGGAGTGCGAGTTCTGCGGCTCTCTCATCAGTGAGTGAACGGAGCACGGAAAGCACTTCCGCGCAAAAATTTCTTCTCTGGCGAGTAGAGAAAGGACGGATGCTCCAATGACGGACAAACCCTTTCGCATCCTTGCCCTGAACGGAAGCCCCCGGGGGCGGAAGAGCAATACCGACATCCTCCTCAAGGCTTTTCTGGAAGGCGCCGCAACGCAGGGGGCATCGTCGGAGACGCTCTACGCGACGGATCTGGAGATCCGGGACTGCCTGGGGTGCTTCGCCTGCTGGACCAAGACACCCGGTGTCTGCGTCCACAAGGACGACATGCCCCGGGTCCTCGAGAAAATACTGGCGTCGGACCTGACGATCTGGGCGACACCGCTCTATCACTACGGCATGACGGCCCGCCTGAAACATATTCTCGAGCGAACCCTTCCTCTGGCCAAACCCTGGTTTGTCCGAAAAGGGGAGCATTATACCCACCCCCCTCGCTATCCCGAGCACACGACACGGAACTTTCTTCTTTCCAACTGCGGTTTTCCCGAACGGCATCATTTCGACGCCCTGGTGCGGGAGTTCGAACTCCTCGCGAACGGCGACGACGAGCGCTTCCTGGGCTCGCTTCTCTGCACCACCGGAGAACTGCTCCATGTTCCGGAGATGCGGGAAACCCTTTCCTGGTACTTCGATGCCGTTCGGACCGCCGGGGCCGAGATCGTCACGTCCCTCGGCCTCTCTCCGGAGACGGCGGAGATTCTGCGTCGCCCGCTCATCCCCGTTGAATCCTTCGTCCTCATGGGAAACGCTCATTGGAACGTTCCGGGAGAAACCCCGCCTTCCGCCGAGGAGGCCCTGGGCCCGGACCAAACTCGTTCCTGACAAAGGCGGTATTGCGAAACAGGAAAGAAAACACCTGAGCCGTTCCGGAGGTCCGCTGCGTTCCTCCGGAACGGCTTTTTTCCGTATCCCTTCTCTCCGAAGAGAGCACTTCCCCGAAGCCTGAGTACTGCGTCGAGATCGGCGGAACATCGCCGGCGGGACGGGGAGAGATCTGCCTCGGAAGAAAAGAAACGAGAGCAGATCGAACAGACAAGGCGAAATGTCATGGGCGTGCATCCTCCCCGTCGGGGTGAGCAAACCCGGAGGTGTTGCCGGAGAGCGATGCATCTCCCTTGGGGGAAAGCGAGTCCCCCGACAAAGCGAACCGGATGCCTAGAGCTTTCCCTCCTCCATGGAGCGCGCATTGGGGCCACGGAGTTCGCGGAACAGAGCGGCTCCCCTGGCGCCAAGGGGACGTGCGAGGCGAATCGCCTCGGCGACGATCCGCTCCTCGTCGAGGGTGTGGAAACGCCCCTCCTCGTAGAGCACGTTCCCGTCCACGGCCACGAGGGAGATCTCGTCTCCCCGGGCGCTGTACACCAGATTGGGAACGATGTTCCGAAGAGGATCCTCATGCACGGGAAGCATGGTGGGCTTTCTCAGGTCCAGCAGAAAGAAATCGGCCCTCTTTCCTTTTTCCAGGGAACCCACCTCCGCGCCGAGTCCCACGGCACGGGCACCCTCGATGGTGGCCATGCGCAGCACCTTCCAAGCGGGCATGACCTCCGGATCGGCGTAGCGGATCTTGTTGAAGAGAGCGGTGAGCTTCATTTCGTTCAGCATATTGTGGCAGTTGTTCCCCGGAGCCTGGTCGCTCCCCAGGCCGACCCATCCTCCCGCGTCCTGAAACGCCTTCGCGGGAGGTACCATGCCGTCGATGATGCCGATGGAGCCGGAACAGAGCGCCAGAGAGGCCCCCGTTTCCGCCACGAGGCGGGCCTCTTCCTCCGTGGCGTCCGTGAGGTGCACCGCCAGGAGATGCTCGTCCGCGAAGCCCATCTCCAAAAGCCAGGGAATCGGCCTTTTGCCGTAACGCCACAGCATCTGTTTCGTCTCCCGGTCTCCCTGGGCGAGATGGAGATGCACCTTCGTTCCACACTCCAGAGCCAGTTCCCGGACCCGCCGCAGCGATTCCAGGCTTATCGCGTCGGGCGCCTGGGGGCCGAAGAGAACCGTGATTCGTCCGTTCCCGCGGCGGTGCCATCGCTCGAAGACACCGCGGCAGCGCTCCACTCCCTCCCACCCTTTTTCCTCATCGAAGACGTAGAGTTCCTCCGGCGCGTAGACACGATCCTCGGTCTCCCGGAAATGCACCGTCACCTGGGCTCGGAAACCCGCCTCCTCCGCCAGGGACGCCATGAAATCCGCCTCCATGCCGTATTCGCCGAAGGTGGTCGTGCCGACCCGAAGCGACTCCAGCACGGCGAGCCGCGTGCCGGCCCGGAATGCCTCTCCGTCGAGATGCAGGGCAAAGGGAAAGAAGCCGTGCATCATCCAGTTGCCCACGTCCTGGGCCATTCCCCGGAGAAGGCAGGCGGACATGTGCATGTGTACATCGAGGAAACCCGGAAACAGCGCGTGATGCCGTCCGTCCAGAACGCGGCGGGCCGCATAGCGGGTACAAATCTCTTCTCTGGCCGCTACCTCGAGGATACGCCCTCCATCCACCGCGAGAGCTGTATCGGGCCGGTATCCCACGCCCTCCCCGGCCATGGTGAAAACGTGCGGTGCGGTGACAATACACTCAATCCGCTCCATTGCTGTTCATTCCTTTCGTCGCCTCCCGGAAAACGCCCGCCGCCCGTTCGAGTCCGTACCGTTCTCTCCGGAAAGAAGGGCCTTCGTCTCCTGGCCGGGAGCACGGTCTTCCCGAATCCGCTCTCCGGTCCGGACCACCGTTCCTCTCTAAGAGCGCCCTCCCCGATTCTTCGGCGGAAGTACCACTGCGGATGCCCACCGGAAGGAGCTTCCACCGGAAACCGTCGTCATCTCCGGAGAGAAGCGCTCCGCTCTTCCGGCTCCTTCAGTGCGTTGCGGGTTTTCCACCGAGGTAGGCCGCCTCCACCTCTGGATTCGCGAGGAGCTCTTTGGACGTTCCCGAGAGGATCAGCCGTCCCGTCTGGAGCACATAGGCCCGGTGGGAGAGCAACAGTGCCTGGCGGGCGTTCTGTTCCACCAGGAGGATCGTCACCCCCTCCTCGTTGATGCGCCGGAGTTCTTTGAAGATTTCCTTGATGATGATCGGCGCGAGCCCCAGAGAGGGCTCGTCCAGAAGAAGCACCCGGGGGCGGGCCATGAGCGCCCGGGCGATGGCGAGCATCTGCTGCTCCCCTCCCGAGAGCGTTCCCGCGTACTGGCCCGTGCGCTCCCGAAGCCGGGGAAAGAGCGTGTAGACCCACTCCATGTCCTCGGCGATCTTGTTCCGGTCGGACCGGGGGAAGGCTCCCATGAGGAGGTTCTCGTACACCGTGAGGGGGGCGAAGACCTTCCGTCCCTCCGGAGAGAGGGCGATGCCCTGGGCGACAACCTGGAAACTCCGCTCCGCCAGGAGCTTCCCCTCCAGATAGACCTCGCCCCTGTCGCGCTTCACCATGCCCATGACGGCGTTCATCAGGGTGGACTTGCCCGCCCCGTTGGCGCCGATGACGCTCACGATCTCCCGCTCCTCCACGGCGATGCTCACGTCCGACAGGGCGCGGATGGCGCCGTAGCTCACGGAGAGATTCTTCACGTCCAGGAGGGCCATTATTCCTCCACCTCCTCGCCGAGATAGGCCTTGAGCACCTCGGGATGTCCCTGGATGTGCTCGGGATCGCCTTCGGCGATGAGCGCGCCGAAGTTCATGCACACGATGTGGGGGCAGATCTCCATGACGAGCTCCATGTGGTGCTCGATGACGAGGATGGTGAGGCCGAAGTCCGCGTGAATCTTCTGGATCAGGCGGTTCAGGTCCTGCACTTCCTCGGGGTTCATCCCCGCCGCGGGCTCGTCCAGAAGGAGCAGCCGGGGTTCCAGGGCGAGGGCCCGGGCGATCTCCAGGCGTCGCTGGTGCCCGTAGGGAAGGGTGGTGGCGGTCTGGTCCGCCCGGTCGGCGAGCCCCACCCGCTCGAGAAGCGTCATGCTCCGATCCCGGATCTCCCGTTCCACGGAGCGCCAGCGTCCGAGATGGGTGCAGGCTTCGAGGAAGGAGTAGCGGTGGTGCTGCTGGCAGGCGGTCATGACGTTTTCCAGGACGGTGGCGCTGGCGAAGAGGCGCAGGTTCTGGAAGGTCCGGGCGATGCCCTTGCGCACCACTTCGTAGGTCTTGTGGTTGGTGATGTCCTCCCCGAAGAGGGTGATGTGACCGCTGGAGACGTCGTAGACGCCGGTGACGAGGTTGAAGATGGTGGTCTTTCCCGCGCCGTTGGGGCCGATGAGTCCCGCGAGTTCTCCCTCCTGGAGGATGAAGCTCATGTCGTTCACGGCGTGGACGCCGCCGAAGAATTTGTTGACGCCGCCGAGTTCGAGGGCGAAGGCCATGGCGCTACCTCCTCTCCTGCGCGGGAGCTTTTCTTCCGAAGAGTTTCCGGAAGAGTTTCGGGCCGAATTCGTACTGCCCCATGATGCCCTCGGGACGCAGGACCATGATGATCACGAGGACGGCTCCGTAGATGAGCATGCGGTACTGGGAGATGGGGCGGAAGAGTTCGGTCACGAGGGTGATGATGGTGGTGCCGAGGAGGCATCCGCTTAAGGAGCCGAGGCCGCCGAAGACGACCACGGCGGTGAGCTCGGTGGATTTGAGCATGTCGAACATGACGGGCTGGATGAAGGAGAGGAAGCCCGCGAGGAGTCCTCCGGAGACGCCGCAGTAAAAGGCGGAGAGAACGAGGCTCAGGACGCGCACTCTGGCGGTGTCGTAGCCCAGAAGGGCGGCGGCGATGTGGTCGTCCCGGCAGGCCTTGAACATGCGGCCGTAGCTGCCGTGGAGGAGACAGAAGAGCAGGAAGGCGAGGACGAGAAAAAATCCCACGGCGACGGGCATGGTGGTGAAGGTGGGGATGCCGGGGTAGCCCCGGGCGCCCCGGGTGACGGACTGCCAGTTCTCGAGGATGAGCCGGATGGCTTCGCCGAGGCCGATGGAGGCGATGGCGTAGTAGTCGCCCATGAGTTTCAGGGTGGGAATGCCGATGACGTAGGCGACGACGATGGCGAGGATGCCTCCGGCGACGACGGCGGGAAGCCAGTGGAGGTGGTACTTGACGGTGAGGATGGCGGTGGCGTAGCCGCCGAGGGCCATGTAGGCGGCGTGCCCGAGGGTGAAGACGCCGGTGAAGCCCGTGAGGAGGCACACGCCCATGGCGGCGATGGCGTTGATCATGAGCAGGGTGATGATGCCTTCGGTGTAGGCGGACATGGTCTGCCTCCCTCTAGATTTTCTCGCCCACGGATTTGCCGAAGAGGCCCGTGGGTCGGAAGAGGAGGGTGATCACGAGGAGCGAGAAGACCACCAGATCCCGGAGTTGGCTGGAGATGAAGCCTGCGGTGAGCATTTCGGCGAGGCCGAGGATGAGGCTGCCCACGACGGCGCCGGGAAGGGAGCCGAGTCCGCCGATGACGGCGGCGACGAAGGCTTTGATGGTGATGCCGCCGAGCTGGGGATAGAGGGTGTACCGTACGGAGAGGAAGATGCCTCCCACGGCGGCCAGAACGCCGGCGACGAAGAAGACGAGGGAGATGAGGCGGCTCACGTTGACGCCCATGAGACCGGCGATGCGCAGGTTGTACGCGGCGGCGCGGATGGCGAGCCCCCATTTGGTCCGGGTGAGGAAGAGCTGGAGGCCTCCGAGGCAGATGACGGCGACGACGAGGGAGATGAGGTCGAAGGCACTGGTGGTGGCAAGCCCGAAGAGGTTCACGGGATCGGTGGGGATGACCGGAGGAAGGGCACGGAAGCGGCCTCCCACGGTGACGACGAAGATGTTCTCGATGACGATGCTCATGCCCATGGAGGCGATGAGAAGGTAGAGGGTGACGTTGGTGCGCTCACGGATGGGTTTGTAGGCGAGTCTTTCCGTGAGGATGGCGCTCACTCCCGCGGCGATGAGGGACAGTCCACCCGCGAGCCAGATGTTCATCCCAAGGGTCTTCAGGGCGAAGTAGCAGGAATAGCCCCCGATGACGAGAAAGCTTCCGTGGGCGAAGTTGGAGAAGAGAAGAATCGAGTACACCAGGGAGTAGCCTACGGCGATGAGGGCGTACACCGATCCCAGCGACAGGCCGTTGATGATCTGCTGCAGAAGAGTACCCAAAGGCGTTCACCCCTTGAAATGGGATAGGAGCCATTCACAAACGGCGTCATTTTCGGAGATGCATCGCAAAAGAAGCGCCCCCGAAGAAAGCGGGGGAGCGAGGCCACCGGGAAAGAGGTGCGGCGCACCATCACCTGCGCACCTCTTTCCGTCCTTCCGCGGACCGGGCCGGAAGAGCCTCCATCGCTCCGGAAGTCCCCCGGCACCGGCCTGTCGCCTCAGATCTCGTCCCGGTCCAGGAAGGCGGACATGCAGTGCAGGGAGCCGTACCCCTTGAGGATCTCCGTCACGTCCGTCTCGATGACCTCCACGCCGCCCTTCTCCAAGGCCTTCCGTGTCTCGGGATTGCCCGAGGGAAGGACCACCACGCCGGGTTCGAGTGCCACCAGGTTCACCGCCGCGCCCCGCTTCACTTCCTCGATGGAGGGGGCCTCGATGATGGAGAAACCCCGATCCACGAGGGGCTTGATCACGTCGTAGGGGGTCTGCCATGGGAAGATCAGGGCCTTCTTTCGGTCCACCATGTTCATCAGCCCGTCCAGATGGGCGTGTCCCCAGGGAATCTGGAAGCGGAGGATGTCCGTGACACCCATGTACCGGAGGGTCTCCTCGACCTGGCGGACTCCCTCTTCGTTGGAGCGCACTCCCGTTCCGAGGATGATGGTCTGCCGGTCCACCCACATGCCGCAGGCGCCCTCGAAAACGCCCCGGCCGGAGACGGTGCGCACGATGGGACAGCCGATGCGTCCCAGAGTCGCAGCAACAGCCCGCTCCTCGCCCCGGCGGAAACGGGTGGCCTGGCGGCAGAGAATGGCCCCCTCGGGGGTGCCGAGGACATTGTCCCGCATGAAGAGCGCGTTGGGACGATCCTCCCGCTGTTCCTCCACGTAGAAGACCTCCGCGCCGGCCTTGCGATAGATCTCGGCAAAGGCGTCGTGTTGCGCCCGCGCCCTTTCCGGGTCCATGACGGCACCCCAACGCCAGGCCGCGGGATCGGTCATGTTCTCGATCTCTTTGCCGGGCCGCCGCAGAAGCACCGCCCGGAGCTTGCCCACCTCGGAGGAAACGCTCCAGCGGCGTCCCCAGACGTGCTTCAGGTCCTCCTCGAAGGAGGCGTCGTCGCTGAACCATTTCTCACCATAATCGTCGAAGTCAAGATGTTCCCGCTCGCTCATGAAAACCTTCCTTTCTCGTTCATGGCAACGTCTCCCTCAGGAGTTTCCCCTGTCCATTTCCGCAACGTCCCTTCCCGCAATGTCATCATGCTGTTCCGCCGTGCCGCCGAGCGCCACGGGCCGGTCCCACCCGGCTTCGCGGCAAGGAGTGGCGACGCGCACCGTCCGTTCTGCATGCGCCCTTCGCCCCTTCTTTGTCCCAGAAAAGTGCAAAGGGCGGACGTGGCGCGCGCACCACTCCTCCCTTTGCGCTCACGGTTTTTTGACCAGCAACGTGTACGAGGCCCTCACATGCCGTTCCATGGCCCGCCCTGCATCCTCGCAGCGACGCTCCCGGATGGCCGCGAGAATGTCCCCGTGTTCCGTAAAGGATGTCCCATAGTAGGGCGTGGCCTCCAGGGTTCCCTTTTCGGCACCGAAGAGGAAAAAAGTGTCGAAGAAGAACACGTAGATCTGGGACCGCCAGAAGCATTCTCCGATGTATTTCTCCAGATAGGCATTGCCGCTCATGCGAGCGATGCGCCGGTGAAATTCCTCGTTGTGTCTGGCAAAGGCCTCCCTGCGCCACCCCGTGTAGTCCTCCGCTCCTTCCTCGAGGATCCGCTCCAGGCTCTTCACGTCCTCGGGGGAAGCATGCTCCGCAGCCTGCGCCGCAGCCATTCCCTCCAGCTTCTCCCGGAGGGAGAAGACGTGATGCATGTCCTCCGATTCCAGCGGAGGAATGATGCACCCCCTGGTGCTGTCCCGCTCCAGCAACCCTTCGGCGATGAGCTCCCGAAGAGCGATGCGAACGGGGGTGCGGCTGATGCCCAGCTTCTCCGCAAGGAACACCTCGGTGATTCTCGTGCCCGGGGCGAGTTCACGTTCCACGATGAGACGAAAGATCTCGTCCCGGGCTTTCGATTCGACACGTCCTCTCGGCATGTTTTCTCCTTCTCCTCCTGGATGGCTCGAGACGTTCGCGACCGTGGCCCTGTCACGAATCCATCCTTCCATCCGGAACACTCCGTTTTTTGGATCCATAAGTGGATACATCACGATTGTCTTTTCTTACACGAGGATCCCCACTTCTGTCAAGATGGATCATTGCACACCTTCCCGGTTCATATCGGAACTCGCTTCTCCCTGTCTGTCCCGCGTCGCGTGCCGAAAAGCCCCCTCGTCCAGGGCATGGCACAACTGAATCGAATTGATTTTTCCCGGGAAGAACCGCGTGCGTCGGGCCTCCTTTCATGGAAATGGGAACGGTGTCTCCGGAAACAACGGAAGATCGCGAGTACACAAAACTCGTCGTTATAGAACCACACCTGTCCCGCACCGGCACATGGACGAAAAAACGCTCGGCCCCTGTGTTCCATTGAATGAAACATTGTTTTAAAAATATCGACAAACCGCCCGCCGTCACGTATACTATGTTCTATAGAGCAAGATGCTGTCCCGTTGAATGAAACGCAGGATCTTCATGGAAGCCACGCTGAAGTACCCGAAGGCACAACAAAGAGGAGGCGGGAACGATCATGAAGAACAGGATCAAGGAAATGCTCGCCGCGGGAAAACCCGTCATGGGAACCTTCATCACGCTGAACTCTCCGGACCTTGTGGAGATCGCGGGCATCGCCGGGTTTGATTTCGTCATCATCGACGCGGAACACGGCCCGATGGACCCGGAGTCCCTTCAGAATCTCCTGCGGGGGGCAGAACTGCGGGGAGCCACGCCGGTGGTACGCATTCCCGAGACGAGCGACACCTGGATTCTCAAAACCCTTGACGTGGGAGCCCAGGGAATCCAGCTCCCTCAGGTGAACAGCGCCGAACAGGCGGCGCGCATCGTTCGGGGAGCCAAGTATTTTCCCCTCGGCAACAGGGGCGTGGCGCTTCCCCGATCCTCCTCCTACGGCCTCATGCCCTTGGGCCGCGCCTTCGAGGAAGCCAACCGGGAAACCCTCATCGTGACCCACTGCGAAAACGTGCTCGGCCTGAAGGCGCTCCCGGAGATCGCCGCCGTGGAGGGCGTGGACGTGCTCTTCGTAGGCCCCTACGACCTCTCCCAATCCCTGGGCATCCCCGGTCAGATCGACCATCCGGACATGAAAAGCGCCATCGCCCAGGTACTTTCCGTGGCCCGCAATGCGGGGAAGCCCACGGGAATCTTCGTCACCTCTCCCGAGGAAGCGCTGCGCCGCCTCGATGAAGGCTTCCTCTACATCGCCTGGAGCGTGGACGGCCTGATCTTCGGAGACGCCTGCCGCACCGCGCTGCGGATCATGCGCGGAAACAGGGCATGACCGGCGCCACGGACTCCTCGAACATCAGGGTTCTCGACCGCGCCCTGGCCGTTCTCAACGCTCTGGTGGACTTCCGCGAGGACGCGGGCGTCACGGAGATCGCCTCCACCGTGGCCCTTTCAAAGGCGACGGTGCACCGGCTCCTCGTCACCCTCGAAGCGCACCGGGTGGTGCTCCGAACGGAGAACGGCCGCTACCGGATGGGATCGGCACCGCTTTTGTGGGCCGAGACCTATCGGCGTCAGACCGACCTGGTCACCCTGGCAAAACCCGTCCTGAAGAACCTCCTCCAGGAAGTGGGGGAGACGATCCATCTCTCCCGGTTTCAGAACGGAGAGACGTTCTACCTGGACAAGCTCGAATCCTCCCATCCCGTGGGTATGCGCTCCCGCATCGGCGCAACCCTCGCCATGTACTGCACCGCCGCGGGAAGGGCCATTCTGGCGAGCCTTCCCCAGGCCGAACTGGACCTCTATCTTCGCTCCGTTTCGATCGTCTCCCGCACGGAACGGACCCTCACAACCCCCAAGGAACTCCTCGCCATGCTCGGCACCGTTCGGGAACGGGGATGGGCGGAGGAAAACCAGGAGAACGAGGAGGGGATCCGTTGCGTCGGGTCGGCCATCCTGAACGCCAAGGGCTACCCCGTGGGAGCGTTGAGCATCTCCGCTCCGGCCTATCGCTTCGCCGACGACCAGCTTCGCCCTCTGGGGGAGAAGGTCCTCGAAGCGGCTCTGGCGATTTCGAAACTGTTGGGATACGACGGCGTGCCGCCGTCGTATCCGTGAAGACCATCACGTCACATTTCACTCGGAGGGATTTCACATGTTGCCCATCGCCAAGTACCAGATCCTCGACGCGATCCATGAAAAGGGAGTCGTGGCAGTCATTCGGGCCAGCGACAAGGAAAAGGGGCTCGGAGTGGCCAATGCCGTCTACGAAGGCGGCATTCCCGCCATCGAAGTCGCCATGACCGTTCCGGGAGCGCTGGAACTCATGGCCTTTCTCGCCGGGCACCACCGGGGCTCCTCGCTGATCCTCGGCGCGGGAACGGTCCTCGACGCCCCGACGGCCCGGGCGTGCATTCTCGCGGGAGCCCGGTACATCATCTCTCCCAACCTCTCCGAAGAGGTGGCGTTCTGCTGCAACCGCTACGGGGTTCCCTACATGCCCGGCGTGGGAAGCGTGACGGAACTCGTCCGGGCCATGGAACTCGGTGTGGACGTGGTGAAGGTCTTTCCCGGCGAATGCCTCGGCCCCGAGTTCGTGAAGGCCGTCCACGGCCCTCTGCCACACGCCCGCATGATGCCCACGGGAGGCGTGTCGGAGGAGAACCTGGAAACCTGGTTCAAGGCAGGCGCCTTTGCCGTGGGCATGGGAAGCTCCCTCACCAAGGCGGGCAGGGGCGAGAACGATCCGCGGGCCGTCCGCGACGCGGCGGCCCGTGTGGTGGCGGAAATCGCCCGGATTCGAAAGAACCGCTAGAGGAGGTTTGGAGCGATGTCGAAAATTGTCACTTTCGGAGAACTCATGCTCCGCCTTTCCCCGCCGCACCACGAAATGTTCCTCCAGACGCCGGGCTTCGTGGCCACCTTCGGCGGGGCCGAGGCCAACGCGGCGGTCTCCCTCGCCAACTACGGCGAGGACGTGGCCTTCGTGACGGCCCTGCCTTCGAACCCCATCGGCGACGCGGCCATCCGGGACCTCCGGGGTTTCGGGGTGAACACCGCCTCCATCCGGCGCTCGGGGAATCGGATGGGTATCTACTACACCCAGACCGGTGCCTGCGCCCGCCCCTCGGTGGTGCTTTACGACAGGAACCATTCCTCCATCGCGGAGATCATGCCCGGTGAGTTCGACTGGGATGCCATTCTGGAGGGGACTGAATGGTTCCACGTGACGGGAATCACCCCCGCCATCTCCGAGGGAACCGCCCTGGCCACCCTTGAGGCGCTGGAGGCATGCCGCAGGAAGAACATCACCGTCTCCTGCGATCTGAACTACCGCAAGAAACTCTGGAAATGGGGAAAGAAACCCTCGGAGGTCATGCCCGAGATCGTCCGCTTCGTCTCGGTCCTCATCGGCAACGAGGAGGACTGTCAGAAGACGCTGGGCATCGAGGTCGACGTGGACGTCACGGCGGGCACCCTCGAAGCGGAGAGCTACCGGAAACTCGCGAAGGAAGTGCTCGCGGCCTATCCGAACCTTCGCTTCCTCGCCGTCTCGCTCCGGGAGAGCCTCAGTGCGGACAGCAACAACTGGTCGGGCATCCTCGCCGACCGGGACAATTTCTTCGTGAGCCGGAAGTATGCCATCAACGACATCGTGGATCGCATCGGTGGCGGCGATTCCTTCGGCTCCGGGCTGATCTACGGCCTCCGCAGGCTCGCCGGCCCCCGGGAGGCGCTGGAATTCGCCGTGGGCGCCTCGGCCCTGAAGCACACCATCCCCGGCGACTTCAACCGCATCTCCGTTTCGGACGTGCTCACTCTCGTGGGCGGGGATGCCAGCGGCAGGGTCCAGCGCTGACACAAAGAGGAAAGGAGCGAGTGCCATGCATCTGAGCAATCGGTCCCGCACGAACCCCCCTTCGGGAATCCGCACCATGTTCGCTCTCGCCGCAAACTATCCCGACGCGGCCAATCTCGGCGTGGGAGAGCCAAACTACGCCACACCGGAGCACATTGTCGAGCGGGGCGCCCAGGCCCTCCGCGAGGGAGCGACGAAATACACCCCCAACGCGGGCATTGCGGAACTCCGCAAGGCTCTGGCGGCAAAGCTCGCCGCGGAAAACGCCATTCCGGGAACGGAGCGCAACATCCTGGTGGCGACGGGCGCCTGCGAGACACTCATGCTCTGCATCTCCTCCCTGCTCGATCCCGGGGACGAGCTGCTCATCCCCGATCCCTGCTGGCCGAACTATCTCGGCCAGGTCCACCTCGCGGGCGGAGTGGCGGTCCCCGTGCGCACCTACGCCGAGGACGCCTTCCACATGAGGGCGAAATCCCTTGAAGAGGCCATTACTCCCCGCACGAAAGCGCTTCTTCTCAACTCACCCTCCAATCCAACGGGAGCGGTGCTCCGCAGGGAGGAACTGTCGGACATCGCCGAGGTGATCCGCCGTCACGACCTTGCGGTCATCTCCGATGAACCCTACGAGCACCTTCTCTACGACGGGCGCGTTCACGTGAGCCTCGCCTCTCTTCCCGGCATGGCCGACCGAGTTCTTACAGTGAACAGCTTCTCCAAGACCTACGCCATGACAGGGTGGCGGGTCGGCTTCGTGCACGGCCCGGAGGAGAGCATCGCCTCCATGACCCGGTTGCAGGAGAATTTCTCCTCCTGCGTCAATGCCGCCGCTCAGGTAGCCTGTCTCGCCGCTCTGGACGGCCCCCAGGATGTGGTGGAGAAGATGCGCCTCGGCTACCAGAGACGGCGGGATCTTCTCGTGAAAGGACTCCTTTCCATTCCGGGCGTGCGTTGTCACATGCCCGAGGGGGCTTTCTACGCCTTTCCCGACATCTCCGCCTTCGGCAAAAGCTCCGAGGAGATGGCCCGGCTGCTGCTGGAGAAGGCCGGAGTGGTCACGGTCCCCGGAAACGCCTTCGGCGCCGCGGGAGAGGGGTTCTTGCGCCTCTCCTTCGCCGCGTCGGAGACGACCATCGAAACGGCGCTGGAGCGCATGAGAGCGTTTCTGACGTCTCTCGCATGAAACGACGCGCCTCGCGTCACGGAAAACACTGCCATTTCCCGGAACCCATTCTTTTCTCGGGCTGGAGGTGAGACATGACGGAAGAAGTCGCGGCGAGACGGAACCGAATGCGACGCAGCGCTCCGGCGCAAAACGCGGAAGATGTGCCAATTCTGAAGGGAGGAAACGGAGAATCATGAAGAGAAATCTGCTCCTGTCCCTGTGTGCACTGCTTGTGGTCACGCTTTTCGGCGGCATGGCCTTCGCCGCCGACCAGATCAAGATCGGCGTGGTGGCTCCCATCACCGGACAGAACGCCATCGGCGGCCAGTACATCAAGAACGGCGTCGAACTGGCCGTGAAGGAATTCGCCCCCGACGGGCTCGAGGTCGGCGGCAAGAAGTACGAGGTGAAGGTGATCTTCGAGGACAACGAGAACAAGCCCGACATCACCGCCAACGCCTTCCGGAAACTCATCGACCAGAACGAAGTCGTGGCCATCGTCGGCCCCGACGCCTCCTCCACCTCCCTCGCGGGAGGTCCCATCGCCCAGACCGCGGAAGTTCCCGTGGTGACCACCTTCGCCACGAACCCCAAGGTCACCCAGGTGGGGGACTACATCTTCCGGGCCTGCTTCATCGATCCCTTCCAGGGGAGCGTCATGGCCAAGTACGTCATGGAGAACCTCAAGGCCACGAAGGCCGCCATCCTCTACAACAACGGCAATGACTTCTCCAAGGGGCTCACGGAGTTCTTCAAGCAGAGCTTCGAGGCCATGGGCGGCAAGGTCGTCGCACTCGAGGCCTACGGCGGCTCGGACATCCGGGATTTCAACGCCCAGCTCAACAACATCAAGGCCAGCGACGCGGAAGTGCTCTACCTGCCCAACGCGTTCTTCGAGACAGGACTCCAGATGAACCAGGCCCGCAAGGCGGGCATCACCGTTCCCTTCGTGGGCGGCGACGGCTGGGACAGCCCGGATCTTCCGAAGATCGCCGCGGGAGCCGAGGAGGGCGCGGCCTTCACCGCCGCCTTCTCCCACGAGGCACAGCGCCCGGAAGTGCAGGCCTTCGTCGAGAAGTACAAGGAGAACTACGGCACGGTGCCCAATTCCAACGCAGTCCTCTCCTACGAGGCCACGGCCATCGTCCTCAAGGGACTGAAGGACGCGGGCAAGGTGGAAGGTCCCGCCCTGCGGGACGCCATCGCCGCCATCGACATCGATCTCCCCTCGGGGAAGATCAAGTTCGACGAGAACCGCAATCCCCAGAAAGCGGCGGTGATCATGCAGTTCACCGGTGGCAACACCACCTACGTCACCACCATCAATCCGTAGCGCCATCCTCCGGACCCCGAAAGAGGGCGGCGGCGCCGCCCTCTTTCGGAGACGAATCGCTGCAGGGAGAGGGTCAACGTGCGAGAAACACTTCAGCTTCTCATCTACGGCGTGCAGTTGGGCGTCATCTACGCCCTCATCGCGCTGGGCTACACCATGGTCTACGGCATCATCAACCTGATCAATTTCGCCCACGGCGACCTGGTCATGATCGGGGCCTTCGTGGCTTACTTCGCCGCGGAACTCCTGGGGGCGAATTTCCCCCTGGCCATCTTCCTGGCCATGCTCATCCCCGCCTGCCTGAGCGTGGCCATCGAGCGCCTCGCCTACCGGCCGCTGCGGGACAAGCCGCGCCTTTCGGCCCTCATCACCGCCATCGGCGTGTCCATCTTTCTCGAGAATTTTCCCCGCATGCTGCCCTTCATCGGCCCCAACTACCGGCCGTTTCCCATGCTCATCCCCTTCAAGAACTTCACTCTTCCCACGGGAGCGGTGCTGAACTCCATTCAGATCGTGAACATTCTCGTCTCCGTCGCCCTCATGGTGGCACTTACCTACATCGTGCACCGCACCAAAGTCGGACGGGCGATGCGGGCCGTTTCCTTCAATAAAGACGCAGCATCGCTCATGGGCATCAACGTGAACCGCATCATCGCCGTGACCTTCTTCCTCGGCGCGGCCCTGGCCGGAGCGGGAGGAGTCCTGTACTCCATGACCTATCCCATGATCGATGTTCTCATGGGTATCTGGCTCGGCACCAAGGCCTTCATCGCGGCGGTTCTGGGGGGTATCGGCTCCGTTCCAGGGGCCATGCTGGGCGGACTGATCATGGGCATCTGCGAGGTCGTGGCCACGGCCCTCTATTCCGAGCTGGGATACGGATCGGGGTTCGTGATCCTCATTCTCATTCTCCTCTTCCGTCCCGCGGGGCTGCTCGGCAAGGTCAAGATCGAAAAGGTGTAGGAGGCAAACGCGATGGACACCCTACGAAAATATCTCCCGATTCTCGGGCTCGCCGCCTTCTATGTCCTCGTCATGGCACTGCGCAAGGCGGGGGTTCTGACCTCCTACTACGTGCAGATTCTCATGTTCGCCATGATCAACTGCATGGTCACCCTGGGGCTGAACCTCATCAACGGCTTCACGGGGCAGTTCTCCATAGGTCAGGCGGGTTTCGTGGCCGTGGGGGGGTACACCTCCGCGGCGGTGACAACCCTGCTTCTTCCCTCGTCGGTGCTCGTTCCGGCCCTCCGCCCCCTGGTCTTTCTCGTTTCCGTCTTCATCGGGGGCATCGTGGCGGGAATCTTCGGCTACCTCATCGGCAAACCCTCCCTGCGCCTCAAGGGAGACTATCTGGCCATCGTGACCCTCGCCTTCGGGGAGATCATCCGTTCCCTCATCCGACTCATTCCCCAGGTGGGCGGGCCGCGGGGCTTCTCGGGGATTCCCCGGTACAGCAACCTCCTCTGGATCGTGCTCTTCTTCGGCGGCACCATCTGGGTTCTGCGGAACTACATCTACTCCTCCTTCGGAAGGGCCTGCATCGCCTGCCGCGAGGACGAGCTGGCCGCGGGCACCATGGGCGTGGACACGACCAAGTACAAGGTCATGGCCTTCACCATCGGTTCCGCCATCGCCGGTGTAGCCGGAGGACTCCTGGCGCATCTGCTGGGCTATCTCCATCCCGACCAGTTCAACTACCTCAAGTCCATCGATTTTCTCGTCTATCTCTACGCGGGTGGTGCGGGAAGCATGACGGGCTCCATCATGGGAGCGACACTTCTGACGATTCTTCCCGAAATGCTGCGCTTCCTCTCGGGATGGCGCCTCGTCATCTACGGCATCGCCCTGGTCTTCCTGATGCTCTTCAGGCCGCAGGGCATCTACGGCGGCAAGGAGCTTCCTTTCCTTATCCCGAAGATCCGGCGTCCCGAAGGCTACGAAGGGGGGCAGTGAGCCATGACGACTCCGCAGGAGACATCCCGGCCGATTCTCGACGTGCGCAACCTGAGCATCGCCTTCGGCGGTCTGAAGGCGGTGACGAACTTCACGCTCTCCCTTCCGGAGGGAGAGCTGGCGGGGCTCATCGGGCCCAACGGAGCGGGGAAGACCACGGTCTTCAACATGCTCACGGGTATCTACGCGCCCACGGAAGGGGAAATTCTCTTCCGCGGTGAAAATCTGGTGGGGAAACCCACCCACGACTACACGATCCGGGGCATCGCCAGAACGTTCCAGAACATCCGCCTCTTCAAAAACCTGTCCGCCCTGGACAACATCAAGATCGCCCGGCATCCCCGGATCACCTACGGACTCGTTCCCGCCTTCCTGCGCTCCCGGAGCGTGACGGAGACGGAACGCCAGGTGGAGGAGGAGTGCCTCGTCCTCCTGGAGAAACTCAACCTGCTTCCCTTCGCCGACACGCTGGCCACGAACCTGCCCTACGGCATCCAGCGGCGGCTCGAAATCGCCCGTGCCCTGGCCACTTCGCCGAAGCTCCTTCTTCTGGACGAGCCCGCAGCGGGGATGAATCCCCAGGAGGTGGACACCCTGGCGGATTCCATCACCTGGATCAGAAAAGAGTTCCAGGTGACGATCCTCCTCATCGAGCATCACATGCAGCTCGTCATGGAGATCTGCAACCGCATTTCCGTCCTGAACTTCGGCGTCACCATCGCCGAGGGACAATCCGAGGACATCAAGAACGACCCGAAGGTCATCGAAGCCTATCTCGGCAAAGGGGGGAAGGTGGCATGATGCTCGACGTGAAGGACCTCCGCGTCGCCTATGGCGCCATCGAGGCCGTGAAGGGCGTCTCCTTCTCCGTGGAAAAGGGGGAGATCGTCACGCTCGTGGGCGCCAACGGCGCGGGCAAGACGAGCATCCTCCGGGCCATCTCAGGTCTCGTTCCGGCCAAAACGGGGGAGATCCTCTACAAGGGGCGGAACCTCGTGGGAATTCCTCCCCACGACATCGTCAGCGCCGGCATCACCCACGTGCCGGAGGGGCGCCTCGTCTTTCCCAATCTCACCGTGGAGGACAACTTGCTTCTGGGCTCCTACATCCGCGAGGACACCGCCGCCATCGCCGAGGACATGGAGAGGGTCTTCTCGCTCTTTTCCCGCCTCAAGGAACGGCGGCATCAGGAAGCGGGCACCCTTTCCGGAGGCGAGCAGCAGATGCTCGCCGTGGGCAGGGCCCTCATGGGACGGGGGACACTCATGATTCTCGACGAACCCTCCATGGGACTCGCACCTATCCTCGTCGAGGAGGTCTTCCGGACCATCGTGGAAGTCCGGAAGTCCGGCATGACCATTCTCCTGGTGGAGCAGAACGCCAACATGGCCCTCGCCATCGCCGACCGGGGCTATGTCCTCGAGACGGGGCGCATCGTCCTCAGCGGCAAGGCATCGGACCTGGCCGCCATGGACGAGGTACGTGCGGCTTATCTGGGGCGCTGAAGAGAGCAACCCGCCCCGACACACCTCGCACCGCCTGTTTCCGGAGCGCAAGGTTCCCGAAGGCGTTTTTACCGGGATTGCGGGATGCGGCAGGAATTTCGCGGGATGCCGCGAAAGATTCCGCGAACACGCGGACAAAAATTCCATTCCTTTCCCTCTCCTCCAGAAGAGCAATCCTGGAGGAGAGGAGCGCCTCCGACCTTGCAATATCTGTACGAAAAGCCTGTGCCTCTTCTTTTTGAAAGTTCCCGGAAGAACGGAATTTTTGCTCCTTCCGCAACAAAAGATGACACTTTTGAAAAAGAGGGTTGACACAGAACGCAAAGGCGCCTAGAATGTCCAACAACTCGAACGGCCCAGCCGAACGATGACCGAAGCTCACGAAAAGGAGGGATGACTCGTGCACGAGACACAGGCCGCAACAGTGATTCGCTCTTCTCTGGCCCTTATTCTGCTTGTAGTCCTTATTCTTCGCTGCGGGTCCCCTCCCGGAGCGCTCGGTCGCATGTAACCGACCGAAGGGCTACCAGGGCCGGGACCCGCAAGACGGGTTCCGGCCCTTTTTTCATGTGTTTTACCTTACGCAATTACCGTAGCAAAGAAAGGTTCGAGACACGACTGCGGAGAGTCCGAGCGCCGCGAAGAGCGGCAGGGAAGCACCGACAGCGCACCACCATCCGAGTGAGGAGGGAAGGGCATGCGGCACAAGCACACCACCATCAGCGTTCTGACGGAAGATCATCCCGGAGTTCTCTCGCGGCTTTCCGGGCTCGTGTCCCGGAGAGGATACAACGTGAACAGCCTGAGCGTGGGGCGCACGCACCAATCCGGACTTTCCCGGTTCACCCTGGTCGTAGGCGGGGACGATGTGCCCGCAGACCAGATCGTGAAGCAGCTTGAGAAGCTCGTGGAAACCGTGGAGGTCCGCAGCCTGAGCAGAAATCCCTTCGTGGAGCGGTGGATGATGCTCGTGAAGGTCCACGCTCCCATGGATGTCCGTCCCCACGTGCTCCAGACCGCGGAGGTCTTCCGTTGCCGCGTGGTGGACATGGGGGAGGACGCGGTGATCCTGGAGCTCACGGGCGACCAGGGGAAAATGGATGCCTTCGTCGAAGCGGTTCGCCCCTTCGGCATCCTGGAAGTGGCCTCCAGTGGCGCCGTCGCCATGGAACGCGCCGGATTCGCCGCCGATTCCCGCACGTCCCGGCAGGAGATTCCCGTCCGCGAGACGGAGACGGAATCCCTGCGACATCCCGAACCTTCATTCGCATGAATCCGCGCCGGGGAGAGCAGATGTGCTCCCCGGCGCGATATCTGAAACGACCGAGGAAGGGAGGAGAAAAGACCCCGGCATCAACCCGGGGAGAACGTCTCGGAAAAGACGCGTTCAAAGGGCTGCAACATCGGACGAAGACAGGACAAGGCATTCTTTCCGGAACGCATTCGCGCTTTTCTCGGAGAGATCCCGAATCGGATCGAGGAAAAAGCTGAAGGAGGAAGAAACGTGGCAAACGTGTACTACGACAAGGACGCACAGATGAAGGTACTCAAGGGCAAGACCGTGGTCATCCTCGGATACGGCAGTCAGGGCCATGCCCATGCCCAGAATCTCCGCGACAGTGGTGTGTCGGTGCTCATCGGTCTTCACGAGGGCAGCCGTTCGAAAAAAACCGCCGAAAAGGACGGCTTCGAGGTGCTCTCCGTGGCAAAGGCCGTCGCCAAGGGAGACATCATCATGTTCCTCATGCCCGACCACGTCCAGGCGAAGGTCTATCGGGAGGACGTGCGTCCCAACCTGAAGAAGGGTGCCACTCTCGCCTTTGCCCATGGGTTCACCATTCATTTCAACCAGGTGGAGCCCCCGAAGGACACGGACGTCTTCATGATCGCCCCCAAGGGGCCGGGCCATCTGGTCCGCCGCATGTACGTGGAGAAGAAGGGTGTTCCCGGCCTCCTGGCCATCTACCAGGATGCCTCCGGCAAGGCGAAGGATGTGGCCCTCGCCTACGGTTCCGGCATCGGCTGCGGCCGGGCGGGCATCATCGAGACCACCTTCGCGGAGGAGACTGAGACGGACCTCTTCGGCGAACAGGCCGTTCTCTGCGGCGGCGTGACGGAGTTGGTTAAGGCCGGATTCGATACGCTCGTCGACGCGGGATACCAACCCGAGATCGCCTATTTCGAGTGCCTCAACGAGCTGAAGCTCATCGTGGACATGATGTTCGAGGGCGGCCTGGGATGGATGCGCTATTCCGTGAGCGACACCGCCAAGTACGGCGATTGCGTCGCCGGCCCCAAGGTGGTGGACGCGCACGTACGGGAGAACATGAAGGAACTCCTCCGCCGGGTGCAAAGCGGCGAATTCGCCAGGGACTGGATCCTCGAAAACCAGTCCGGCCGTCCGGTGATGAAGAAGTGGATGGAGCGGGAGAAGAATCATTCCATTGAGAAGGTCGGCGCGGAACTCCGCAAGATGATGCCCTGGATGGAGGCCAAATCGGCTCCGGAGGATTGAGGAACAGTGCTCCTTCTCCGCTTTCGGGAGGCGCCGGAGCGGAGAAGGGCCTTGGCAGGGAAGGAGTCTGAGAGAAGATGAGCGAGGATTTCGTACGCATTTTCGACACCACGCTGCGGGACGGCGAACAGTCCGCGGGAATCAACCTGAACTGCGCGGAAAAACTCCAGATCGCCCACCAGCTCGCCCGCCTCCAGGTGAACGTCATCGAGGCAGGATTTCCCGCCGCGTCGCCGGGAGATTTCGAGGCCGTCCGGAGCATCGCCGAGCAGGTTTCCGGCCCCGTCATCGCCGGACTCGCCAGAACCAGAACGGAGGATCTCCAGGCCTGCGCGGAAGCGGTTCGTCCCGCTGCACGTCCCCGGATCCACACGTTCATCGCCACCAGCGACATCCATCTCCAGTACAAGCTGAAGATGACCCGTGAAAAGGTCCTCGAAGAGGTCAAGCGCGCCGTCGCCGTCGCCCGGTCCCTCATTCCGGACGTGGAATTCTCCGCGGAGGACGCGAGCCGCTCGGACATCGACTTCCTCGTGGAGGTCTTCAGAACCGCCATCACCGAAGGGGCGACCACCATCAACATTCCCGACACGGTGGGCTACGCGGTCTCCAAGGAATTCGGCGCCTTCGTCCGGGAGATCATCACCCGGGTGAACGCGGGACCCGACGTGATCTGGTCCGTGCACTGCCACAACGACCTTGGGCTCGCGGTGGCGAACTCCCTTGAGGCCGTGGCCTCCGGAGCCAGGCAGGTGGAGTGCACCGTGAACGGCATCGGCGAGCGGGCGGGAAACGCCTCCCTGGAGGAGATCGTCATGGCCCTGCGGACGCGGAAGGACCGTTTCGGCGTGGAGACCCGGCTGGACACCAAGCGCCTCTATGGCGCGAGCCGTCTCGTGTCGCGCTTCACGGGCGTGCAGGTCCCGCCGAACAAGGCCATCGTCGGCGGTAACGCCTTCGCCCACGAGGCGGGAATCCACCAGCACGGCGTGCTCTGCAACAAGGCCACCTACGAGATCATGACTCCCGAGGACGTGGGAGCCCCGGGAAGCCAGCTCGTGCTGGGAAAACACTCGGGGAAGCACGCCTTCCGGAAGCGTCTGGAGGATCTGGGGTACAACCTCACGGAAACCCAGGTGGGTGAGGCCTTTTTCCTCTTCAAGGAACTTTCCGACAAGAAGGAGATGGTCACCGACGGAGATCTGGAGGCCCTCGTGGTGGACGACATCCTCGCCGTCGTGCCGAGCCGGCGTTTCGTCCTCAAGGATTTCAACGTCAACCTCGCCGGAAAGGGAAGAGCCACCGCTTCGGTGGCCCTCCACGACGGCACGGAGGAACGGAGCGACGCCGCGACGGGGAACGGCCCCGTGAACGCCTCTTATGCGGCGATGATGCGCATCGTGGGCTTCAAGCCCGAACTCGTGAGCTACAAGATCACCGCCGTGAGCGAAAAATCCGACGCGGTGGGAGAAGCGGACATCGTCCTCAAAACGGACAATCTCGTGGCGAGAGGACGCGGCGCCAGCACGGACGTCATCGAGGCGAGCATCAAGGCCTACGTGAACGCCGTGAACCGCCTCTATCAACTCGCCGCCGCAAAGGGAGTGACACTGCATGCCTCGAACGCTGCCTAGCGCGATTCTGGCGGCGCACACGGCGGATTCCGCCAAGGAGGGGGACATCTGTTCCGTCCGGGTGGACTTCGCCTTCGCCAACGACATCACCGCTCCTCCCGCAATGCGCGCATTCCGGGAGATGGGCGCCCGCAAGGTCTTCGATCCGGCCCGGTGCGCCATTCTGCCCGATCACTTCACGCCCAACAAGGACATCGCGGCGGCCCAGCAGGCCAAGGAGGCCCGGGACTTCGCCCGCGAGACGGGCATGCTCTACTGGGAAGTGGGACGGGTGGGCGTGGAACATGCCTTCCTTCCCGAGCAGGGGCTCATTCTTCCCGGCGACATCGTTGTGGGCGCGGACAGCCATACCTGCAGCGGCGGCACCCTCGGGGCCTTCGCCACGGGCATGGGCTCCACCGACCTGGCCGCCACCTGGGCACTGGGAGAAACCTGGTTCCTCGTCCCCCCCACCATCCGGGTGGATTTCGAGGGAACGCGTGCGCCCTGGATCACCGGCAAGGATTTCATTCTCGCTCTTCTGGGACGCATAGGCGTTCAGGGAGCACGCTACGCCGCCCTGGAGTTCGGCGGCGGCGCCGTGAAGGATCTTCCCCTGGACGACCGCTTCACCGTGGCCAACATGGCCGTGGAAGGCGGCGCCAAAGCGGGGATCTTCGTTCCCGACGAGACGGTCCTCGCCTACGCGAAAGCCCGGGGCAGGCGCCCCTTCGAGGCGATCTACCCCGACGAGGGCGCGTCCTACGCCCAGCGCATCGAGATCGACGCGGCGGCGCTGGAACCGCTCGTGGCGGCCCCCAGCTCTCCGGGCAACATGCGGCGTGCGGCGGAACTCTCCGGAACCAAGGTGGACCAGGTCTTTCTCGGCTCCTGCACCAACGGAAGGCTCCGGGACATGGAGCTCGCGGCGAAACTGCTCAAGGGACGGCGCGTCGCCGACTCGGTACGGTGCATCGTCATTCCCGCCTCCTACGAAGTCTTCGCGGAATGCATGAAGCGGGGCTATCTGGACATCTTCATCGCGGCGGGTGCCGCCGTGAGTACCCCTACCTGCGGTCCCTGTCTGGGCGGGCACATGGGCATTCTCGCCGCGGGAGAACGCTGTCTCGCAACGAGCAACAGAAACTTCGTGGGACGTATGGGGCATCCCCAGAGCGAAGTCTATCTGGCGGGTCCCCTCGTGGCGGCGGCCACCGCCGTGACGGGGCACATCACCGACCCCCGGGAACTCGTCTCCGGGGATTTCTGGAAGACCCTTTGAGCCGGAAGGGCTTTCCTTTTCAGCAGTATCGACACAACCGGACGAAATGAGGTGGAGAAGATGACACGCAAGGAATCGGAAAGAAAGGAACGCATGGAGTTTCCCCAGACTTATTCCCATTTCGCCTTCTCCTTCGAGAACGGTTCTCCGCTCTTCACCCGGGAGAAACAGGACGCACGGAGCGCGCCGGAGAAGACCGACTATCTGGGAGGGCTTTTCTGCGGTCCCTTCGGAGAACCGTACCGAGACCCCTGGCAGGACGACCAGGCCTGAGAGGAGACCTTCTTCATGGCAGAGACCGAGAACCGGAACAACCAGGCATCTCCCCGGGGAACCCGCCTGGAGGGAAACGCCTGGAAGTTCGGGGACGACATCGACACGGACGTGATCATTCCCGCCCGCTATCTCGTCACCAGCGATGCGGCGGAGCTGGGTAAGCATTGCATGGAGGACGCGGACCCCGCGTTCGTCTCCAAGATCTCCGAGGGAGACTTCATCGTCGGGGGCGAGAACTTCGGCTGCGGCTCCAGCCGCGAGCACGCGCCCCTGGCGGTGAAGGGAGCGAAGGTGTCGTGCATCATCGCCGCCTCCTTCGCGAGAATCTTCTTCCGCAACGCCATCAACGTGGGGCTCCCCATCTTCATCTCTCCCGAGGCGAGCGCGAAGATTCAGCCTGGAGACCGTCTCTCCGTGGACGGAGTTGCCGGGATCATCACCAACCTCACCCGAAACGAAACCTACGCCGTCGCGCCCTTTCCTCCCTTTCTCCAGGAACTCATCGCCACGGGAGGACTCGCGCCCTATGTGAAAAAGCGCCTCGCCGCGCAGGAACAGGCCGTCTCCGCCTGACCGCCCCATATCCCGAGAGGAGCGAAAACGCATCCATGAAGTCGATCTCGAAATCCTACAGAATCGCCGTCATCCCCGGCGACGGCATCGGCAAGGAAGTCACCGCCGAGGCGCAAAAAGTGGTGAACGCCGCGGGAGAGGCCTGCGGCTTCGGTGTGGAGTGGCACCCCTATCCCTTCGGGGCGGACCACTATCTGCGCACCGGGGAAATCTTTCCCGACTCCGTTCTCGGCGAACTCGAGCAGTGCCAGGCCGTGCTCCTCGGCGCCATCGGCGACCCCAGAGTCAAACCGGGCCTTCTCGAACGGGGCATTCTGCTGCGACTTCGCTTCCACTACGACATGTTCGTGAATCTGCGCCCCGCCCGCAGCTTTCCCAACACACCCCTTCCCGTGGCCATTCCCGAGGGGAAGCGCATCGACACCGTGGTGGTCCGGGAAAACACGGAGGATTTCTACATGGGCATCGGCGGCGAGGGACGGGGGAGCGATCTCTCCTTTCCCGTCGAGATCTCCCGGGACCTCTACTCCGTCAAAGGCACCACGACCCTTTCCTTTTCTCCCGAGACGAACGCGGCGGTGCAGCTCGGTCTCGCCACCGAAGAGGGCGTGCGCCGCATCGCCGCCTACGCCTGCGACACCGCACGGCGCCGGGGTGAAAAGAGCGTTCTTCTGGCGTCCAAATCCAACGCCCTACCCCAAATCTACGGCTTCTGGGAGACCATCGCCGGAGACGAAGTGCGCGGGCAGGGGCTGGACTTCCAGGTAGCCAACGTGGACGCCCTCTGCTACCACCTGGTTCGGAATCCCTGGAAGTACAACACCATTCTCTGTCCCAACATGTTCGGCGACATCGTGAGCGACCTCCTGGCGGGCATCGCGGGAGGACTGGGCGTCGCTGCGGGGGCGAACATCGGCAAGGGGCTCGGCATGTTCGAGCCCGTCCACGGCTCCGCGCCGGACATCGCCGGAACGGGAAGGGCCAATCCGCTCGCGGCGATTCTCTCCGCGGGACTCATGCTCTTCTCCCTCGGCGAGACCGAAGCGGCGGCGAAGATCGAGAGCGCCGTGGAAAACGTCCTCGGCAAGGCCGACAAGGCCACGCTTCCCGCGGAGTTCGGCGGCGGCGCCACTTGCAGTGCCGTCGGGGACGCCGTGGCGGCGGCAGTGTAGCCGGAACGGAGACGATCCGCGAAAAGCTCCGAAAAACGCTCCAGAGAAAAAGAGAGGAGAGACGATCATGACGATGACCGGAGCCCGAATGGTGGTGAAGGCTCTTGAGGCGGAAGGAGTGGAGGTGGCCTTCGGCATTCCCGGAGGCACCGTGGTGACACTCTACGACGCGCTCTACGACGCACAGTTCAAACACGTCCTCGTACGACACGAACAGGCCGCCTGCCACGCCGCCGACGGATACGCCCGCGCCTCGGGAAAAACCGGAGTCTGCATCGCCACCTCTGGCCCCGGCGCGACGAATCTCGTCACGGGCATCGCCAACGCCGCCATGGACTCCGTTCCTCTCGTGGTGCTCACCGGGCAGGTCCTGACGAGCCTCATCGGCACCGATGCCTTTCAGGAGGCGGACATCTTCGGCGCCACGCTTCCCATGGTGAAGCACAGCTTCTTCGTGAAGAATACGGAGGACCTCCAGCGGGCCATTCGGGGGGCCTTTCACATCGCGGGGTCGGGGCGCCCCGGACCGGTCCTCGTGGACATCCCCGCGGACGTGCAGCGCGCCTCCGGTACCTTCGCCTATCCGCCGGAGGTCTCTTTCCCCGGCTACGACCCCAAGGGTAAAGAGAATCTCGCCGATCTCGACCTCGCCCTGGACGCACTGCTCTCCGCGTCCCGACCCGTTCTCATCGCGGGAGGCGGCGTCATCCTCGGCGGTGCCTGGGACTCTCTCCTTCGTCTGGCGGAGGAGCAGGGTATTCCCGTGGTCAACTCCCTCATGGGCAAAGGAGCGTTCCCCGAGACACATCCCCTTTCCCTGGGGCTCGTGGGAATGCACGGCATGCCCTGGGCGAACCTGGCCGTCTCGGGCGCGGATCTTGTGATCGGCGTCGGAACCCGGTTCTGCGAACGCAGCACGGGACGCAAGGACCGCTACGCCCCGAAGGCGCGGATTCTCCACATCGACCGGGATCCCGCGGAGATCGACAAGAACATTCCCGCCACGTACCGCCTGGTGGGAGACGCGAAAAAAGTGCTCGACCTGCTTCTGGAAGGAACGAAGGGAAAATGCCGGGAACGGACGAAGGCGGGGCGGGAGGCGTGGCACGCCGCCATCGCGGAGTGGCGCCGGGCCTACCCACTGCAGTCCACGTTCCCCCGGGAGGAACTCGCCCCCTGGGACATTCTCGCGGCCCTTCGGGAGCGGGCTGGAAAGGACATGCCGGTGGTCACCGAGGTAGGACAGCATCAGATGTGGGCCGCCCAACACTGGACGACCGAGATCCCCAGAAATTTCATCACCTCGGGCGGTCTCGGCACCATGGGCTTCGGCCTTCCCGCTGCGGTGGGCATCTCCCTCGCCCGGAGCACACCCCGGGGACCCGCGCCGGTGGTGTGCATCGCCGGAGACGGCAGCTTCCTTATGAACTGCCAGGAACTGGACACCATCGCCCGCTACGGACTGCCCGTGAAGATCGCCCTGTTCAACAATTCCTCCCTGGGGATGGTCCGACAGTGGCAGCAGCTTTTCTGGAACGAGCGGTACAGTTTCACCCGCACCGAGGGGTACGACGTGGAAAAACTGGCCGGCGCCTTCGACATCCCCGCCCGGCGGGTGGACTCGAATGCGGATCTGGCCGAGACCGCCTCGTGGCTCTTCGACACCGAGGGACCTGCCGTGGCGGATTTCCGCATTCCCCAGAAGGACCTGGTCCTTCCCATGGTCCCCGCCGGAGCGGCTCTGGACGAATTTCTCCACACCATCGCCTAGGGAGCGACACCGAACGGAATCCTTTCGATGCGCGGCTTTTCCGCCGGACCGTCGCATTCTTTCCCGGGGATGTCCCGGGAGAAAAATCAACGGAACTCTCCATTGACGGCACTACGATGATGAGGTATAGAAAATGCACCGCTCGCGGGGGAAGGCGGCTTTCGAAGAAGTGCGCCTTCCTCCTCTCTTGCGGTCGGGGGTCATTCATCTTTCAGGAGGTGTAGGGATATGAAACGTCTTCTGCTGTTGTGCACCGTCGCGTGTCTCCTGCTCGCCCTCGCGGGGAACGCCCTCGCGGCGACGGAGATCAAGCTCGCCCACGTGGTGAACGAGAAGGACGCGTTCCACCTGGCGGCGGAGAAGTTCAAGGAACTTGTGGAGAAGGGCTCCGGCGGAGAACTCTCCGTGACGCTCTTCCCCAACGCCACGCTCGGCGACGAGCGGACCCTGCTGGAGCGCATGAAGATGGGCGTGGTGGACATGGGCATCATCACCAACGGTCCCATCATCAACTTCGTGCCCACCTTCGGCGCCATCGACCTGCCCTTCCTGTTCCGGGATCCCGAGCATGCCTACAAGGTCCTGGACGGCCCCATCGGTCAGGAACTCCTCGCCGCTCTGGAACCCCAGGGATGGAAGGGACTCGCCTTCGCGGAACGGGGCTTCCGGAACCTGACGAACAGCAAGAGGCCCGTCAACGCTCCCGCGGACGTGAAGGATCTCAAGATCCGGGTCATGCAGAACCCCGTCTACGTGGATTCCTTCAAGGCCCTCGGCGCCAACGCGGTCCCCATGGCCTGGACGGAGGCCCTTACGGCACTTCAGCAGGGAACCGTGGACGGACAGGAGAATCCTCTGAACGTCATCGTGGCCTTCAAGCTCTACGAGACCCAGAAACACCTGGCGCTCACGCGCCACGCCTATGCCCCCGCACCCTTCATCATGAGCCTGAAGACCTGGAACAAGCTCTCCGACGCCCAGAAGGAACTCGTGAAGAGCGCCGCTCAGAAAGCCGCGGAGTTCGAGCGTGCGTCGAACAACAAGAGCGAGGCGGAATGGCTGGAGCTGGTGAAGCAAAACGGCATGGAAGTCACCACCCCCGACACGGAGGCCTTCCGTATGGCCGTGGAATCCGTGTACGCGCAGTACGGGCCCCAGTTCGGCGAAGAACTGATCCGGAAGATCCTGGACACCAAGTAGGGGCGTCATGACCGCAGCGACGAACCGGGAGGAGGGGCCTCGCCCCCTCCTCCTTCTTCTCAGCGACCGCATCAACGACGCGAGCGAGTGTTTCCTCTTCTTCCTCATGCTCCTCATGATCGCCGTCACCACGCTTCAGGTGGTCTGCCGTTTCTTCTTCACCGCCCTCGCCTGGTCGGAGGAACTCACCTGCTTTCTCCTCGTTCTGGCATCCCTCGTCGGAGCTGCCTGCGCCTTCAAAAGGGGAAGTCACATGGCCGTGAACTTCCTGGTGCAGCGCCTTCCCCAGGGGCTCCAGAAACTCCTCGCCCTGCTCGTGCACATTCTGGGCGTGACCTTCTTCGCCGTGGTGGCCTGGTACGGCGCCGCGCTGGTCCGCTCCGAGGGCTCCCAGACCACGCCGGCCCTGGGCATCTCCATGAGCTGGGTCTATCTCATGTACCCCCTTTTCGGCAGCATCATCATCCTTCATCTTCTCTCGGGACTTCTGACATTGTGGAAGGCGAAACGCCTCCCCCAGGAGGAATGACCATGGGACTTCTTCTCGGCGGCAGTTTCCTTCTGCTCATGCTCCTGGGCGTTCCCATCGGACTCTCCATCGGCCTCGCCGCGCTGGCCTCCTTCGTGGCGAGCGGCTTTCCCCTGGAAATGGTGCCCCAGACCCTCTTCGAGGGAAACAACTCCTTCGCCCTCGTGGCGGTGCCCTTCTTCGTCCTCGCCGGAGACATCCTCGCCGGCGGCGGCATTTCGGAGCGCATCGTGGCCTTTGCGGAAAGCGGCCTGGGACGCATCAAGGGAGGGCTCTCCATCGTCTCCACCATCGCCTCCATGTTCATCGCCGCCATCTCCGGCTCCGGCGCGGCCACCACGGCGGCGGTTGGCTCGGCTCTGCTCCCTTCGCTCAAGCGCAAGGGTTACGACCTCTGCTTCTCCTCGGCGCTCATCGCCAGCGCAGGCACCACCGGCGTGGTCATCCCTCCCAGCGTTCCCATGGTGCTCTACGCGGTCATCGCCGGAGAATCCGTGGCGAAGCTCTTTCTCGGCGGTTTCCTTCCCGGGGCGCTCATGGGAACGGGGCTCATCGCCTACGCCATCTGGATCGCCCACCGGCACGACTATCCCCTGGGCGACCCCGTGCCGGGAGCGGAGAAGTGGCGCCGTTTCCGCAACGCCCTGTGGGGACTGCTGACTCCGGTGATCATCCTCGGGGGTATCTTCTCGGGGATCTTCACCCCCTCCGAGGCGGCGGCCATCGCCGTGGACTACACGCTTCTCGTGGCCTTCCTCATCTACCGGAGCCTCACGTGGAAACAGTTCTACCGCATCGTCGTGGGCGCGGGGATCACCTCGTCCCTGATCATGTTCATCATCGCCACGGCGAAGCTCTTCGGCTGGGGACTGGCCTTCTACCAAATCCCCGAGGCCGTGGCGGGAACACTCATGAACCTAGCGGGCAACCGCCCTCTGCTGATCCTTCTCATGGTGAACATCATCATCCTCCTGGCGGGGATGTTCATGGAGACCGCGTCGGCGCTCATCATCCTCACGCCCCTCTTTCTGCCCACCATTCAGAAGATCGGCGTGGACCCCATCCACTTCGGGCTCATCCTCGTCATCGGCCTGGCCATCGGCATGGCCACACCTCCCGTGGCGATCAACATCTACGTGGCCAGCGCCATCACGGGACTCACTCTGGAGCAGATCAGCCGGGCCATCGTGCCCATGGTGCTCATCCTCGTGGCGGTGCTCTTTCTCGTCACCTACCTGCCGGGAATCACGCTCCTTCTTCCCCGGCTGCTTCTCTGACCGCGCAGTCCGGAGGAGGCAACCGCTCATTCTTTCGCGGAAAAGGCAGGGGCTGCACGGGCGGCAGGGGCTTGGGGGAATCTCGTTCTACACATTGCAAAGGGGGAAACGGACATGCGCAGTGATCTCGCAAAACAAGGGCCCCATCGGACACCGCACCGCTCGCTCATGAAGGCGGCGGGCTACACGGACTGGGAAATCCGCCGTCCCTGGATCGGGGTGGTGAACGCCTACAACTCCATCATTCCCGGCCACGTTCACCTGGAACGTCTCGTCGAGGCCGTCAAGGCCGGTGTCTACGCCGCAGGCGGGCTTCCTCTCGAATTCCCCGTGATCGGCGTCTGCGACGGCATCGCCATGAACCACATCGGAATGAAATTCTCCCTGGCGAGCCGGGAACTCATCATGGACTCCATCGAGGTGATGGTGCAGGGACACGCTCTGGACGCCCTCGTGATGGTCACGAACTGCGACAAGATCATTCCCGGCATGGCCATGGCGGCAGCGAAACTCAACATTCCCTCCCTCATCGTGAGCGGCGGCCCCATGATGGCGGGACGCCACGGCGGGCGCGACATCGACCTCTCCAACGTCTTCGAGGCCGTGGGAAAGCACGCGGCGGGACGCATGACCGCCGAAGAGCTGGAAGAGATCGAGAACTGCGCCTGCCCCGGATGCGGCTCCTGCGCGGGCATGTTCACCGCCAACACCATGAACTGCATGATGGAGGCACTGGGGCTCGCCCTTCCCGGCAACGGCACCATTCCCGCCGTCACCGCCGCCCGGGAGCGCCTCGCCAAGGATGCGGGGCTCGCCGTCATGACGCTGGTGGAGCGGAACATCCGCCCCAGGGACATTCTGACAAAAGACGCCTTCGACAATGCCGTCGCCGTGGATATGGCCCTCGGAGGCTCCACGAACACGGCGCTGCACCTTCCCGCCATCGCCTGGGCTGCGGATGTGACCCTTCCTCTCGAACGCTTCGACGAGATCGGCCGCATCGTCCCCCACATCTGCAGCATGAGCCCCGGCGGATCCCATCACATTCAGGACCTCGCCGCCGCGGGAGGAGTCCAGGCGGTCATGGCACAGCTCCTCGCGGCGGGAAAGATCTCCGGCGAATGCCTCACCGTCACGGGGCGCACCTGCGGCGAAAACGTGGTGAACGCACGGGTGCTGGATCCCACGGTGATCCGCCCCCTGAGCGACCCCTATCACGCCGAGGGGGGCATCGCCATCCTCAAGGGGAACCTCGCCCCCGACGGCGCGGTGGTGAAGCAGTCCGCCGTGGCCCCGGAAATGCTCCGCCACGAGGGCCCCGCCCGGGTCTTCGACTCCGAGGACGAGGTCACGCAGGCGATTCTGAAAGGGGAGATCCGCTCCGGCGACGTGGTGGTCATCCGCTGCGAAGGCCCCAAGGGAGGGCCGGGCATGCGGGAGATGCTCACCCCCACCTCCGCCCTGGCGGGCATGGGACTCGACAAGAGCGTGGCCCTTCTCACCGACGGACGCTTTTCCGGCGCCACCCGGGGTTCCTGCACCGGGCACATCTCCCCCGAAGCGGCGGCGGGCGGTCCCATCGCCCTCGTGAAGGACGGAGACCGCATCCGGATCGACATTCCGGCGAGAACGCTCGAACTGCTCGTCTCCGAAGAAGCACTCGCCGTCCGCAGGGCATCCTGGACACCAAAGCTGCAGCCCGTGGACAGCCCCTTCCTCAACCGCTACCGTCATTTCGTCACCAGCGGTGCCCGCGGGGCGGTACTGGAGTTATGAACGAAAAAAGAGTACACTTGATGTAATCATTTCGGTCCGCGTTCGACGAGAACCCCTTCTCTCGTCCACCGCCGCTCCGGTGAGGTTTCACCGGAGCGGCGGTGTGTGTACATCCGGAAAGGGCGTCGACGCAATCCAAGGAGGACTTTCATGACCCACGCATGCACATCCCAAAAGTACAAACTTGTCGCCATCGATCTGGACGGCACGCTCCTCCGGTCGGACAATACCGTCTCCTCCCGTACCCTCGCCGCCGCCCGGGCCTGCGGCGAGGCGGGAGTCACGCTCACCATCGCCACGGGGCGCATGTTCCGTTCCACCTCGCCCGTGGCGGAGACTCTCGGGCTCGACGCGCCGCTCATCACCTACAACGGCGCACTGATCCGCACAGCCCGAACTGGAGAAACCATCTTCCATCATCCCATGGATCTCGCGCTCGCCAAGGAAGTTCTTCGCTTTTTCCGGGAGCGGCACTGGTACATCCAAAGCTACATCCGGGACGTGCTCTACGTGGACACGGAGAACGACAAATCCCGGTATTACGGCAACCTCGCCTTCACCGACCCCGTTCCCCTCGGCTTCGAACTCTATGTTCCCCAGGATGCACCCACAAAGCTCCTGGCCATCGCCGACGACGAGGAGCAGATCCTTCTCATGCGGGACAGCGTGAAGGCCCATTTCGGGGATCGCCTTTTCGCGGCCATTTCCAATCCGCTCTTTCTGGACATGGCCTCTCCGGAGGTGAACAAAGGAAAATCCCTGGCACTCCTCGCCAAACGCCTCGGCGTCTCCCGGGAGGAGATCCTCGCCATCGGCGATTCGGAGAACGACCTGCAGCTCTTCGAGGCTGCGGGGTTCCGCGTGGCCATGGAAAACGCCAGACAATCCCTCAAAGATGCCGCCGACGCGGTGACGACATCCAATGACGAGGACGGCGTCGCCCTCGCTCTGGAGCGCTACGTCCTGGAAAACTGCTGAAAAGACACATCCCGTCCGGAAAGATCTCCCCGGACGGGATGTGTGCACTGCGCTTCCTCTTTTTTCCAGGATCGGAATCCGCTTTCCGGAGAAAACCTCCTTTGCAGTTCCACTCCGTCAGCGTCGCTCCTTCGCAAGAGTCGCCAGCCCCTCAAGGCAGACCCGCAGCTCCCTCTCCTCGGTAAAGACCCCCGGGGAGAGGCGCAATGCCCCTCCCGGAAAGGTCCCCAGCGTCCGATGCGCCAGGGGAGCGCAGTGGAGACCGGGACGGGTTTCGATGCCCCACCGCTCCGCGAGCTCGAAGGCGAGGGTGCCGTTGTCCCATCCGTCCACGTTGAGGGCCACCACGGACAACCGCCGCTCCGGGTCGTTCCCGCCTCCGGCGATGCGACATCCGGGAATCCGCGTCAGCTCCTGCCGCAGCATCTCTCCGAGGTCTTTCTTCCGGGCCCTCCGGGCCGCCATGGCATCGCCCCGTACCTCCCGCAGCGCCGCGAGAAGCCCCGCCACCCCCAGCAGGTTCGGCGTTCCCGCCTCGAACTTGTCCGGAAGCACAAGGGGCTGCCGCTCCTCCGCGGAGAAGCTCCCCGTTCCTCCGTCCAGCAGGGGAAGGACTTCCCGGGCGAAGTCCGGTCGCCAGACCACACCCCCGACGCCCGGAGGTCCCAACAGACTCTTGTGTCCGGTAAAACAGAGAGCCGCCAGGTTCAGCGACGACGCCGAAAGGGGAGTTTCGCCCCCCGTCTGGGCCGCATCGAGCACCAAAGGCACTCCGTTCCGGAAACAGAGGGATGCCACCTCCTCCAGGTCCTGCACGGCGCCGCAGACGTTGCTCGCGTGACTCAGCACCATCAGGTCCGCCCCCTCGCCGAGGCGGTACTCCAGCTCTTCGAGGCGAAGAAATCCCTCGTCGTCGCAGGGAAGGACGTTCACCTCCAGGCCGCGCTCCTCCTGAAGCCGTCGCAGAGGGCGGATCACCGCGTTGTGCTCCATGGAAGTGGTGAGCACCGTCATGCCAGGCTTGCAGAACCCCTTGAGAACCAGATTCAGGGCTTCCGTCACGTTTCCCGTGAAGGTCACGTACCGCGGATCGCCCTTTTCGTAGCCGCCGAAAAAGGAAGCCAGCTCCTCGCGGCAGGTAGTCACCAGATCCAGTGTGCCCAGATCGCGCTTGGAGGCACTTCCCCTCGCCAAATTCGCCCCCCCTTCGACGAGAAAAGCCGTCACGGCCTCGGCCACTTCGGGTGGCTTGGGCCAGGTGGTGGCCGCATTGTTCAGATAGATCGCCATGGAGCGTCACCTCGCCGCACGTCAAATGATATGGAATATCATTTATTGTAACACGGAATTAGAGTGTTTCCCCCTGTTCTCGCGTTCCCCAGAGGAGTATGCTTAAAAACAAAGGCATGTATTACCTCCGAAATAGCATAGTGCTGATAAGAAGAAACATTGAGAGGAGGAAAACGACAATGACGGAGAAACGGACCCAATGGCTTCGCTACGCCGTACAGGGGAGCTTTTTCGCCTTTCTCATGTGGATTGGATGGCGTCATCAGGTTCTAGGGGGTGGCCCCAAGGGAGTGGGGAGTGTGGATGCCTATTGCCCCCTCGGCTTCGTCGAGAGCCTGTACAGCGTTTTTACCTCCGGAGACTGGCTCCGCCGCACTGCCCCGAGCACCTTGGTCCTCCTCGCTGGAATCGTGCTGGGAGGACTTCTCGTGGGGCGTGTCTTCTGCGGCTGGATCTGCCCCCTCGGCACCCTGGGAGAGTGGAGCGCGACCCTGGGAAGAAGGCTGGGCATCCGGCGCAGGGAACTTCCCGAGGCAGTGGATCGTTCACTGCGTGCGCTGAAATACCTTGTTCTCGCGGTCGTGGTGGGACTTGCCTGGCGCACAGGATCGCTCGCCTGGCGCGATGTCGATCCCTGGGTGGCGGCCATGCATGCCACGGAAGGGTGGGCGGGTGTTCTCGAGCGCCCCTGGGCCTACGGAGTCCTCTTCGGAGCCGTGCTCCTCGCCTCTCTTTGGATCGAGCGTTTCTGGTGCCGCTACCTCTGTCCCCTCGGCGCACTCCTGGCTCCGCTCCAGAAACTCGGACTCGCCAAGATCCAGCGGAACGAGACGACATGCATCTCCTGCGCCGCCTGCACGTGGACCTGCCCGGTGCGTCTCGATCCGATGACAACGGTCCGAACTGTGAGCAGCGAATGCATTGCCTGCGGGCGCTGCATCGCCGCCTGTCCTGTTCCGCGCACGCTGGAATTCGCCGCTCCCGGAAAGCCGGAAAAACCGCCCTGCCGTTTTTCCACCCTGACGGTGGGACTCGTGGGGCTTTTCTTTTTCTTTGGTGCCTACGGCACCGCAAAAGTGACGGGACACTGGGCGACCTTCTACGCGCCGCCGGAGGGTACGCTCACGGGGGTCCGTTCCGTGGAGGGCGTCTTCGGCTGGATGACCTTCGAGCAGGCGGCAAAAACCGTCGGACTGCCGGTGGAACAGGTTCTCGCCCTAGCGGAACTTCCCGACGACACTCCCAGGGACGTGTCCATGAAAAAACTCGACGGCGTGAACGACGAGGCCGTCAAGAATGCTCTCGTCGCCTATTTCACCTCCCTGGAGTCCAGGGAAACCTCGCAGGGACAAACTACGGGACAACCCGGAAGTACCTCCACTCCTCCGTCAAGCCCTGACAGCATCCGGGGTTCCATGACCCTTCTCGACGTAGGGTCCACCTTCGGACTCGACCCCGCAGCCATCCTCGCCGAGGCACACTGGCCGCAAGAATCCTCCCTCGACCGTCCGCTCAAGGAGTTGGCGGTGGAATCTGGAAAGGAAGTTCAGGAGATCCGGGACGCCGTGTCGCGGCTGCTGAAGCGATGAACGCCGGAATTCGAGCCGAGCCAGACCGCAGCCGTATGTTGTTCGTCCGGCAACGATGAGACGCACCTTCTTCCTTCTTCTCTCGGAAGGCATGACATGCAAAAAATGAGGGGGGACGATCAAGTCCCTTTGATCCGTTCCTCGCACTTGTGCGAGAGATCTTGTGTGTTATCGATCTATCCTTGGTCTTCCGAAGCGCTCAAGAAATTTTACGTGTCCACATGGAGATGAACGCAGGCTCCGAGTCCGGGCTTTCCGGCCTCGGGGCCTTTTTGCTTGACTCTCTCGGTTCGTTCGTAAAAAAAGGCTTCTGTGCGTCCTTCAATTGGGAAGAGCGCGAATGCGAACCTCATCACCCTCCTTGACAGATGAAGAGAGGAGATTTAAAGTATCTGCGTTGATACTTAAATAAAAAGGAGGCACCATGACGACTCCGGAGGAATTGGCCGCTCTTTTCAAAGTGCTTTCCGTGGAGACAAGGGTGCGGATGATCGCCCTTCTCAGACAGCGTCCGCTCTGCGTCAACGCCCTCGCCCGAGCTTTGTCCATCACCCCCGCGGCGGTGTCCCAACATCTGCGGATCCTTCGGGCCGCTGCGCTCGTCCGGGCGGACAAGCGCGGCTATTTCGTCCATTACGCCATCAACGAGGAGACGCTAGCGGCATGGCGGGGCACGGCACTCGAACTTTTCGGCGCAGCTCCTCCGGAAGAGGGACATTACGGCATCGCCGTCTCAACGGCGCAAAAAGCACTTGATGAGGGCAACCCCCTCGGGAAAGGAGAATGACCATGTGTGAGAAGGAATGCTGCTGCAGAAAACCTGAGCATCTGAAGGGCAAGCCCGGAGAATGTTCGCCCGAACGGATACGGGAGTGTCACGGCGACGAAAAGCCCCATCCCTGTATCTGCAACGAGGACGAAAAGCCCCTTTCGTGATGACGGACGTTCTGGTCGCCTCAGGGCTGCGCAAGCGATTCGGAGACGTACAGGCCCTGGCGGACGTGTCCTTCTCGGTCCGCCGGGGTGAATTTTTCGGCTTCCTCGGCCCCAACGGAGCGGGAAAGACGACCACCATCAACCTTCTCACGGGGCTTGCGCGCCCTGACGCTGGAACGATCCGAGTGGGCGGACTCGACTGTACACGAAACCCCAAGGCCGCCCAGCACCTTCTCGGCGTCGTCTCCGACGAGAGCAATCTCTATCCGGAACTGTCCGGATTCGACAACCTCGCCTTCTGCGGTGCGCTCTACGGCATGGGCAAGACGGAGCGCCGACACCGTGCCGGAGAGCTCCTGGAGATCTTCGGCCTCGCCGAGGCGGGGCATCGCCTCTTCGGAGGCTATTCCAAAGGAATGAAACGCAAACTCACCATCGCTGCGGGGCTTCTCCACAAACCGGAAATCCTCTTTCTCGACGAACCCACCACGGGAATCGACGTAGCCAGCGCCCGGCAGATCCGTCGCATTCTGGCGGATCTCCATCGCGACGGAACGACCCTTTTTCTCACAACCCACTACATCGAGGAGGCGGAGCGCCTCTGCGACCGCATCGCCTTTCTGGTAAAAGGGCGCATCATCCGCATCGACTCGGTGGAGCACCTCCTCACGCCTCTCCAAAAGCGGCATCGCCTGCGGGTTTGCTGCGGCGGTCTTTCCGGAGAGGTTGTCGACATCCTTCCACCAGTCTTTCCCGATCTGACCTTTTCCTGTCCCGCCGAGGACATGCTTCTCGTCGAGGCGGACCAGCCCGTTGCCATCGGTCCCCTCGTGCGCCTTCTGGAAGAACACGGCGCCCAGGTGCTCGAAGCGGTACGGCTCCGCCCCTCCCTTGAGGATGTCTTCGTGGAGATCACGGGCATCGAGGCGGATGCACTGCACCGGGAAAAGGAGAAATCGGGAGCGAAGGGGGGAACGTCATGAAGCAGTGGATCGCCTTCTGGAACATCCTCGTCAAGGACATGCGGGCCTATTACCTGAAACCGCCCAACATCAGCTGGGGAATTCTCTTTCCTCTCGCCTGGACGGGCATGTTCTTCCTGCGCTCCGGCAGGGGCATGGAGGATCTCCCCTCCGTCCTGCCCGGCGTCGTGGCCGTGTCCGTTCTCTTCGGCAGCACCTCCATGCTGGCCGTGACGGTGACCTTCGAAAAGAAAGAGCGCGCCTTCGACCGGCTCCTTCTGGCGCCCATCTCCCTTGAGCTGCTCATGCTCGCCAAGACAGCAGGGGCGGTCCTCTTCGGCGTGGCGGGTGCCTTCGTCCCCGTGCTTCTCGCGGGCTTTTTCATCACTCTCCCCCCCGTCGCGTGGGGCATCTTCGCTCCCACAGTACTCCTTCTCGCCGTGGTCTCCACCTTCTTCGGGCTCTTCATCGCCGTTGCCGTGCGAGAGGTCTTCGAGGCCCAGACTTTTTCCAACTTTTTCCGTTTTCCCATGCTCTTCCTCTGCGGCCTCTTCGTTCCCCTGGAGCGGTTGCCCCTTTTTCTCCGCCCCCTGTCCTACGCACTTCCCCTCACTTACGGTGCGGATCTTCTCCATGGTGCCGTCTCGGGAACCAACACCATGTCCTATTCGCTGGACTTCACCATCCTCGGCGCCTTCTGCATCGGGCTCTTCGCGGCGAGCCTTCGGAACATCCGCCGCAAATGGATCCTGTGACGGCAAGGGGGGGATCCTGGAATTTCGAAGCTCTGGAAAGCGAGGGAACAGCGCGCCAGCGAAACGGCAGGCGGAGAGGGACTTCCTCTCCGCCTGCCGTCTGCGTCACCGGTGGGAATGCGTGTCGCCCTCGCTCTGGGCGACGGTCTGCGCTCAGTCCACGAACTTGGGAAGGAACTCCTTTTCGAGGGTCCGGAAGGTAGTGTATCCCGCAACCTCCTTGAACTCCGCGAAGGAGGAGACGAGATCGGTCCGTCCCGGCGCGAGCGCTCCGCCCTTGATGGCCTCAAGGTAGCGCTCCACGCCGCGGAAGGCGGCGAAGGTCGTGCCCACGGGAATGCTCACCCGGGCGACTCCCATCTCGCGCAGCTCCTCCACGGGAATAAGGGGAGTCTTGCCTCCCTCCACATTGTCGAAGAGGTTGATGCTCACGGGAGCCTTGATCTCCTTCACGGCCTTGACGATATCCTCCCGGGTTCTGGGAGCCTCGACGAAGATCATGTCCGCTCCGGCATCCGCATAGGCATTTCCCCGACGGATCGCTTCGTCGATGCCGGAGACGGCGATGGCATCGGTACGGGCGTTGATGACGAAATCCGGATCGAGTTCGTTCCGCACTTTCGCGCAGGCCTTGATTTTGAGAACCATCTCCTCCGTGGGGATGATCTGCTTTCCCTCCATATGGCCGCACCGCTTGGGAAAATACTGGTCCTCGATGTTCATGCCCGCCGCGCCGATGCGAATGAAGCCCTCGGTGACGAACATGGCGTTGATGCTGTTGCCGTATCCGGTGTCGGCATCGGCCATGACGGGAATCTTCACGGCCTTGATGATGTTGAACGTGAACGCCTGAACTTCGCTGAACGTGATGAAAGCCATGTCGGGCAGGCCGAGATACGTGGCGGCCAGGCCGAAGCCGCTGACCTGGAGCGCCTCGAAACCGGTCTTTTCGATGAGTTTTGCGGAGATCACATCGTGTGCTCCGGGAACAACCAGGGCCTTCCGCTGCTGAATGAGCGCCTTGAGTTTCGTCGATGTCTTCATGAGAAATCTCCTCCGTCAGAGAGAATGGAGCACGTCCCGAATGTGGCACGGCCCTCGAAAAACCTTGCGAAAAAAGACCTGCGGAATTGCCCGGGTCAGGCTCGTCCGCTTTCGCCCCCTTTTCGCGCACGCCATTTCTGAAACATGAAAATTCCTCCGAAAAGCGCCACACCAACCACGTCGGTGGCGGATCCGGGCATAAGAAGGAACAACGCCGCGGCAAAACAACACAGGCGCTCCACGAAAAGCAGAGGGGAGAACAGGTATCCCTCGGTGGCGACGGCAAGAACGTACACCCCCGCGAAGGCGCTCAACACCGCGAGCCCGGTGACCCACGGAGAGGCGACATTGGTGAGCAAAATCTCCGGGGAGTACATGAAAATGAAGGGAATCAGAAATCCTGTGAGTGCCAGCTTCACCGACGTGAACGCCGTTCTGTTGGGATCCGATCCGGCAATGCCCGCCGCGGTGTAGGCTCCGACGCAGACCGGGGGCGTGATGGAGGAAAGGGCGGCGAAATAGAACACGAACATGTGCACGTCCAGAGGTTCCGACCCAAGCAGGATGAGAGCCGGAGCGGCCACCGCACTGGTCATGACGTAGCTCGCCGTTGTGGGCATGCCCATGCCGAAGATCACCGCGAGAATCATGGTGACCACCAGGGTGGGGAAGAACCGTCCCTGCGTCACGGCGAGTACCACGTCGCCGATCTTGAGGGCCACCCCCGTGGCACCCATCATGCCGATGACCACACCCACGATGGTACAGGCGATGGCAACGGAAAGGGCCGTTTTCGATCCCGCTTCGAGCGTCGCCACCAACCCCTTCAGATCGAGACGGCTCTCCTTTCGCACGTAGCTGAAGACCACGGCGGCACCGATGCCCCAGCAGGCGGCGTAAAGAGGATTGTAGCCACGGAGCAGAAAGTAGATGATCACCGCCAGGGGAATCGCCTTGTAGCCGTCCCGAAAAAGCACGTCCCGCAGCCGCGGGAGCTGGGAGCGGTCCAAGCCCTTGATTCCCAGCTTGTCCGCCTCGATACCCAGCGCACACCAGATACCCCAGAAGTAGAGCAGTGCCGGCACGATGGCCGCCAGGAGAACCTTCATGTAGGGAACCCCCAGAGCATCGGCGATGATGAACGCCGCCGCCCCCATGACGGGAGGCATGATCTGTCCTCCCGTCGAGGCCGCGGCCTCGACCGCTCCTGCGTAGTGAGGTTGAAAACCCACCCGTTTCATCAGGGGAATGGTGAAGGCCCCCGTGGTGGCCACGTTCGCGGAGGTGCTGCCGCTGATGGTCCCCATGAGTGCGCTGGCCAGTACGGCGATCCGTGCGGGACCGCCCTTCATGTGCCCTGTGAGAGCCATGGAGAAATCGTTGAAGAACGTGGACGTCTTCGTGGAGTCCAGAAAGGCCCCGAAGAGGATGAAGAGAAAGATGTACGTGGCCGACACGCCCGCCACGAGGCCGAAAAGTCCGTCCGTGGTGAGGTAGAGTTCCTCCACGATGCGGGGGATGGAGAGCCCGAAGTGCCGGAGCGGTCCCGGCAGAGACCTTCCGAAATAGGCGAAGAGCAGGAACAGACTGCAGAAGACGGGCATGACATTACCCAGGGTTCTTCGGGCCGCCTCGAAGACGAGCGCCGTGAACACGATCCCCAGATAGATCTCGTAGTCCAGATACATGCCCGCCCTGGAGGCGATGGCGTCGTAGTTGAAGAACACGTAGAGAGAACAGAACGCCCCGAGGCCGGCACAGATCCAGTCGAGCGGCGAAGGCCGCTCCATGGGAGAACGGGAGGTCGCCGGATACAGGAGAAAAATCAGCGCCAGCACGAAGGCGATGTGGAAGCTCCGTTGCTGCATCGAAGGAAAGAGCCCGAAGAACGCCGTGTAGAGATGGAAGACGGCGAGAAGCACCGTGAGCGCAGTGACCACGTACTTCACGGGCCCGGCGAAGGAGCGCTTCCTCCGCCCCGGTTTTTTTTCCGAAGAGACCGTTTGCGCGGAACCGTCGTTTGGCGTTCCGATCATCGTTCATTCCTCCATGACATCCTACAGAAACGGACGGAGCGGGTGAAACCGGAGAGACGGAAAAGGAGTTCCGCCCCGCCCCGCGTCGGCAGCGACATGTATCCCTCCCAAGCCGTCGTCGCTACTTCAGAAGCCCCTTCTCGCGGTAGAATTTCTCCGCGCCGGGATGGATGGGAATGCATCGCCCGTCGAGGGCCTTCTGAAGAGAGAAGTTCGCGAAATACTTGTGCCGCTCCTTCAGGAACGCCTCGTTTTCATAGAGCATTTTCGTGATTTTGTAGGCCAGTTCGTCGCTCATGTCCGCGCCTGCCACGAGAGCACCCACGGCGGCAACGGTGAAGAGGTCCCCGTCCTGTCCCGCATAGCTCTTCGCGGGGATCATGTCCGCGGCGAAGGACGGATATTTCTGCACGATCTCGTTGATTTTCTCCGGCTCGATGCCGATGAGCCCCACCTTGCCGGAGGTGATCATGTCCGTCACCTCCGCATTCGGCGCGTTCGTGGCCCAGATGTGCGCGTCCGACGTGCCCGTCTTCATGGCCTCCGCAACTTCGGATCTGCCGAAACGCTCCACCTTCACGTCCTTGGGCGTGATGCCGAAAATGTCGAGAATCTGGGCCGTGTTCACCTCGATACCGCCCCCTACGGGACCGAAGTCGATGCGTTTCCCCCTCATGTCCGCTACGGAGGTGATTCCCGCGTCGAGGTTCACCAAAATATGGCAGGGCATGGGATAGATGGCCGTAATGTACCGGAGCGACGTGATCGGCTTCCCCTCGAAGGAGCCGACGCCCTGAACGGCCTCGAGCAGTGTTCCCGATTGGACGATGCCGAGCTCGACCTCTTTCTTGTCCAGGTTGATGCAGTTTTTGATGGAGCCTCCCGTGACAGCGGTGAAATTCACCTCGGGCATGACTTTCGCGCCAAGCTGGGCGATGACGTTGCCTATCTGATAGAAGCCGCCTCCCACACTGCTCGTGCCGATCCGGACGAATTCCTCCGCACCGGCACAGGCGGAGAGAACGAGGAGCATCATCAGACTGAGAAGAATCGCACATTTCTTCACGAAGAACACCTCCCATACCCTCTCGAAAAACATCAAACAACCCAGAACGTCTCACAACATCCCCATAGCGCTCGCGGACAGAAGAACCTTTCCGTCTCCCTTGTCGCGTCAGACTGCGGCGCCGGCCACCCATGCCTCAACTCCTCCGCGTGGTCCTTCCTTTCCCCCTCCCTTCTGCATCGTTTTCCGAAAAAAGCCCTCTCGTGCGAAACGCTGTTTCCGGTCCAACAAAATTCCACAATATGGAAGTTATATGCTAAAATATGGAAGCTTGGCGTAAGTATAGCTTTTCGAAGTTCCTTGTCAAGATTTTTTGAACACTCGAGGTATCCAGTGCTTTCGACAGCCCTGGAGAAACACGACTCCCGCACTCCGGGGAGGCGAAAGATTCTTTGACGAGGAGGAACGAACCATGCCTCACGAAGAACGGGAGATCGAGGCCGGAAACACCTCGATCAAGAAAGCTCTCGCGGTATTGCTGTGCTTCTCCAGAAAAGCTCCGGAATGGAGCATGACGGAGCTCTCCAGAAAGCTGGACCTCCCTCTTTCCACAACGTCCCGGATTCTGGGATCCCTGGTGGAGGAGCACTTCCTCGACCGCGATCCGGAGACAAAGACTTTCCGTCTCGGAACACGCCTGATCTATCTCGGAGCACTCGCAAAGGAGTCCCTGAACCTGCGCAAATATGCGCTTCCCGTCATGGTGGCGCTCCGGAATCTCTTCGGAGAAACGGTGAACCTCTACATCAAGCAGGGGAAATACCGCGTCTGCTACGAACAGGTGGAAAGCCTCCACACGCTGAAACGCTCCGCCCAGCTCGGCTCGAGATTTCCCCTGTGGGCAGGGGCGTCCGGACGGTGTTTTTTGGCGTTCTCCGATCCGGACGAAGCGGAACAGATCATCGCCGAGGCGAAACCCCTCACGGCGAACACCATCACCGACCCCGCCGTCATACGATCACGCCTGGAAAACGTGCGTGCGAACGGCTATGCCGTCAGCGTCGCCGAACGAGAAGAGGGGGTCTTCTCCGCGGCGGCGCCCATCTTCGACGGAAGCGGTGCCATGGTGGCCTGCCTGGCCATTTCAGGCCCCACCTTCCGTTTTTCCGAAGAGCGTTTTCCCGAACTTGCGGAGGGGTTGAAAACCGCTGCGGAGACGCTCTCCCGCAGCCTGGGGAAAAGTGACTGAGCCCTTTCTCGGGTTCTTTCGTGCCGGAACATTGCCGACTCGCCGCCGAACACCATGAAAACCTTTCTACACCACGTGACGCACACAACTCATCGCCGCTTTGGTCGCTTCCGTCAGGCTCAGGAAACACTGGCTCCTCATCGTCCGCAGAGAAGAACAGACGACATTGTCCCTGTCCCGTTTTAGGGACGCTCTGATCAGGCAGGAATTGCTCCTCTCTCGAATCGCATCACGTTTTTCCGAGATCGGCGTGGCATTTTTCAGAGGTTCCTTAGGGATGACATTCTCCCTGCCTCGTTCCAAGTCTGCTTCGTTCCTCTTGACATTTTTGGATCGTCGTGTAAGATTCTTCGCAAACAGAATTTCCGCAGGGTCCCTCCGGAGGAAACTCGCGATCACGAAAGCGCTTTTTTTCGTGGGGATGGGATCGGAACAGAGCGGAAAGGCAATGGCGATGAAGCGAGAGGCACGGAAAAATCCCGCCAGAGAGAGGCGCTTACCGGCTGCGAGGCGCCTTCGGGAATGTTTCGAGAATGCCGAAAGCTCGCGGAGCCGGAGCGGAAAGGGGTTTTCCCGGAGTACGCGTCCCGGAGTTCGGTCGCCGTGACAGGCCGAGAGCGGGAGTGCACATGTGTGCGCTCAAGCAGGGTGGTACCGCGGGTTCAAGGCCCGTCCCTGAGAGGGGACGGGCCTTTTTGTATGCACGGAACCGGTGAAAACCGCTTTTCCGGGCGACGGACGAAGAACCAAACCGGAGGATGTGCGGTGGAGAGCGGCGACAAAAAGAAAGGAGAGAGCACGATGGCGGAATCGGAACGACGGGCGGTCTGTGTGGTCTGCGAGGGAAACGTGGCGCTTCCCGAAAATGTGCTGGTGGGGGAAATCCTCCTCTGCGGGGACTGCGGCACCGAGCTTGAGGTGGTGTCCCTGGACCCGGTGGCGGTGGAGGAAGCCCCCCAGGTTCAGGAAGACTGGGGTGAGTAGGATGGGGCAGGCACGATCCCTCCGGATCTTTCATTCCCGCCTCCGTGCGGAGGAGAAACTCCTTGCCGAGGCGGCCCGGCGCCTGGACATTCCCGTTCTTTTGGAGGACGTGACGGACGACGCCTGGGGAGATCCCTCGCGGACTCTTTCTGGTGATGTCGTGCTGGCACGATGCATCGCCCACGGGCACAACGAATCCCTCGCGGCCTTTCTGGAGACCCGGGGCGCACGGGTGATGAACCCCTCGGCGGTGATGCGGCTCTGCGGAGACAAGCTCGCCACGACTCTAGCCCTGGAGCGGGCCGGAGTGCCACAGCCCGCGTACCGCGTGGCCTTTTCCGCGGAGGGCGCCCTCGCCGCCGCGGACGAACTGGGCTATCCCCTGGTGATGAAACCCGTCTCGGGAAGCTGGGGACGCCTTCTGGCGAAGGTGAACGACCGGGACGCCGCGGAGGCTCTGGTGGAGCACAAGGAACATCTCGGGGGACGGCACGGGCTGTTCTACCTTCAGGAATACGTGAACAAAGCGGAGGGATACGACCTGCGGGCCTTCGTGGTGGGTGGAGAACCGCTTTGCGCCATCCGGCGACGGAGCGACCACTGGATCACCAACACCGCCCGGGGAGGACGGGCGGAAAAACACCCTCTCGACGCGACACTCGAAACCCTGCTGCGGCAGGTCCAGGAAGCGATCGGAGGCGATTTCCTCGCGGTGGATCTCTTCGCCTCCGTCCGGGGATGGCTCGTGAACGAGGTGAACGACAGCGCGGAATTCCGCAATTCCATCGAGCCCACCGGCGTGGACATTCCCGGCGCAGTGGTGCGCCACGCCTGGAGTCTTGCGGCTGCGGCGGCCTAGCAGTCCGGAAAAGGATCTTCCGTGATGGAGAACATTTCTCGGACACTGACAAAAACGAGACGGAACAAGCGTTGCAAGCGGGCTTCCAAGCGAAGCGCCGCAGACGGGTCGTGGGCGGAGGCGGAGGAGGAACCGGAGCTTTGGTTCTCTCCCATACCGGAAGGAGTTTCCCGACGACCCGCGACTCGAAGGAGCGCGGGTCTTTTCTTTTTCCCTACCCCTAAAAAGGAGGTCAAACCATGCGGAACGTACTGACCGTGGCCGTCTGGGGCGGCGCGGGCATGACCGGAGGCGAGCTGCTGCGCCTTCTTGCGCGCCATCCCGGATTTCGAGTGAGCCGGGTGATCTCCCGGAGCCGTGCGGGACATCCCGTGACGAGCGTCCATTCCCATCTCCGGGGCGCCTACGACGATCTCCGTTTCTCCGGTCCGGAAGAAACCGAGGGCGATGCGCCGGATCTGGTGTTTCTGGCCCTTCCCCACGGCGCGTCCCTTCCGGTGGTGCAAAACTGCCTTTCCCGCAGGGTCCGCGTGGTGGATCTCTCGGCGGGCCTCCGCCTCGCCGACCCCGAGCGCTACGCCCGGTGGTACGGTCACCCCCACGAGGCGCCGGAGCTGCTCGCGGAACGAATCTACGGCCTTCCCGAACTGCACCGGGAGGAGCTGCGGCAGGCCCGGTGCGTCTCCGGAGTGGGATGCAACGCCACCTCCGCCATTCTCGGCCTGCTTCCCCTGGCCCGGGCAGGAGTGGTGGAGGAGGTCCATCTCGACCTGCGGGTGGGCTCCTCCGAGGGCGGAGCCGAGCCCTCTCCGGGAAGCCATCATCCCATCCGGAGCCGCAGCCTGCGGGTGGTCACACCCTTCTTCCATCGGCATCTGGCGGAGGTCGCCCAGGAACTGGCGCTTCCCGAGGAGTGCCTTTCCCTCTCCCTCACGGCGGTGGAACTCGTCCGAGGCGTGCAACTCCTCGCCTCAGTGCGCCTTTCCGCTCCGCTGAGCGAGGGGGAGATCTGGAGCCTCTACCGGAACACCTACAGAAACGAGCCCTTCGTGCAGTGCACCGCCGCGAAACCTGCCCATCTGCGCCTTCCCGATCCGCGCTACGTCCTCGGGAGCAACCGGGTACTGGTGGGCTTCGAACGACACCCCGACGGCAGGCGGCTTCTCGCGGGGTGTGCCCTGGACAATCTGATGAAGGGCGCCGCAGGAAGCGCGCTGCAGTCCGCGAACCTCATGGCGGGCTTCGACGAAACCCTCGGTCTGGACATGATGCCGGTCTTTCCGGCCTAGCGGAACAACAGGCCGTGCGAAGCGGCCGCAACGAAAAAAACGAACGAAAGGGGCGGTATGCATCATGAGAGGCGTGGTCAAACTCGGCGGCGCATGCGGCAATGAGTGCAAGGGGCTGGTACGGGAGCTGGCGGAGCGAACGCGCCGGGGTGAGGAGTGGCTCCTCGTCCACGGCGCGGGGGGCGCCATGAACGCCCTCTGTGAGGAGCGGGGCGTTCCGCTGCGACATGTGACGAGCCCTTCGGGATACCGGAGCCGCTTCGTCGGCGACGTGGAGCGGGAGCTCTTCGAAACCGCCGCATCCCGGGTGTCCCAGGATCTTCTCTGGGCACTCCGCGCCGAGGGAGTCCGGGGCGTCGCACTCTTTCCCGACCTGGCGAACACGGCGGAGGCGGAGCGAAAGGACATCCTCCGCTCCGTGGAGGACGGTCGGGTGCGGCTGCTCCGGGGAAACTGGAGCGGCACCGTGACACGGGTGGAGACGACGCTTCTCGAGGAGGCGTGGCGGAAGGGAATGCTTCCCGTCCTTCCACCGCTCGCCCTGGACCGGGAGAGCGGAAAAAGCCTCAACGTGGACGGAGATCGTCTCGCCGCGGTCTTCGCGGGCGCCCTGGGCGCGGAGGTGTTGCTCATCCTCTCCAACGTGCCGGGCCTTCTGGCGGACCCGAGAGACGCCGCGACGCTCATCCCCTCGGGAAGTCCGGAGACGTGGGACTCCCTGGAGAATGCGGCGCAGGGAAACATGAAACGCAAGCTTCGGGCCTGCCGGGAAGCCCTCGAAGCGGGCGTAGCGAGGGTCGTCCTCGGGGACAGTCGCGTGCGGCGTCCTCTGGAATCGGCCCTTTCAGGAAGGGGAACGCATCTATGGAACAGTCCCTCCTCTACGGTTCTCGCGGGCTGACCGTCCTGTCCGGCTCGGGAGACCGGGTGACGGACGCGACGGGACGGGAGTACGTGGATTTTCTCGCCGGGCACGGCGCGGCCCTCTTCGGGCACGCCCATCCCCTCCTCCGCCTCGCGCTGGAGGAGGCCGCGGCATCTCCCTGGACCATCGGCGCGGGACTCGCCTCGCCCTTTCGGGAGCGTTTTCTCGCGGATCTTGAGTCGGTGCTCCCGGAGAGCCGGGCCTTTCTCTGCAACAGCGGCACCGAAGCGGTGGAGGCGGCGCTGAAGCTCCTCCGGGTGCTCCATCCCGGGCGGAGGCGCATTCTCGCTCTCCGCCGGGCCTTTCACGGCCGCACGTTGGGAGCGTTGGGGCTGACCTTCAATCCACGGTACCGCGCTCCCTGGAAGGAGCTGCTCCTTTCCGTGGAGCATCTGGAGCCGGAACACCTTCCGGACGCCGTGGACGAGCACGTGGCGGCGGTCTTCGTGGAGCCCGTCCAGGGCGAGGGAGGCATGGCCACCCTTTCCCCCGAAGTGGGCAAGGCCCTCACCGAGGCATGCCGCCGGTGGGGCGCGCTTCTCGTGGCCGACGAGATCCAGACCGGATGGGGGCGCTGCGGTGCGCTCCTCGCCTCTTCCCGGACAGGGCTCGACCCCGATCTGGTCTGCCTCGCCAAGGGGCTCGCGGGAGGACTTCCCGCAGGGGCTCTTCTGTGGCACCGGCGGCTCGGCTCTTTCCCCCCGGGAGGGCACGGATCCACCTACGGAGGCAACCCGCTGGTCTGTGCGGTGGGGCACGCCGCCTTCGGCCTGCTCCAGGAAGGACTGCCCGAGCGGGCGGATGCCCTGGGAAAGATCTTTCGCGACGCTCTCGGGGCGATTTCTTCGCCCCGGATCACCGGCGTACTCGGCCTGGGGCTTCTGGTGGGGGTGTCTCTCGACGAGCCTGCAGCCCCCCTCGTGACGGCCCTGCAGGAACGGGGCATCCTCGCCCTTTCCTCGGGACCCAAGGCGGTGCGCTTTCTGCCGCCGCTTCCCGCCTCGGAGGAGAGCGTCCGACGCGCCGTGGCCGCTCTCGCGGACGCATTGGAGACGGTGTGACATGTCCGCGGCGGAACGGCTCCTCGAAGAACTCGCGGGCGTTCCCAGCGTCTCGGGCCAGGAGGAGCGAGCCTGCCGCCATCTCCGGGACGCCCTTCCCTCCCTCGGATGGGAAGAGGCCTTCCTGGACGAGGCGGGAAACGTGGTGGCCACGAGAGGGCGGGGCGAACGGGAACTCCTGTTGGTGGGACACGTGGACACCGTCCCCGGGGGACCTCCACTGCGCCGGGACGGTCGGATTCTCTGGGGGCGCGGCACCGTGGACGCAAAGGGACCTCTCTGCGCTCTCGCCGTGGGGGGCGGGCGTGCACGCCTCCCCGAGGAATGGCGCCTCACCTTCGTGGGCGCCGTGGGGGAGGAGCGGGATTCCCGGGGTATGCGCCACCGCCTCTCCCGACACACCCCGTGCGGATGTGTCATCGGCGAGCCCTCGGGAACGGACGGCGTCACCCTCGCCTACCGGGGACGGCTCCTCCTGCGCCTTTCCGCCCGGGACGGAGGCGCGCACCGGAGCGGTTCCTCCGGGCCTCTGACGGCCTGCCTCCGGGCCGCCGCCACCGTTCTGGACGAGGTGGAGCTCCGGGACGACAAAACGGCCCCTCTCGCGGCCCGCACCTCCGGCGCGGTGGCCTTCATGGAAGGACGAGAGGAGGGGGCACGGCATGCGCTGGTGGAGCTGGACCTGCGCCTTCCTCTCGGAGCGGACCCGGAGGAATGGCTCCGGAACCTGGAGATTCTCGCGACGCTGCAGCAGGTTGAGCTGGAGATCCTGGACTCCGTAGCCGCGGTGGAACGCCCGAAGAACGACCCCGCCGTGCTCGCCTTTCGCACGGCGGTGCGCTCCGTGCTCGGCACCGCTCCGCGTCTGCTCGCCAAGGGGGGCACGGCGGATTTCAATCTCGCCGCCGCCTGGGGATGCCCCCTTGTGGCCTACGGCCCCGGAGACAGCAAACTGGACCACACGGATCAGGAACGGCTCAACCTGGACGATCTCGAAACGGCGACGACGGTGGTGGAGCGAGCCATTCCGGCCTTCGCCGCCTCGGAAAGAGCCTGAACGCGCTCGTTTTTCCTCGGGCGGCCAGGCGATGGGTTACCGGACACCCCTCTTTCCCGGAGGAGTTTCCGGTACCCTTTCGCGCCTTTTGTAGGAACATTCCCCCATACCCCGAAGAAACCGCCCGGCGACGAGAACGCAGCTGTGTGATCACTCCTGCGAAAAAAGGTTTTCATGGTGTCTGGCTACCACCTGCGGCGATGAGCCGCACTTTTCCAGGAGTGCCTTTTTTGTGTTCGATCAACAGGTCCATGTTGAGGTAGCGGCTGGACTCCAGCGGCGCCTCGTAGGTTGCGACGCACAGTGCCCGCATCAGGCGCTGCCATGAATCGGCGTTGCCGAAAAAGTTCTCTGTGGCCTCCAAAGGCCGACGTAAAGTGCACTTTGTATGCGTTTGTCCTTTTTGGTGAGTTTCCGGGGGAAAAATCACGACATCCTGGCACATTGACCGAAGGCAGGCTTCTGTGTAACGTACAGGAAATGTCGCAGGTGTTTTAACGAAAAAAGACATTCATAAAGAGAGGAGGAATGCTGTGTCATGGAAGAACGAATGCAAGGGCTCATTGACTTTATCCGCACGAGACATGCTCCCTTTCTCGCCGCAAGCGACTGGATCGCCGCGCATCCGGAACTGGGACACCAGGAACATGAAGCGAGCCGCCTGTGGGAGGGGATTTTGCGGGAACATGGATTTACCGTAACTTCTTCCTACGGAGGATATGCGACGGCCTTCTGTGCCGAAGCGGGATCCGCCCCGTCGCCTCGCGTGGTTTTTCTCGCCGAGTACGATGCGCTTCCCGAGATCGGCCACGGCTGCGGGCACAATTGGAGCGGTGCCGCATCCGCCCTTGCCGGAGCGGCATTGGCATCTCTCTTTCCCGAGCTTCCCGGATCTGTGCGGGTGGTGGGAACGCCTGCCGAGGAGACCGACGGTGCAAAGATCGGCATGGCGGAAGCCGGGCTTTTCGATGGAACCGACCTGGCGATGATGATTCACGCCGAATCGGCACGGACGCAGGTCGTCTGCAAGTGTCTGGCCATGGAGGGGGTGGAATTCCGCTTTCAGGGCAAACCCGCCCATGCTGCGGCATCCCCCTGGGAGGGAAAAAACGCCCTCAATGGTGTGCAGCTTTTCTTTCACGCCCTGGATATGCTCCGTCAGCACGTGCGGCCCGAAATCCGCATGCACGGCATCGTCGTTTCCGGCGGAGCTGCGCCGAACATCGTTCCGGAGGTCGCGGAGGCACGTTTCTACTTCCGTGCTCCCCGGAGAAAAGAGCTCGACGCGCTTCTCGAGCAGGTGTGGAATTGTGCCCGTGGCGCCGCCCTCGCCACGGGTACGACCGTCACTTGGCGCACCTACGAAAAAGCCATGGACGACATGGTCCGCAATCCTGCGGCGGAGCGGCTGATGACGGAGATCATCGAAGGACTGGGCTACCCCTGTTCGCTCCCGGAGGAAGCGTCTGGTTCCAGCGACGTGGGCAACGTGAGTTACCGGTGCCCTACGCTGCACCCCGAGATGGCCACCGTGCCGGAGCAACTCATTATTCACTCCCGGGAATTCGCCCGGGCCATGACCTCACCGGCGGCACACGCGTCGCTTCTCGACGCCGCCCAGGCTCTTGCGACGTGTGGGTATCGTGTTCTCACGGATGCGACATTGCGGGAGCGCATCCGCGCAGATTTTCGCACCTATCGAGACAAGGAGAGTGAAGGCAGATGAGCAACGAAGGCAAGGAATCGACGGGTGTCCTTGAAAGGAAAGCGAGCAAACCCTTCTTCCAGAATCTCCATGTGTACGTGCTCCTGGTGGGTGTTCTTATGCTGCTTACGGCGCTCACCCACATTATTCCCGCGGGAGAGTTCGAGACCTACGAGGATCCCGTCACGGAGAGGACGCTCATCGTTCCCGGATCGTATCATCCTGTGGATCCCTCGCCGGTGGGGTTTTTTCAGATGGTGATGAGCATTCAGCAGGGCATGATCGACGCCTCGGACATCATTTTCTTCATCTTCTTCGCCTACGGTTTTGTCAATGTCCTCGTCGAATCGGGCACGCTCTTCGGTGCCGTGGGTGCTCTGTTGCGTCATTTCAAGGGCGTGGGTGCTCTCATTATTCCCTCCTTCATGTTCCTCTTCGGCGTTCTTGGTTCCACCGTGGGCATTTTCGAGGAGGTCTACGGCCTGATTCCCGCCTTCATGGGCATCTTCCTCGCCCTGGGCTATGACGGGCTCGTGGGTGGCGCCGTGGTCGTCGTCGGCGTCGCCACCGGTTTTGCCGCGGCGACGCTGAATCCCTTCACCATCGGTGTAGCCCAGAAGATCGCCGAGTTGCCCTTCGGTTCGGGATGGCAGTTCCGGATCGTGATCTTTCTCGCCTTCCAGCTTCTCGCCATTTTCTACGTGATGCGCTATGCCGCAAGAGTGAAAAGCAATCCAGACCTGAGTGTCGTCAAGGGTGTGCACTTTCCCATGGGCGAGGGTGTGAACGAGACGCTCATCCGCGACCATCCCTTCACGGGACGGCATCAGTTGAGCGCGCTCTGTCTTGTCCTGACCGTTCTGTTCGTCGTGGTGGGAACCACCCAGTGGGGATGGTACCTGGACGAGCTGGCGGCGCTCTTCATCGTCATGATGGTGGTGGTGGGTCTGATCAACGGCTACTCTCTGAACCGCATCGCCGAACTTTTCGTCGAGGCGGTAGGGCGGGTGGCATTGGGGGCCCTCGTCGTGGGGGTCGCACGGTCCCTGACGCTGGTCATGACGGAGGGGAAGATCATTCACACGGTCATCTACTGGGCCTCGGGCGTGGTGGCCGATCTCTCCCACAGCCTTGCCGCGGTGGGAATGCTGGTGGTGCAGAATCTCCTGAATTTCTTCATCCCCTCCGGGAGCGGTCAGGCCGCTGCGTCCATGCCGATCATGGTTCCCCTGGCGGACACGCTGGAGATCAAGCGACAGGTAGCGGTCTTGGCCTTCCAGTTCGGTGATGGTTTCTCGAACATGATCTGGCCCACCGCCGTGGCCACGGAATGCGGACTCATGGGAATACCCATTCAGCGTTGGTACCGCTTCATGGTGCCGCTCTTCCTGCTCATGTTCGTGCTTCAGGTGATCTTCATTCTCGTTGCCGTGGCCATCAATTTCGGTCCCGTATAGTCGTCAGTCGATTTCCGGTGGATGTTTCGCCGCCTCGCCCTGGCGGGGCGGCGCGCCGAGGAGGGATTCCGCGGCGAGTCCGAGTTCCAGAATCAGCCGGTCGTCTGGGTTCTCCAGTGCTCTTCCGGTGATTTCCTCGATCTTGTGCAGCCTGTAGACGAGGGTTTGGCGGTGGATGAAAAGCTCCTGGGAGGCGCGGATCTTGTTGAGGCTCCGAAGATAGATTTTCAGCGTTTCCCGGAGGGGGGTCCTGTTGGCCCTGTCGTAGTCCGCGAGAGGGGAGACGGTTCTGTCGCAGAAGCGCCGCAGTTCTTCCCGGTTGCGGCAGGCCCGGAGAAGATGCAACGCCTCCACGTCACGGAAGGCCGTGACGATGTCGGGGCGGCAGAGGTGCTTCCCCAGGTCCGCGGCGATGCGGGCTTCTTCATAGCTCCGGGGGATGTCCTCGAGTTTCCCCGAGGGGTAGCCGAGGCCCATGAGGCACTCCGGTGCCGAATTGGGAACGGGAAACAGGCGGGAGAACCCCTCGGCGAAAACCTTCTTCACATCCTTTGCTGTGGTGGAGAAGAGGACTGTGAAACAGGAGTCCCGAAGGCGCCAATGGGCGGCCTGAAAGAAGGAGGCGTCTTCCGTGAGCGATTCCAGGAGCGGAGCCTGCTTCTCAAGGGAATGAGGACGTCCCTCGGCGGAAGGAAAGCGGACCACGCCGGCCTGGTAGGGCAGGTCCAGCCGGAAACCGAGGGAGCCGGCGCGAACACACATGTCGGAATAGCTCGCGGTGTCTTTCCGGTCGAGAAGATCGTCGATGAAGTTCTCCAGGAGAATCCTTGAAAGGTGTCGGGCGCTTTGCCTGTGGGAAAGGGGGGCGCCTTCCGCCTCATCGGAGGGAAGGGCGCCGATGGCGTTGAAAAGAGCCTTGGTGATCTTGCCGAAGGTGAGCTTCGCGGGAAGACGGATGAGAGGCAACCCGTAGTGCTCTGCCGCCTCAACGAAGGCCGGAGGGATTTCGTCGATGTAGTATCCGGGTTGAAGGGCCAGTCCGGCAATGCGGTGGGAGACGAGCTGGGAGAGGATTTCCCGCGCCGAAGCCGGGTCGTCCTTCAGACCGTAGCCGGTGGAGATGAGAAATTCTCCGGGTTGGAGCTGCTCGAAGGAATCGAGAATCTCCATGAGATTGATCCATGCGACCTGGTTGTCCACGTGTTCCTTTCCCGCGACGACTTCGACCCCCCGAAACAGGTCGAGGGCGAGCATAGTCGAGAGCTTCAACGCGCATCACCACCTTTCGCCTTCTCTGTGTGGCGGTCGTGGCCGCTTCGTCCCGAAGGGAGATCGTACAAAAAACCTGCGCGGCCCGGGAGAACCCCGTCGGTGGAGAAGATGCCGTTCCGATGCCGCTGAAAGAGTGTTTCGCTTTTGTACTTTATCAAAAGCCGCGTGGCATTGTGCCAAGAGTCCTGTTCTTCATACTACGCCTTGAGCGGGGGCTTCCGCAAGCGGTGTTTCCTGCAGGGGTGCCCCTGTTGGTGTTTACGGTGGCATTCTCCCGATCTCGGAATGCACCGGATGAAGGTGTCTGAGAGGAGATGAAGATATGATGCGTGGAGGAAAAAAGGCAGGGTGTCTTGGCGCCACCCTTCTCGCCCTGGTGTTTCTCTGTGGGGTCGCGCCCCTTTGGGGAGGAACGGAGGGCGGTCGTGCGGAGATTCTTCCGAGCCCTTCCCGGAGCGTTCGGGGACCTGTTGACTTCGGTACCTTGAACTGGAACGCCCTTTTCACTGCCGCATCCACACGGGAAAAAATGTCCGGAACGAAGGACGTGCTCCCTTCCCGCTTCGATCTCCGGGGGGCGGGAAGAGTGAATCCCGTGCAGCTCCAGACGCCTTCAGGGCTTTGCTGGGCCTTTGCCACGCTGGGCTCCTTCGAGTCCAATCTGCTTCCCGGGGAGAACCGGGATTTTTCCGAATGGCATCTCGCCTTCGCCGCCTTTTCCGCCACGGCCTTCGAGACCTTCGACCTCCCCGAGGACTACGACTATCCCGGAGGATTCGCCGACCACGGAGGGGACACGCTGGTGAGTGTGGCAGTCCTTGCCCGTGGGGACAGTCCTGTGGATATTGTGGATCTTCCCTTCGGAACGGATGTGGAGGGAAAGGTTCCCGAGGACTATGTGTTGCCTTCGGGCAAGAAAATCCTCAAAGAGGCCGCGTGGGTGCATGTTCTCTCGGCGAAACCCTACCCGGAATCCCTCGACGTACCTCCTGCGGATCCGTCCCGCTTTTCCCGGGACGCTCTGAAGCGGATCCTCTACGAGGACGGTGCGGTTTCCATCTGTTTCAATGAAGACCTTTTCTCCTATTACAATCCAAAGACCTTTGCGTACTATTGCAATGCCCCCGACGGTCCGGAGCTGGTCAATCATCTGGTAATGCTCGTGGGCTGGGACGATGCTTTTCCCCGGGAGCGTTTTGGCGAAATGCCCCCCGGGGACGGAGCCTGGCTCGCCAAGAACAGCTATTCCAGCAACTGGGGAGACGGCGGCTACTTCTGGATCTCCTACCATGACATGAGCCTTGTGGAGGGAACGGCCTTCCGTGCGGCACCGAACACCTATGCCACCATCCATCAGTACGATCCGCTGGGGATGACCGCCAACGTCAGTCTCGACGGAGGGAAGGACGTGTGGCTTGCCAACGTCTTTGTTGCCGCGAGAGAGGAAGAGATCACTGCGGTGAGCTTTTATACGACGGACCTCGAAACGGACTACACGGTGTATGTGCTTCCAGCCTTCGGAGGATTCCCCGTTTCGGGAGGGCTCGCCCCCTATGAGGCGGCTCGGGGCACGAAAACCTACCCGGGCTACTACCTGGTGGAACTCGAGCATGGTGTGACGGTTTCCGCCGGGCCATTTGCCGTCGTCGTGGCGCTCCACAATCCGGAGTACGCCTACCCAGCGGCGGTGGAGATGCCCATCGGGGACGAATGGTACCGTAACAATGCCACGGCAGAGGCCGGTCAGAGCTACTGGAGTGCCGACGGGGTGCTCTTTTCGGACCTCACAACCGCATCCTTCGAGGGAGCGGAGCGGACAAACGCCTGCATCAAGGCCTTTGCCGGAGGTGTGCCGGAACCCTCGACAGACCTGAGAGTTGACAGACTATATACCGACCGTACTCCCTTCGCGGAGGAGCAGGTGACGTTCGCCGCGGTTGTCGCGGGGGGAATGCTCCCCTACACGTACTGGTTCGATTTCGGTGACCGTACGGTGGTGCGCACCGGTTCCGCCTCCCAGGCCACGCACTCCTACGCCTTCGCCAAGGCATACACGGCACGGGTCACCGTGGAGGATGCAACGGGTGCACGCGCCGTGAAGACGCTTCCCGTACAGGTGCTCCCCTTTGCGTCTCTGGAGCGTCCCGAGGAGACGCCTGACGGCGAGGCGGAACTGCCGCTTTTTTTCCGGCGATGGAGCGGCGCCTCCAAGGCGGAGGGACGAATTGGCACCGCGGCGGAGCCGGAGAAGCCACCTGAAGCGGAGGTGACCTTCTCCCTCGTGGCAGGACACCGCAATCTCTCGGAAAGCGGCCCGAAGGAGATCCGCATTCGTCCCGACGATTTCGACGAAGAGGATGAGCGGTACGGATGGGTGGACTACTACGGAAGCATCGAGGGCGCGTATTTCTACCAGGCCGCGCGGCTTCGCCTCGAAATCATTCCCAAGGAGGAATCCTACCGGGGGTCCCTCGTTCTGGGAGACCTGCGTTTCGTTCTCCGGGCGAAGGCTCTCGGAAACGACTCCTCCCATCGTGGTATCGAGGAGCTGGAGAGTCATTTCGCTCTCTTTGCCGGAGAGAGCACCGCCCCCGAGGCGTTTCTCTGTCACGACTATCTGCCCGACCGCTTTGCCCAGGCGGATTCCTCTGGAACGGTGGTGCTCTTCCTGCAGGAGTTCCGCGTCGTTCTTCCTGATGATCCCGAGGCTTCGGAGCCACCCTACGGTGTGCTGGTGAGCGAGGAGGCGGACCACTATGTGGTGACCTTCACGGTGTGGGAGAAATGCGAGAGTGTTCTCCCCGCGGATGGAGGAGGATGTTCCCTGGGTATTTCGACTGGCGAATTGCTGCTCTTTCTGTTACCCTTGACAATAACGCTGCTCTGCAGGAGAAAACGGTTCTAGGAGTGTCCCCTGAAAGGAGCACTCTCGTTCGAGGGCGTTCTTGCGGAGCGGAGGCATATCTTTGTGCGGTGGTGCGGCGAAACCGCTTCCGCTCCGCGAACGAAAGGCGATGAGATGCATCGTGGACGACGGGCACCGGCGGGGAATATTTTCCTGGTACGGGTATCTGAAGCCCCTTGAAGAACGACTGGAAAGCGTTCGCAGTGCCGGATTCGATTCTCTCATGCTCTGGTGGGGGGATGCTTTGGCCTTTTCCGAACACGGCAAGGCCGATCTGGTTCGGCTTGTGAGAAACAAGGGGCTCCGCATCGAAAACATCCACGTCCCGTATCTCGACGCCAACGACATCTGGTCCGACGACGGCACACGGCGTCGCCGGCTTGTCGGAAATGTCACGGAATGGATCCGCGACTGCGCGGAGTTCGGCATTCCCACCCTGGTCATGCACATCTCCTATTATCTGGATCTCCCTGCGCCCACCGAAGCCGGACTCGACGCCATGGTGGCGCTCGTCGAGGAAGCCCGCCGTAGCGGTGTCCGTATCGCCCTGGAGAACACGGATCGACTGGAGTTTTTGGACTACCTTCTCGACGGTGTCGCCAGTCCCTCGCTCGGGCTGTGTTACGACACGTCCCACGGGCGGCTCCAGGAAGAGCGGCCCTTTTCTCTGCTGCGGAAATATGGCGACAGACTTTTCGCGCTCCATCTCTCCGACAACGACGGTCTCGACGACCGACACTGGGCGCTCGGAAAGGGTGTGGTGGACTGGTCCGCCTTCGCCGATGCCCTTGCCGCCGGAGAACGTCCGCCGGTGCTCTGTCTGGAGGTCATTCAGGACGATCCCGAAGAGGACGAGACGACCTTTCTGCGGAGGAGTCTGGCCTTCCTCGACAGACTCGCCGGAGACGTCACGGACATGCGGAAGGGGAAGATCCGCCGGGTGTAACGTGATGGAGCGCAGCCTTCCTCCTCACGTGCGACCCTCTTCTGTTCGGGATGTACCGAGGTCGCGGCAGTCCCCTCGATTTTGTTCCTTATCCCAGGGGGCGGAGACGTGTCCGCAGTGTTTGTCGTGCTTCTCGGAATGCGTCAGGGAACGCGGCAGTAGCGAAAACGGGGGCGTCCCGGCTTGCCCTCCGGATCCTCCTGGATGCGGAGGGCGCTTCCCCGCTCGACCAGATATTCCAGATAGCGATGGGCCGTGGGGTAGGCGAGACCGAGCGCGGCCGCAACGGCGCGCACGTCGAAAGGGACAACCTCTTTCCGAAGGAGATCCTGCACACGGCGGAGCGTGACCTCGCTGATGCCCTTTCGCGGAGCGTCCTTCCGCATGTCCCGCCGATAGCGCGCAAGCTCCCCGTGAAGGCGGATCCGGGAGGCGAAGTCCGCGAGACGGACGGGTTTGCTCACGAAGTCGTCGGCGCCCGTCAGGAGAAGCTCCTTCGCCACCGTTGTCGATTCCTCCACGGTGAGCACGAGCAACACTACCGATCCCGACATCTCCCGCGCACGCCGGATGACCTCCGCACCGCTCAGCACCGGCATGTGGTAGTCCACGAGGAGGATGTCGAGACGATCCTCCCGGATCCAGGAGAGGGCTTCCTCTGGATCTGTGGTGGTGCACATCTCCCACCCCTGGGAGACCGCCATGGCCTCCAGGGTGTAGAGGATGCTCCGATCGTCGTCCAGAGCGCCGAGATAGAGGCTCATGACGCCTCTTCCCCACTCTCCCCGAAGAACAAAAGAGGCAAGTCCACTGCAACGGCTGCTCCACCGAGCGCATCGCTTCTGCCGTATTCAAGGGTTCCTCCGTGTTCCCGCACGACCTCCTCCACAAAGGCAAGACCGAGTCCCGTGGAGCCCCACCCGGAGCGCCGCGGCCGTGGTGGAGTTTCCATGCCCGAGCCGTTGTCCTCCACGAAGACCTGCACCCGCCCCCGTTCCGGATCGAGGGCACTCCCCAGGAGAATCCTTGGCGTGGCATGGTTTTCCGTCGCCCGGTGGGCGTTGTCCAGGAGGTTTACCAGCGCCCTGGAGAGGCGGACCATATTCGCCGAAATCCACGCTTTCCCGGCGCTTTCGGTGTCGAGCGCGATGGCTTTGCTCCAGGGGTGGGGGCGAATCTGGCTCAGTGCGTAATCCAGAAGCCCGCTCATTCGTACCGGGCGTTGAACCCTGGGGTCGAGGAGCTCCGAGATCATCTGGTTCATCGTTGTGGATGCCCGGAGGATTTCCCTCACGTGATGGGCGTCCTTTCCCGGAGGAAGGGACGCGGCAAGCACGTCCGCAAGCCCTGTGACGGTGGTGAGCGGGCGCTTCAGATCATGGACGAGGCGTTGCATCTCCTCCGTGGCTCGGGCCTGCAGCTCCGCTTCGCGGAGACGAGAGAGTTCGCGTTCCTGGTTCCGGATCCGCCGGAGCTGGGCCAGCTGTTTTTCGTAGCTCGCCAAAAGTTCCGTGGTGACGAGTGCCCCCGCGAAGACGCCGAGGAAAGAGATGAGGGCCATACCGTTCAGCACGTTTTCCTTTCCAAGGAGGAACGCCAGTTGTTTGAGGGTCAGCGACAGTTCTCCCCAGCCGAATCCCCAGGGAGTGAGAAGAGGGATCACATCCAGCCACTGGAAGGAGAAAAGGAGAATGCCCAGAGGGAGGACCTGATTTACCAAGCTGGACACGTCCCTGGTGAGGATCTGGATGAGAAGCACGCTCACCAGACTCAGGATGGCGGGAATGCCGAAGTGGGGGGCACTCGGAAAGTCGAGAAAGACCACGAGCTGATAACAGAGAGGCACGGCAAACAGGGGAAGAAGGCGCTTCAGGAAGGGGCGGCGGAACGTCGACGCGGAGGCGTCGGCGAGAAGAAACCACCCTTCGTAGAGGAGAAGAGCCCGGGCTGCGTTGGTCAGCACGAGAATACCCGCCGCGGCGAAGAGAAAACCGCTGTCGTCCCTCTCCGCGGCGAGTTCGAAAAAGGAAAGCACGTGGCGGACCGGCTGGTCGAAGAACTGGGAAAGGAGCCAGAGGAGAAGAAGGAGTGCCCCGACCGGGCCGGAGGAAAGGGCGGCGTGCGACGGTCTTTCTCGTTCGCGTTTCATTGTCCTGGGGACCCCCCTGGGAGACGGCGTTCATTTCGGAGTTTCAGGGGCATTATAGACGAGAGTGAGCCGGGAGGGCCAATGTGTGTATGGACGGAAGTGAGGGTGCATGGGTGCGAGATGCCGCCCCGGGTGGATTTCGATCCGGTTTTTCGAGGAATGGCTGTTCCGGGTGTGGGGAAAAAATTCGTCCCTCCGGAGGAACACTCCGGAGGGACGAGCACAGCGTGACCTGTCGAATGACCGCTGTCGAAAGCACTTCACGCATTCTTCGACGGGAAGGAACCAACGCCCGCTGTCGCCGCCGATTCCCCCGATTCCTGCGATGGAGAGAAACCGGCTAGAAGTCTGCTTTCCGTGCGATCACATCCTCGCCCTTCTCGTTGCGCCAGTAGATTCCGATGCCCAGGTAGGTCAGCAGGATGGCCACCAGGGGGTTGATGTAGTTGAGGAACGCATAGGGCGCATAGGCGAGGGTGGCGACGCCAAGTACGGAGGACTGGTAAGCGCCGCAGGTATTCCAGGGGACGAGTGCGGACGTGAGAGTTCCCGCATCCTCCAGGGTCCTGGAGAGCATGCGCGGTGCGAGCCCCGTTTTCTCGAAGGTGGTCTTGAACATGCGTCCCGGAATGACCAGGGAGAGATACTGGTCGCCGAGGAAGACGTTGGAGATCACCGAGCTGGCCACGACTGCCGCCACGAGGGTTCCCACTTTCCGGATGTTCTTCGTGACGGTGCCGATGATGACCTCCAGGAAGCCGCAGGCTTCCATGATGCCACCCAGGGAAAGGGCCACGAAGATGAGGGAGATGGACCACATCATGGAGTCCATGCCGCCCCGGTTGACCAGTTTGGAGATCATCTCTCCCACTTCCTTGGCCAGGTCAGGGGCGATGGTGATGCCCTTTCCTGCGAGGAGCGCCGTTACGGCTGCTTCATCCGCCGCGCCGGCCACCTCGGCGGCGAAAGTGGATTCGTAGCCGTAGTGGGCTGCGCCGAGAATGTCCGCGATGCCGAAACCGCTTGCTGCGGCCATGAGACATCCTGCGACTACACCGACGAATAGTCCGGGGATGGCGGGGATCTTCAGGATCGCCGAGGCGATGACCAAGATGGGAGGGACGAGACAGAGCAGGGAGATGGAGAACTCTCCTCCGAGTAGGGCCTGGATGGCGGCGACGCGGCTTGTGTCGACCGTACCGCCTCCATATTTTGTCCCGATCACGGCGAGGGTGACAAGGACGATCAGGTAGGAGGGGCCGGTGGTCCAGCACATGGCCCGGATGTGGTCGAAGAGGGTCGATCCCGCCACGGCGGGCGCCAGGTTCGTCGTGTCGGAGAGGGGGGACATCTTGTCGCCGAAGTAGGCACCGGAGATGATGACGCCCGCGGCAAGAGGAGCGGGAATGCCGAGGCCGTTGGCGATGCCGAGCATGGCGATGCCCACCGTTCCGGAGGTGGTCCAGGAGGATCCCGTCGCGAGAGAGACGATGGAGCAGATGAGGAGTGTCGCCACGAGGAAGATAGAGGGTTTGAGGATCGCCAGGCCGTAGGAGATCAGGCCCGGAACGACGCCTCCAAGAATCCAGGTTCCGATGAGGATGCCCACGATCATGAGAATCACCGTCGCCTGAAGGGCAACGGTGATGCTTGTGAGCATTCCTTCCTCAATGGCGCTCCAGGGTACGCGGAGGACGAAGAAACCGACGCAGGCTGCGAAGAGGGCCGCCACGAGAATGGGCATATGGGCGTCCAGACCAAGACCCAGGATGCCATATCCGATGCAGGCGGCGATAACGACAAAGACAAGAATAGAAAGGCCAAGACTCGGGGTTTTGCGGGAATCCGTGGTATTCACCGAAATGCCTCCCTTCGAGATCGAGATGGAACGTTTCGTTTCGAAGCGGTACGCGGAAACATGGTGGTTTGCGGTGCGATTCCCTGCTTTTCTTTTCTTGTGCCTTCGCATCCCTCCCCTCTTTGTTTTGCGGCGTTTCTTGAAAAATGCTCACAAATTTCTGTTTGCGCACAGTGTAGCGATGTTGCACGTCTTTCGTCAACGCTGCAGATATGTTTCTCCGTTGCCTTTCCCTAGGACGGTGTTCCGGAAGGATGCCGGAGCACCGTGGTTTCGTCCTGTCCGGGACGTCCTGTCTCTGTCCCGCGTCCGCTCCGCGTCAGAGATGGAACGCTCCGGAGAGCACGATCACCGCCTCGCCGGAGATGCTCATGCGGGATTTCGCTTCCTCCGGTGCGTTTTCTCCGGGGAGCCGCAGGTGGAGCTCTCCCCCGCGTTGTGACGCCTGCAAGGCGAGAAGGCGGCGCTTACCGAGGCGTTTTGCCCAGTAGGGACCGAGAACGGTGTGTGCGGACCCCGTTACGGGATCCTCGTCAATCCCCTCCCAGGGGCCGAAGTAACGGGAGACGAAGTCGAAGGAAGCCTGTCCCGAGCGGCTGTTCCCGCTCTTCTCCGGAGCCGTGACGATCACTCCCGTGGCGCCATAGGGAAGGCGCATCTTCGAGAGACGTGTAAAATCCGGAGAGAGCGCTTTGACCTCCTCCGGGGAACGGAGGCGGAGGAGGAGCATAAGCGCTTCTCGCCCGAGGAGGATCTCCTCCGCGGGCGAGGCGATGCCCAGAGCGCTCGTCACTTCCTCCGGAACGTCCGCGGGAACGGGTGGGTCCTGGGGGAAGTCCAGAACGATGTGTGTACCCTCTCTACGTGCGGAGAGAATGCCGCTCCTGGTGGCGAAACGAACGATCTCCCCCGAAGCGAGCCCCTTTTCGAAAAGAACCTTTGCCGTGGCAAGTGTGGCGTGGCCGCAGAGGGGAACTTCCACGAGCGGGGTGAACCATCGGAGGTGGTAATCCTCTCCGGAGGTGGGGGCGGAACGGATGGGGGAGACGAAGGCTGTCTCGGAGAGGTTCATCTCCGCAGCGATGGCCTTCATCGTCACCTCGGGGAGCGGTTCTTCGGAAAGGCACACGGCGGCGGGATTCCCTCGAAAAGGCGTTGCCGTGAAGGCGTCCACCTGAAAAAGCGCAAGATCCGATCCGGCTGTGTTTGTCATGGGCGGCGCTCCTTTGCGTTCCGATGTCGTTTTCATGACCTGCTTCGGCGCGGGAAGACGAAAACGGCAACGCCGGTTGCCGAAAACAACGCTCTTTCACTGCCGTATCAAGTT
>DIMS01000117.1:47159-47509 GCA_002425685.1 Synergistaceae bacterium UBA5560 | reverse complement strand
TTCTCGGGCGCGTCGCCCTCATGTTCGGGCCGGTGGAACTCTTCGCCGTGGCGGTGCTGGGCATGACTATCATCGCTTCTCTCTCTCAGGGATCTACCGTCAAGGGATTGCTCGCGGGCATGCTCGGGCTTCTTTTCTCCACGGTAGGCATGGATCCCATCACGGGTATTCCCCGGTTCACCCTGGGAAACATCAACCTCTTCTCGGGCATTCCCTTCACGGTGGCTCTCATCGGCCTCTTCTCCATTCCCCAGGCCCTGCGGCTCGTCGAGAGCGACGAGGTGGTGGCGGAGCGGGTGAACTCCATCAGAGACCGCATTCTTCGCCCCTGGAAAGAGATCCGTCCCCTC
>DIMS01000117.1:0-47116 GCA_002425685.1 Synergistaceae bacterium UBA5560 | reverse complement strand
TGCTGGTTCGCCTACAACGAGGCGAAACGGTTCTCCAAGGACAAGGAATCTTTCGGCAAGGGAAACCCCTACGGCATCGCCGCTCCCGAAGCGGCCAACAACGCCGTGGTGGGTGGAGCGCTCATCCCCACCATCTCTCTGGGCATTCCCGGCAGTTCCGCCACAGCCATCCTTCTCGGAGGGCTCATGATCCACGGCATCATGCCCGGCCCCACCCTGATGACGGAATACGCAGGCGTGACCTACACACTCCTCTGGGCGATCCTCCTGTCCAATTTCTTCATGTTCGCGGAGGGATTGCTCTTCACCAAGGCATGCATCTTCGTCACCCGCATCAGCAACAGGGTGCTGTCCGTGGCCATCGTGGTCCTCTGCGTCATCGGGGCCTTCGCCATCAACAACAATCTCTTCGAAGTGGGGCTCATGTTCGCCTTCGGCATTCTGGGCTACTTCATGGACAAACTGAAGATTCCCGTGGCACCCCTCGTAGTGGGGCTGATCCTGGGAAGAATGCTCGACGTGAGCCTGCACCAGTCCCTGCTCATCAGCCAGGGGTCGTGGATGGTCTTTCTCACGAACCCCATCTCGGCCACGCTGCTGTTTCTCGCCCTTCTCTCGCTCGTGCAGTCCACACCCATGTACGAACGCTGGAGGGCCTCACGGAAGAAGACGGACCCATCGGGCACACCGCCCGCATGATCCACGAAGGGAGAGAGGACCGTACCATGGAGAAAACGATGCTCGGACTTGTGACCTATCCGAACGGGGATGTGCGACTTGAGGAAGTCCCCGTGCCGAAACTGGGAGAGAACCCCTACGCTCCCCACGACGTGTTGCTCGAGGTCGAATACTGCGGAATCTGCGGCAGCGACATCCACAAATGGACCGCCGGCGAGGAGGAGAAGGCGGCCGTCCTGCACCCCCCCCGCAAGGTCGTGCAAGGGCACGAGATCGTGGCCAGGGTCGTCGCGACCGGTCCCGAGGTCACCCGCGTGCAACCCGGAGACCGCGTGGTCTGCGAGATCGTCACCTTCTACTGCGGCCACTGTCCCGCCTGTCTCGAAGGACGCTTCAACATCTGCAACACTTTGCGCCCCATGGACGGACGCGCCCACTACGTCACGGGCGGCGGCTTCGCCAAGTACACCGTGTGGCCCGAGTTCCAGCTCCATGTCCTGCCCGACAACGTGGATTCCAAGAGCGCCGTGCTGCTCGAACCCACGGCGGGATCGATACACAGCATCATCAGCCGCATGGGTGTCCGGGCAGGGGAGTCCGTGGCCATTCTCGGCCCCGGCGCACGGGGCATCCTGCTCATGCAGGTCTGCAAGGCCATCGGTGCCGGCCCCATCTTCATGAGCGGTCTCGACCGCGACGCGGACTTCCGCCTTGTCATGGCAAAAAAGCTCGGCGCCGACGTGGTGATCAACGTGGACAAGGAGGACATCCGAAAACGCATCGCCGAGTTGACCGGCGGCATCGGCGTGGATGTGGTCCTCGAGAACACCGGTTCCGTGGAACCCATCGCGGAATCCCTCGACATCGTCCGCAAGGGCGGCAAGGTACTCTGGGCGGGTGGCGGCATTCGGGGAGGCATCACGGCTCCCGTGGACACCCACAAGATCATCGTCAAGGAAATCGACGTGAAGGGCGAAATCTCCCAGATTCCCTACGACTGGAAGACCGCCATCCACCTCGTGGGCACCGGCGACGTGGTTCTTGATCCCCTTGTGACGCACGCCTTCCCCCTGTCCCAGTGGGAGGACGGATTCAACCTCGCCGCGACGAGTCACGACTGTCTCCGGGTAGCCCTGAAACCCTGATTGTCGTACCTATTTCTGCAAGGAGGCGCAGGCCCATGTCGGCCATCGACACTCTGTTGGCACCCATACCGCTCCCGCGGGTCGTGAAGGTGCGCCAGATCTTTCCCCGACCGCGGATCGACGATGTGGAGGCGATGCTCACCGCGAAACTCCGGGAGAGCGGAACCCTGCAGGCGATCCGCCCGGGACAGACCGTGGCGGTCACCGCAGGAAGCCGTGGCGTGACGAATCTGGCGCTTATGCTCAAGGTGCTCGTGCGGGAGATCCGTGCCGCAGGAGGGGAGCCCTTTCTCTTTCCAGCCATGGGGAGCCACGGCGGCGCCACCGCCGAGGGGCAGACTCACCTCCTCGCCAAAATGGGCATCACCGAGGAGTCCGTGGGAGCCCCTATCCGGGCCACCATGGAGACGGTACAGCTCGGCACGTCCGACACGGGATGCCCCGTCTACCTCGATAAATACGCCGACGAAGCGGACGCCATCGTGATCGTCAACCGCGTCAAACCTCATCCCGCCTTCCGGGGCTCCTACGAGAGCGGCCTCATGAAGATGGTCACCATCGGCATGGGAAAACAACGAGGAGCGGATCACGCACATCGCCTCGGTTTCGGTGGCATGGCGGCGAACATTCCCTCCGTCGCACGGGTGACGCTGGCGAAGAAGAACGTTCTCTGCGCCGTCGGCGTCGTGGAGAACGCGTTCCACGAGACGGCGCTTCTGGAGGTCCTCCCCAAGGAACGCATCGAACCTCGCGAACCGGAACTGCTGCAGGAGGCGTGGAAACTCTATCCGCGGATTTTCTTCGACGAGCTGGACGTGCTGGTCATCGACGAGATCGGCAAAGACATCTGCGGCACCGGTTTCGACACGAACATCGTCGGGCGCTACCACACCCCCTACGCTTCGGGGGGACCCAGGATCACCCGTGTGGCGGTGCTGGACATCACCGACAAATCCGGCGGCAACGGAAACGGTTTGGGCATTCTGGACATCACCACCACTCGGGCCTACCGAAAGTTCGACTTCGAACAGACCTATCCGAACGCCCTGACATCCACGGTACCCATGAGCGTCAAGGTGCCCATGGTGCTCAGAAACGACCGCCAGGCCATCCAGGCGGCAGTGAAGATGAGCAACGTCGTCGATCGTGACGCCGTCCGTCTCGTGCGCATCAAAAACACGGTGAGCCTTGAGGAGATCGAGATCTCCGAAAATCTCATCCCCTATGCGGAAGCACATCCGAACCTGGAAGTCCTGGGCGAACCTCGGGAGTTGCCCTTCAACGAGGAGGGTAATCTCTTCTGATCCTCCGTCCACCAAACCTCTTCCGGCGGCCCGTACCCAAAGCCTCCCCCTCTTCCGGGCCGTCGGACTTTTTTCACTCGACGCGAAAGGACTGTTCCCCATGAAGCCGAAAGTGGCAATAACTCTTGGAGATCCTTCCGGAGCGGGTCCCGAAATCGCTCTCATGGTCATCGAGGAAGGGCGTTTCGAGGAGACGTGTCGCCCCGTTCTCGTAGGCGACGCACTGGTGGTGGAGAAGGTAAAGCCCATCGTGGGCTCCACGAGGAAACTCCAGATCCTGGAGGATCCCGACGACTATGTTCCCGGATGCATCAATCTGGTGGAGTGCGGTTCCCTGAAAGGGGACTACTCCTTCGCGAAAATTCAGGCTTCCTGCGGCGAAGCCGCCTACGCCTATGTGAAGCGCGCCATCGAACTGGCCCTGGCGGGCAAGGTGGACGCCACGGTGACGGGGCCGCTGCACAAGGAAGCCCTCAACCTGGCAGGACATGACTACGCGGGACATACGGAGATCTTCACGGATCTCACCAGGTCCAGGGGAACCGCCATGCTTCTCGTGGGAGGCCCGCTCCGGGTGATTCACGTGAGCACCCACGTCTCCCTCCGCGAAGCCTGCGACCGGGTGACGAAGGAACGGGTCCTCCACGTGATCCGTCTCGCCGACGGTGCCATGCGCGGGCTGGGCATCGAAAACCCCCGCATCGCCGTGCTCGGCCTCAATCCCCACTCGGGCGAACACGGCCTCTTCGGCACGGAGGAAATGGACCACATTGTCCCCGCCATCGAGGCCGCCCTCGACGAAGGGTTCGACGTGACCGGCCCCCTTCCGCCGGATACGGCGTTCCTTCACTGCAAAAACGGCAGGTACGACATTGCGGTGGTCATGTACCATGACCAGGGGCACATCCCGCTCAAACTGCTCGATTTCATGGGAGGCGTGAACATCACCGTGGGACTGCCCATTATCCGCACCTCCGTGGACCACGGAACGGTCTTCGGCAAGGCCGGAAAGGGAACTGCGGATCCCACGAGTCTTCGCACGGCCATCGAGTTCGCCGTGCAGTTCGCCCGGCACCGCACCGCCGGTCGACACAGCGTTGCCTGACGGCATGTCCCCCCGCTACGTCGTCCTCGCGGACGACTTCACCGGCGCCTGCGACACGGCCCTGCAGTTCCTCCATTTCCACAACGATCTCCCCCGGGTTCTTCTTGACCCGGAAGACCTCCGGGGGATCGCAGGAGCCTCGAACGTTCTGGTGGTGGACACGGAGACACGGAATCTTCCCGCGGAGGAGGCCTTTTCCAGAATCGCCGCCCTCGCTGCGGAGCTGCATCGTTTCGTCGGCACCACCGTTTTCTATCTGAAGACGGATTCCACGCTCCGGGGCAACACGGCGGTCGAGGTGGAGGCGTTGCAGCAGGGTCTCGGGCTTCCCACGGCAGTCTTCGCCCCAGCGTTTCCCAAGATGGGGCGCACCGTGAAAGACGGGATTCTCTCCGTGGAGGGGACCCCCGTCTCCCGGACGGCCATGGCCAGAGACCCCCTCAAGCCCGTAACGACCTCGGACATTTCCCTGCTCCTCCGCGGGGCGGGAGCGTGTTCTCCCCGCCACGTCCGCCTGGAGGAACTCCGGGGCGGATTTCTTCTGCCGCCTCCGGGGGCACGATGCGGGAATCTGCGGGAAGAAGGGCGCTACACCTTCGATGCCGAGACCGACGAGGATCTGCGGCGTCTCGTCCGGGCGGTGACCGCCTCCGTTGCCCCCGAGACGGTGCTGTGGGCAGGCTCCGCCGGTCTGGCGGAAGCTCTGGTCAGGAGGGAGCTCCCTGTTCTGGCCGTGGTGGGAAGCGTTCACCCCAGAAGTATCGAACAGGTAAGACATGTGCTGGACAGCGGCACCGCAACGGGTTTCACTCCCGACATGGGCGCCTTTCTCCGCAATGTTCCGGGGATCCTGGAAGAGACCGTCGACGCCGTGGGTTCCCTGCTCCTCCAGGGCCGAAACGTCCTCATCGCCAGCTCGCGCCCGGAGGATCCCTCTTCGGCGACCCACCGCGGCAACGACGCCACCCGCATCGCCGCTTTTCTCGGAGATCTCACGTGCACCCTGGTCCGGCGCCATCGGCCGGGGGGACTCTTTCTCTCCGGCGGCGACGTGGCGGCGAAGATCCTCAAACGGCTCTCCGTGGTGGAAACGGTGGTGATCGAGGAGATCGAGCCGGGCATCCCGCTGCTCCGCGTCCATGGTGGCAATCTGGACGGCCTTCCTCTCGTCACCAAGGCAGGGGCCTTCGGAACCTCCCGAAGCATCGCCGCGGCCATCCTCCGCTTGCGCGGCTGAGACACAAACCGTGCACCACGCCGGAGAGAGTCGAGGCATTCATTTCCAGTACCGGACGCAGGAAAAGGGGACGCTCCCGAAAAGAAGAACACGGGGCGGTGCGAGGAAGGAACCGGAAGCGGCACCTCAGCAATAGCGCCGCATCTCCTCCAGGGACTTTCGGGAAGCCCGGGGCTTCGCCCCCTCGGCGGGAACGGGAAATCCCACGGAAAGCAACACGTCCACCCTCGCCCCGGCGGGAAGGTCGAGTACGCGCTTGACGTTTTTTTCGTCAAACCATCCGAGCCAGCAGGTACCCAGCCCTTCCTCCGAGGCCTGGAGCACGAAATGCTCCACCGCAATGCCCACGTCGAGAAGACTGTACTGAACCCCCCGAAAGAATCCTCCCAGCAGAGCAGCGAAACGGGAACGTTCGGTGAGCACCGCCACAAGCACCGGAGCCTGGGCGGCGAAGGAGTTCATGCGGTAGACCCCGCCGAAGGCGGCCTCGGCGAGACGCCTTCGGCGCTCCGGGTCATCCACCAGAAGAAAGGTCCAGGGCTGCGAATTGCAGGCGCTCGGAGCGAGGCGCGCCGCCTCCACGCACCGGTCGAGCATCTCCCGCGGAACCGGATCGGGCGCATAGGCCCGAACGCTCCGGCGACGCCGCACAAGATCGAGAAACGCCATGCCGCTCCTCCTTCCGCATTCTCTCCTCCGTCACACGACGGAGCTTCGGAAAAGGGCATTCGAGCCCGAAAGCTCTCTGCAAGGGAAGCCCGCGAACGGGCGCGTTTTCCCATTCCGACAGCCCTTCCAGAGAAAATCTGAGTACAGGGAAGCTCTGAATAAGACCGTTCGCTTTCCCTTGACTCGGGTCGCATCAGGCTCTGCAAGGCGCCCTGCGGGGCTGACGCAGCCTTATTCAGAGATTCCACAGTATTCGATCAATCTCAGTGCTCAAAAGACACCGACCGGGCGTTCCCGTGGAATCGAGTTCCCGGAATCCCCGGCATTTTTTCTCGCCTCAGAGGCGCTTCAGGTCCTCCACGGGATTTCGGAGCGGCTCGAAGCCGGTGATACGGCATTCGAGAAGATCTCCGTGCTCCAAGGCCACCGCCCGGGGCGTTCCCGTGGAGAGGATATCCCCGGGACACCAGGGGAAAACCCTGCTGTGAAAAGCCACCAGTTCGTCCGGAGGAAACATCATGTTCTTCGGCGTATTCTCCGCCCAAACCTCTCCGTTCTTCACCGTGGCCACCCGGAGAGCCGCCACGTCCGAAATCTCGTCCGGCGTGACGAGATGGGGACCGAAGCTGAAAAAGGTGTCGAAGCTCTTGCTCCGGGTGAGGTAACGGGGATTGCGCCGCAGGATGTCCTCGGCGGTCATGTCGAGGATGCACACGAACCCCGCCACCACGTCGAGCCAACGCTCCCGGGAAACGTTCCGGGCATATTTCCCGAACACCACACCAAGCTCGGCCTCGCCGGTGGTCTTCTCGGACTGCAGGGGAATCCGCACAGGGTCACCATATCCGACGACAGTGCTCGCGGGGCGCATGAAACTCGCCGGTTCGGACTGGGGTACCTTTTCCGCCAGATCGGCGGCGTGGTCCACATAGTTGAGCCCGATACCCCAGATCTTTCCGGGCGTCCGGTAGAGCGGAGCGTAGGTGACGTTCTCCACGCCGCATTCCTTCGCGAGGGATTCGAGATCCGCTGCACCCTCGGCGCGGTACCAGTCGGTCATGTGGAACAGCTCGCCCGACACGACGAGATCGAAGACCGAGGGAATCCAGTTCGTCCCCAGGTTCCGGTTCACCAGCGTCAGGGGAACGGGAACGCTCCCCACCAGCACCGCCGCTTCTTCGCAGCCATCAAGGCAGATCGTCGCCAAACGCATTGTCGTCCTCTCCTTTTCACTTCCAGGTAGCGTCCGTGTCGTCTTCCCCGACATTCTCCCGGTAGAGCCAGAGCGCACCCTCATGAGCGGATCCGACCCCGGCGCGATAGGCGGCGAGCATGCCGCGAAGGGGCCGTTCCGGACGTCTCACCCCCCCGCGGCGGTGTTCCAGTTCGGCCTCGCTCACGTGAAGCTGGAGGAGTTTGCGCTCCAGATCGATTTCGATACGGTCACCGTCGCGGACGAGCGCCAGGGGACCGCCCATCCACGCCTCGGGAGCCACGTGCCCCACGCAGGGACCGCGGGTGGCACCGGAAAAACGGCCGTCCGTAACCATGGCGACCGACGAGGCGAGCCCCATGCCCACGAGCATGGCCGCCGGTATGGAGAGCTCCCGCATGCCGGGACCTCCTTTGGGCCCTTCGTAGCGTACCACCAGAACCGAACCGGGCTCAACCTTTTTCGAGAGAAGGAAGATCCGGACATCCTCCTCGGAGTCGAACACCACTGCGGGCCCCACGTGATGGAACATGCGGGGATCCACACCGCTCTTCTTCACCACCGCCCCGAGGGGAGCCAGATTTCCCGAGAGAATGGAGAAACACCCTTTCTCGTGAAGCGGTTCCGCGAGGGGTCGGATGACCCGGCGATTCACGGGTGTTCCCGGAATGTCAAGGTTCTCCGCCAGCGTTCCGCCCATGGCGAGGGGCACCGTGGTATCCAGGTGCTCCCGGATGGTGGCAAGCACGCCCCGTACCCCTCCCGCGCGGTGATAGTCGTCGATGTTGGGCTCCGCCGAGGGCTTGAACTTGGCGACGACGGGGACGGATTCCTGAATGGCGTCGAAGCGCCGCAGGTCGAGATCCATCCCGAGGACCTTCGCCAGGGCCAGCGTGTGGAGCACGGCGTTCGTCGACCCTCCTGTGGCCGAGACGTACTTGATGCCGTTCGTCATGGACGCGGCGTTGAGAAAAAGCGAGAGCGGACGTTCCTCCCGGACCAGGGCGACGATTCGTTCTCCCACGTCCCGGGCCTGCCGCACTTTTGCGGCATCGCAGAAGAGCATGGTGGCGGAGCCGAAGGGTGCCACCCCCGTCGCCTCCAGAAAGGTTCCCATGGTGTTGGCTGTGCCGAACATGGAACAGGTGCCGCCGGAGGCACAGAAACCGCAGGTCCAGCGCCGGAAGGTCTCGTCGTCGATGGTGCCGCTGTTCCTTTTTCCGATGGCCTCTTTGAGGTCCGAGGTCACGAAGGTCCTTTCTCCCTCGGCGAAGGGAAGCATGGCCCCCGCCGTGAGAAAGAGGGTGGGCAGATTCAGCCGCGCCGCTGCCATGAGCATGCCCGGGATGATCTTGTCGCACGAGGCGAGCATCACCAGCCCGTCGAAACCGTGGGCCTCCACCATGGCCTCGACGGAGGCGGCGATGAGATCCCTCTGGGGAAGCACGTAGTGCATGCCATGTCCCTGGGCCATACCATCGCAGGGAGCGGGAACCGTGAACTCCCCCGGCGCGCCGCCCCCCGCCCAGACACCCTCCTTGACGAATCCGGCCAGCTCCCGCAGCGGCTTGTGCCCCGGATTCACATCCGTCCAGGAATTGACGATACCGATGAGCGGTTTGCGGAGGTCGCCACTCCGATATCCCGCGCCGTGCATGAGCCCCAAGTAATAGGCTCCGGTGATGTCACGCTCGTCTTGCCCTCGTCCAGCCATGTTCCTCATCCACTTCTTTCCCGAGTCAGCGTTCTCCCCGACGCCACCCTCTCCGGGGCGAGCCGGTCTCCGGGTCACACACAGGTACCGCAGCGCCAGAAGCTCGATTCGCAGTAGCCGAGGATTTCCGAGCGGGTCTGTTTTCCCTCCGCCACGGCGAGGATTTCCCTCCAGATCTCCTCCCCCATCTCGTCGATGGAAAGCCCCTCTTCCAGGATGCGTCCGGCGTTGATGTCGAGATTGTCCCGCATGCGTCCGTACGTGGCGGGGTTGCCCGTCACCTTGATCACCGGCGCAATGGGATTGCCCACGGGCGTTCCGAGCCCTGTGGTGAAGACACAGAGCTGTGCTCCGCCCGCCACCATGCCCGTGACGGAGTCGATGTCAAAACCGGGCGTGTCCATCATGACAAGCCCTTTTCGCGTGGGTGCAGCGCCGTAGGGGAGAACTTCCTGAAGCGGTGAAGTCCCCGCCTTATGCACGCAGCCCAGGGATTTCTCCTCCAGCGTGGTGAGACCGCCCTCAATGTTGCCCGGCGAGGGATTGCCCCCGCGCAGACTCGTTCCCATGTCGGCGGCGCGCTGCTCCATTCTGCGGCAGATCGCCTTCAATGCCTCGCCGACCTCGGGCGCGACAGCTCTTTTGGCGAGAAGGTGTTCCGCGCCGATGAGTTCCGTGGTCTCGCTGAGGATCACCGTCCCCCCTGCGGCGACCACCCGGTCGCAGGCGGAGCCCACGGAGGGATTGGCGGCGATGCCCGACGTGGGGTCCGAACCGCCGCATTCCACTGCCACGCAAAGATCCGCCGCGTCACAGGGGACGCGCTCTTCCATGCTCGCCCGCTGAACCAGATCCATGGCAAGGCGGACACCTTCGCGGATGGTGTTGAGTGTGCCTCCCAGTTCCTGAATGACCACGCACTCCACGGGTTTTCCCGAGGCGGCGATGGCCTCCGCCACGGCGTGGGGTCTTGCGGTCTCGCACCCGAGCCCCACCACCAGAACACCGAACACGTTGGGGTTTCTTCCCAGTCCCACCAGCGTGTCGACCGTCATCTTCGCATCCTCGCCGATCTGCCCGCATCCGAGATGATTCTGCAGCGCCACCGTCCCCTGGACCTGTCCGGCGATCATGCGCGCCGTCTCCGCGGCGCAGACCACGGAAGGAAGGACGAGCACCTTGTTGCGGATGCCCACGGAACCATCGGCCCTCTTGTACGCCTTGATCGTTCGCATTTGCTCTACCCCCGCAGGCTCCTCACATTGTGGACGTGCACGTGACTTCCCCTGGCGATGTCCGTGACGGCCTCTCCGATGATCTCCCCGTATTTGAACACCTTCTCCCCGGCTCGAATGTCCTTCAGGGCGAACTTGTGATACACGGGGATTCGCTCGCACACCAGAACGGTGTGCGAATCCACCGTAACCACCTCTCCCTCGCCGAGGGACGTGAGAGCCACCGCAACGCTGTCTCCGTCGGCGATGCGCAGTGCTTCCTTCGTGGCCATGGACCCATCCTCCTCGCAACGTATGTGCCCGTCCAAGATACTGTACCGGAATTTTTCAGGGAAAAGAACCTCCGGAAAAACGTGTTCCTCACGTGCTCACTACTGAACGAAATTTCTGATCGACCAAGCTCGACCAAATTTCCAAAATATCGTACCATAGGGGATGCCCCGGAGCAAATGGAAATTGCAGAGGAGGGGAAAACTGTGCTACTGTCTTCACGTTCGGACCGCGACGACGCGGACAAAAGCGGGAAAACGCCGACATTGACGGGAGCGAAAACGACATGAACGAAGGAAAACGGCAACTCATCCAAAAAATCTACCTGGCTCTCCAGGCGGGAGAGATCACCAAGGGAGACATGCTCCTTCCCGAGCGGGATCTGGCCGAACACTTTCACGTCAAGCGCTCCTATCTTCGGGAGGCACTCATCGCCCTGGAGGCGTTGGGCGTCATCGACATCCGGGAACGCCAGGGCATGTTCATCGGCGGGGAGGGCACGAACAGCATCCTGGACAGCCTGAATCTCCTTACGGCCTGGCCCGTGGACTCCATCGCCCAGATCTTCGAGCTGCGGGTCATGATCGAGAGCCCCACGGCGGCCTTCGCTGCGCTCCGCAGAACCGACCGGGACATGGAACAGATCCGGGGTGCCCTGGATTATCTGGAGAACCTCTGGAAAATACGCCACCCGGACATCGGCGTCCTCGGAGCCCGTTACAATGCGATCCTCCATTCTTTCATCGTCAAGGCGGCGCACAACGCGGTGCTCCTTCGTGTGTACGAGGGGCTGTCGAAACTCTACACGGACACTATCGCCTCGGTGGGCAATCAGGGACGGGAAAAGCTCCCCTACGAAAAATGGCCCGACACGGTCCTCTCGGAGCACCGGGACCTCGTGGAGGCCATCGAGAGGCAGAACCCCGAAGCGGCAAGAGCCGCATCGATACGCCACCTGGAAAAATCCAGGGATCGCATTCAGACCCTCATCTCCCCCAATAAAAAGAATACCGGCTGACCGCGGGACTCGTGGGGCCGGCGGAATTCCGGCGATACATTCCAAGGAAGCGGCGAGAACTCGGAAGGAGCATCTCCGAGTCTTCGCCGCACTCTTTTTGCAAAGTGTCTTCCTTCTCCGGGAGAAATCTCCGCACCCCCGTGAAAGCAGGATTCTTCAGCACCTCACCCGAACATGCGGTGCCGACACCCTCCGGACAAAGCCTCCGGAAAGCGTGCGCAACGCCCGGGATCACGCCCCGGAGGTCGGGGAGGCTGCGCGGAGTTTTTCCCGGAGACGGGCGATTCGGCCCTTGAGCCGCCACACCTGGTCGTACACGGGAGGAATGACGAAAAGGGCGAGGGTACCTCCCGCAATGAGTCCGCCGATGACCACGATAGCCATGGGCGCCCGGTAGGGGCCTCCGGCGCCGAGACCAAGGGCGAGGGGAATCATGGCCACCACGGAAGTGACGTCGCACATGAGGATCGGGCGAAAACGTATCCTCGTGGCTTCGAGAATCGCCTCCGCGGGGGCCCATCCCTGTTCTTTCCGAAGCATCTCCGCATAGTCCACGATGACGATGGCGTTGTTCACCACGAGCCCGACGAGCATGACCATGCCGAGCAGGCCGTAGATGGACACGGCGGTGTTCGTCACGAAAAGCAGCGGCACCACGCCGATCACGGAGAGGGGCACGGTGAGCATGATGAGCAGCGCGAAGAGATAGGACTCGATGATGGCGGCGATCATGAGAAACGTGAGGACGATGGCCATGCCGAAGGCGATGTAGAGGTAGCGGAAGTTCTCCTCCATGTCCTCCACTTCGCCGCCCAGGCCGAACCGGTATCCTCTGGGGAGCGACACCTCCCCCAGCCTCTTTTCGATGTCCTGGAAGACCTCTCCCACGGTACGCCCCGCCGCGTCGGCCTGAATCGTCACGGCCCTGCGCCGATCGGTGCGCACGATGCGCGTGGGTCCCGCTCCGTAGGAGACGTCCGCGAGTTCGCGAACGGGAACGGTGCCCCCGTCCTTGAGGGTCACGGGAAGGTCGGGAATCTGAAAGATGTTGTCCACATTCCGGGGTTCCAGCTTCACGAGAATGTCGTATTCCCGCCCTTCGCTCCGAAAAACCCCCGCCTTCTTTCCCGTCACGTAGGCCCGAACGGTGGAGGCCAGGTCGTCCACGGTGAGCCCGGTCTGGCCCAGACGCCACCGTTTGGGCGTGAAGCGAAGCTCCGGCCTGCCTAGACGCCAGTTCGTGTCCGCATCAACCGTTCCGGGCGTGTCCCGCATGATGTCGAGCACCTGCCCGGCGAGACGGTTGAGTTCCGCAATGTCCTCTCCGATGATGTTGATCTGGATGGCCTTTCCGGGACCGCCGCCCCCGGAGGCAGCGGCACTGACGGAAGCGGTCGTGTCCGGAAGAGAGGCCAGGAAGGGGCGGATGCGGTCCGCCAACTCGAAGGTGCTGGGGCGGTTCGGATCCTTGTCCAGAAAGAAGCGCACTCGGCTGTAGTTCACCCCCGACCGGGTTCCCATGCCTCCCACGAGAACATCCACGTCGGTCACGTGGGGAAGGGCCTTCACGTAGTCCTCCACCTGACGCGTCACCGCCTCGGTCTGCGCAAGGGAGGCGTCGGAGGGAAGTTCGAGGGAGATGGAGACCACGCCCTCGTCGGCCTTGGGGAAAAACTCGACGCCGATGCGGGGCGCCAGAAGGACCGACCCTCCGAAGAGGGCGGCAAAGACGAGCAGGGTCAGCCAGGGGTGGCGCAGGCATTTCTCCACCGCACGGTGGTGCAGTTCCTCAAGTCCTTCGTAGAGCCAACGCCACCAGCCGGTGAGAATGCGGCTCACCAGCGAGAGGTTCCCCGTGTGGCGCACGCGACCGGCCATCATGGGGGTGAAGGTGAGGGCCACCCAGAGGGAGAACAGGGTGGAAAAAACCACCGTGAGGGCGAAGTCCTTGAGGAACTGCCCCGCAATTCCCCCCATGAAGGCCACGGGAATGAACACACCCAGGTTCGTCGCCGTGGAGGAGAGCACCGCCAGGGTGATTTCGTTCGTTCCTTCCACGGCGGCATCGAGGGAGGAGCGCCCCATTTCACCGTAGCGGTAGATATTCTCCAACACCAGAATGGCATTGTTCACGAGCATGCCTATGGAGATGGCCAGCCCAAGGGTGCTCATGAGGTTCATGGTCATCTTCCCCATATACATGAGTGTGAAGGTGGCCACCACCGCAGTGGGCATGGAGATCGCCGCCACGAGCGTCACCGAGAGGCGGCGCAGGAAGAGAAAAAGCGCGATGGCGGTGAAGAGAATCCCCTGCGCCATGTTGCCGAAGACATTGCTCACCGCCTCTTCGACGAAGGTGGAGTCATCGTTGGTGATGGTGACTTCCACTCCCGGCGGAAGGTCCTGGCGAATGTCGTCGAGAAGAACCCGGATGCGCTTGCCCAGTTTGACGATGTTCGCGTTCGGACTGGAGATGCATTCCACGAGAACCGCGGATTTGTCGTTGTAACGGCCGTATCCACGGGTCTCCTCCGTGGTGTCCTCCACCTTCGCAAGATCGCCCAGGCGCACCGACGACCCGTCCTTCAGGGGAATGCGGATGTCCTTCAGCATCTCCGGTGTCTTGGCCTCGCCGAGCACACGGATGGAGAGTTCCTTTCCGCCCCGGGCGACGTGTCCTGAGGGATCGGTGAGGTTGTTCACCTCCACGACGCGGATCACATCCGCAATGGAGAGCCCGTACTGGGAGAGTTTCGGTGGATCCAGATAGACGTGGATCTCCCGCTTTCTGCCACCCAGGATTTCCGCCTTCGCCAGCCCTTCCAACTGGGTGAGTCGGCGCTGAATCTCTTCCTCCACGAGGTCGTAGATTCGCTCGGGAGGCAGGCTGGACGTGACGGCGATGGAGATGAACGGCTCGGCGTTGATGTCATACTTCTCCACGATGGGATCCTTCGCGTCCTCGGGAAGGGAGCCCTGCATGGCCTTCACCCGATTGGCGACGGCCAGGGTTGCGTCGGCGGTGTTCACGTCGTACTCGAACCACACGAGCACCACCGAGACGCTCTCCATGGAGTAGCTCTCGATTTTTTTGATGCCCTCCACCTGGGCGGAGGCGTCCTCGATGGGTTTAGTGACGAGGCTCTCGATTTCCGTCGGGCTCGCTCCCTCGTAGACCGGCATAAGAGAGTTCAACAACGTTCATGACGGTTCGTTTTCCATTGCAAAATCAAGGATTTTGCCATAGACTGAATTCGATAGAGTTCGGCAAAGTTCCGTACCAGCCACCTAAAAACCGTACAGAAAAACGGACATATCGTTCCCCGTATCTGTACATATCAAAAAGGAGGTGTTCCCTTGCCATCACTCACCGATAACGCCATTCGACAAGCAAAGAGAAAAGAGAAGCCATATCTGTTGAGCGATGGGGACGGGCTGTATCTGGAGATCCACCCGAACGGCAGGAAATATTGGCGGGTCCGGGTCTGGATCAGCGGAAAAGAAAAAAAGAGGAGCCTCGGCGTCTATCCGAAGGTGACGTTGCGTGATGCCCGCCGGAAAAATGAGGAAATCCGGAACGTCCTGAGGGAAGGGAAAAACCCCTTCAATATCGGGAGGCCAGACACGTTTGCCGCTGTCGCGGAGGAGTGGATGAATACTCGAATGAAGGGGGTCCGGTCTGAGCGCCACGTGCAAACCGTGGAATCGCGCCTGCGGCGCTTCCTTCTCCAGCACATCGGGGAGCTTTCAGTGACCAATTTGAAGCCGACCGATATCCTGCCCATCCTTCGGCGGATCGAGGCGAAGGGAGCGTATGAAACGGCCCACAGAACACTTCAGATCTGCGGGCAGGTGTGTCGATTCGCCATTGCCTCAGGGAGGGCGGAAACGGACCCCACATACGCTCTCCGCGGAGCACTCGTCCCGGTCAAAAGTCGTCATTATCCGACAATCACCGACCCGGGGCGAATCCGTTCTCTGGGCACGAGCATCCGAAAGTACACAGGCACGCTCATCGTGCGCTGTGCGCTTGAATTTGCCATGCTCACTGCTGCTCGCTCAGGCGAGCTTTGCGCCGCACAGTGGGGCGAAATCGACCCCGAAAAAAAACTATGGGTGATCCCGGCTTCACGGATGAAAATGCGGCGGATACACACTGTCCCGCTTTCCCGCCAGGCATTGGAAGTGCTGGACACACTCCGCCCTGTCTCGGGAGACGGAGAGTATCTTTTCCCGTCCCTGCGTCAGGGAAGGCATGTCAGCAGAAACTCGCTCACGTGCGCTCTGCGAATCCTTGGATATGAACCGAAGGAGCTCGTCGTCCATGGCTTCCGGGCAATGTTCTCCACCCTGGCAAACGAACATGGGTGGCCGCCGGACGTGATCGAAAGACAGTTGGCCCATGTTGAGCAGAACGCCGTGCGGGCGGCGTACAACCACGCAGAACATCTGGAAACACGGCTGGAGATGATGCAATGGTGGGCCGATTTTTGTTTCCCGCCTGATGCAGGGTAGATCACGCCTTTCAAACAGAATCCAAGCCCGGCGATTGCCGGGCTTTTTCTGTTTCATAAAATGAGCCAAAAGTCCCGTATTTTATCTATTGCGAGAACGCAATAGATATGGTAGGATATGCCCATCAAGAAAGGGAGGCGAGAGGGATGAAGGGGACNNACGGAAAGGCAGGTCGCGTGGGCGGAGAAAATCCGTGCAGATTACCACATCGGGGTCGCCCGACTCCGGGCACTCCGGAAGCGGGTTCCGGAGGAGTTCACGCCGGAGATAGACGAGCGCCTCCGGAAGTTGGTCGCGCTGGAAGAGCGCCTCGGCGACGACGCCGTGGCGTGGATCGAGAAAGGGCGGTCTTCCACCGCATACGCCATCGGGAGCGAACCGAAATGGCGGGATATGTGGGCGCCCCTTTTGAAGGGGAAAGTGTCAAAGGAATTCACGTCCTGGCTCTTCATGAGCCTGGATTGGGAAACCCCTGTCGCGCCGGTATTTGTTGATGCGTCGCGGCGCGGAATTCCCGGAGTGTATCGGTGTCGCGAGTGGTCGAGCGACGCCGTGGAGGGGGAGCTCCCGTACCACTCCCCGAATCGCCTGCTTTCCTCCGTCACCACCTCCGCAGGATTCGCGCGAAAGCAGGGGGATTCCCCCACCGTCGCCATCCTTCCCGACGATGTTGCAGAGGACGGCGCGATTCGGAAGGCCTTCGAGGAGGACGGCGTGAAAATCATCGCCGCCTCTCTTTTAAGGAAATGAGGCTTTTCTCTATCAGGGATCTTGCTGCGGAGCTTGCCCGGGAGACAGACGTGGAATCGCTGAGCGAACAGCGCGTCCGTGTCCTTGTCTCGCAATGGGCCAGCGAGATCGGCGCCGTCAAGGTTGGCCATGCCTGGATTGTTCCGGAGTCTGGCATGGCCCTTCTGGTGCCGAAGATAAATGTGGCCAAGCGCCCCAAGGGTGGACGCAGCTCCCCAAAAAGAAAACCGACCGACGATATTTGAACGAGGGCAGGGAGGAAGGCCATGGCAGTGGATCTTTCCTATCTCTTTGGCATCCTGTGGTCTCTCCTCTCTTTGCGAGAGGAGGGATGTTTCTGGGTCCGCCATCGAAACCGGTGGTATGCAGAGTATGTGCGAGAAAGACTCGGGATCCATGCGAGACCGCATTTCGCACACTCCAGAACCGGAGAACAGTGGCGGATCAAGGTTCCCAATGGATCCCTCCCCAATCTCGAAGAGGTGGGATGGGCGCAGAGAAATGCGCAAACGCGACCATATCCGAATGTCGCGGACCTAAACCATGCCGCTTTCTGCCGCGCATGGATAGAGATTCACAGCACCCTTGATATTGCCCATACGGGAAGGGACAGGAGGGAAATGCTCCGGCTCCGCGTTTTCGGGAACGACGCGCTTATCGTGGCTATGAGTGAAGTCATCGCATCCGAGTGCGGACTTCACGTCGCAAAACCCCAGAAAACACCAGGCCCCCATACGAAAGAGATCGCCTATTTCGGTCGATCCGCCACAACTGTTTTGAAATGGGCGGATGGGGAGCCAAGAAACGCGGTATGGTGGGAAAGAGCAGAAGGGTTTTTCTGAAGAAGGGGAGTTGCGGGACCGCGCAAGGCGGCCCCGTCTTGAACCTTCCTATGAAAGATGGAAACATTCATAAACCGATCTTCTTCCGGACCCACGGAAGAAGACACCCCAAGAGATCGTTCGCCGCATATCCGGAACTCCCCGCCACCGCAGTCCTGACCCCCTCCGGCATGTCCATCCCGGAGAGGATCAGCGTGGCGAGCGCTCCGACGAAGAGCGCGGCGAGAAGCCTCTGCAGGAGCCCCCAGAAGGTAAAGTCACTTTTCTCGCACCGCACGCTCCTCACCACCCCTCCGAGGAGAGCGAGCAACAGAGCCAACGCAGTCCGATGCGCCGCAAAAAACCTCTCCACGTCCTCCCACACACGCGTACCCCCTCCCTCCCCGGTCAGTGTTTGAAAAGCGCCGCGGCCGCCTCCTCGATGGAGACGTATTTCCCCTTCACCCTTCCCCACCGGGACCGCGCCGTTCGGACATCCACGTGGATAAACCCGCCGTCGTAGATGCCGATTCCGCCTGCGGAGAAGGCCGGGATGCCCTCCGCAGCCTCGTACATCTCCCGTAGGGTGTGTCTGCGGATGATGATGTCCGCCGCCATTCCCAGGGAGTGGTATCCCGGGCGCGGCTTTTCCCGCTCCACCGGGTGATCGGAGCAGCGGTAGCCGGACGTGACGTCGATGGGGACGCCTGTTCTGTCCCGAAGGGCCTGAAGCCCTGCGAGCAGGGCGGGATCGAGGCGGAGCCTGCCGCAGTGCCGGCAGGTGAATTCGCGGGAGGAGAAGTTCCGCGTCAGGTCACCCACGTCACGCCTTCCGATCCTGAGCCCTTGCCCAGGGATACTCCGGAATGTCGAGGAAATCCTTCCCGGACCGGATCGCCTGCTCCACCTTGTCGAGCTTCCAGTCGTGCCCGACGACATCGTTGAGCCGGTCACAGACCATGTCCACCGCCATGCCGACGGGAATGCGGATGAGCCGCGCCTCGACCGATTCGGGCAGGAAGGGGATGTTGATTTTCGCATTGATTTTGGCCGTGATGCTGGAGATCACGGCTTCCCGTTTATCCGCGCCGGTGAACTCCCCCACGGCACCGGGGGCCTTTTTCACGACCAGGTCCGCGAGGATCACGGTCCGCTCCACAAGTTCCCGGAGCTTTGCGCTGGATGCCTTGATGTCGTCCAGCGAGTTCCAGGCTTCGAGCCGGAACAGATCCTTCCTCGTCTCTTTTGCCTGCTGCCACCAGTTCTCGATTCCCGTGGTGATGAACTCCACGTTCGTCATGCTCGCCATGTGAACACACCTCCCCAAATAAAAACGGGGGCCGAAGCCCCCGTCGGTTCAACAAACTCTCAAGCCCTACTCCACCAACCTCGAAAGCGCCAAAAGCTCGGAAACAGACAGCGCCTTGTCCCAAATACGGAAATTCCTCAAATAACCGAGCCAACGGTAGGAACGATCCGCCCCGATGACAATATTGCCGCTTTTGCTGCCTGCTGCTCCGGCAACAGATCCGCCTAGAGCGATCACTCCCCGATATGCCCGGATCGTAGCCGTGTCGGGCACGACAACGGCGATCATTTTATGCGCCGTCGTGGGAAAGTCCGTGAAGTTGAACCCTCCCGCAGTGCCTGTCCACGTCAGATTCCCGGAGTATCGGAAATCAAGATACGGACTTCCATTGTTGGGATGCAAAAACCCCAACACATTCGTGTTAATGGTGCCGGTATATTGACCGAAGATCCCCCTGTCCGCGGACGGGGTCGCCGCGACAGGGCGAAGCTCGAACGTCAGTGTGCACGGCGGATCGGGCCAGAGAGTCGATGCCTTGACAAGATAGGCACCGCCGTTGAAATATCCGCCCAAATCGCTGAATGCCACATTGGTATTGCTTAAATCCCAATCCCCCACCCTATCGTTCGCATCCGCCGTCAGGGGCCAATGATGAGTCATGTTCTCCCACGGGAACGGCTCTTCTGAAAGCGGATCCGCATCGATCCGGAATTCCTTGCACTCGCCACGCGCCCAGACGAGACTTCCCGCAGCGACGAGCACGGAGAAATCCAACCCATCCTCGCTCGCGAGCAGTGTCACTTCGGTAGGTGTCTGGCTGGCATAATCCGTGCCGTCCACGGACCACCACGCGAATCTCTCCACATCATAAGGCCCCCCACAATCAATCTGTATCCACTGTCCCGATGCTGCCGCATTCGTTCCGAAGGAGTTCGCCAAGGTATAGGCTGGCGTGAAAGCCTTCCACCGGTAAAGCGTGGAATAGGGGACCTCGCTGGAATACACGAGGAACGGGCTCGGTGTGTTGTCCGCCGTCATGGCAGGAATAATGCCGTTTCCCGCCGCATCGTAAATCTGGAGTCTGGCGATCCTGAGGTTGAGGGCGGTGGGGCCGAAAACCCACCGGAAATGGCGGAATTTTCTCCGCAGCCTCAGCCGTCCTGTTTGAATTATGTGGGCCATGCGATCGCTTCCACCTCCTCCGCCGTGGCCGCCATGTCCGCGGCGGCCCGCAGGGTCTGTTTCAGCGAGTGGGCCTTTGCAAATTCCGCCACCATCTCCAGGAGGACCGTTTGCATCTCAGAGACCGCAACATCCGGGTGCGTTGCGTCGTTGGCGTCCGTCAAGTATCCCGCAGGCTGTCCCGTTGCGACGAGCAGCTCGATTGCTCCGCGCACGAGCAGACTGTCGCGTGTGTCGAACTGCATGGGATATCCGAGGGAACACAGGAAACTTCCCTTGACGTGGCTGTCGAAAGCTGAGGAAAGCTCCTCACGCTTCGCTGCCTTCAGCGCCTCGAGCGTCGGAGGGACCGGCTCGCCCCAGAGAATTTCCGGAGGATCGTGAGCCGCAGCCCACGCCAGATACCCGGCATGCCCCGGATCGACGCGCCGGACCCACCCGTCGTCCCGGATCTGCTCTATGACCCATTCCGTCTCGCTGACCCATCTCTTCCGATACGAATGCACCGCGCCACCTCCTTATTCAAGGACGAAAAGAAGCATTCCGGAGAGATTCTCCGAATCGCCGCTCGCACCGCCGGCATCGGTCGCGATCTCGACGACATCCCCCCTGATGACCCTGTTACAGAGAGGATTTATTCCCGTCGCCGTTCTCGTCAGGCTTTCGGAGACGGGAAGTCCCGCTCCGGAATTGTCCGTCCCGACATTGTTTCCGGAAATGACCGCAGTCACCTTCGGCTGGCTTGCGCCGGAATCATCTGTTTTCACTACGTGTGAGATCTGGACCAGGTGGGCCGGCGCAATCTCCCACCATCGCGGATCATTTGAAACGGTGGCCAGGAGCGCGGAATTCGCAGAGCCGGCGAACCTGCCCGGAACGTTGAAATACATGACCGCAACACGGTTAATGTCTCCGTACTGGAGCTCGTCCGCGTGGTCGGCATCGAGCGGGACGCCGAAGAGCGTCACATTTCCGGAGGTGTACCCGTCTACCATGCCGTACCGCCACGTTCCCTCCGTGGCGCGGTAGCGGATCGGACGCCCCGGCAAAAAAACGGATCGATTTTCCTCAGTGTCCTCTACCGCGAACGATGAGTCGGAAAGTCGGACGAATCCCGGAAAATCCTTCCACGATGCAATTGCCGGGGCAAGGCTGTTTTTCACAAGCAATGTCGTCGCTGCGGGGGTCATGACCGAGTCGCTTCCCGCCCCACTCAGGGCTTCCGCGTTGGTTGCAACCCGGACAAAGCCCGGGTTCTCGCAGGTCGCGACGTCATGCCCGTGATTGGCCGGTGCGGTGCCTTCCGCCGCCAGGACAAGGGCCAAAACGTCCTCGTCGATCCTCCGCAGCGCCTCGCGGATTCTTTCGACATCGTTCTCGATGAAGTTCGCAACAAAAGGGAGGGGATATCCCCTCCCTCCGGTTTCCTGGCTATACGGCATCGACGACCACCGCCCGCAAATTCCGCGCCATCGGCCGTTCGGCGGGGGATCCCGACAGGACGATCTTCACCCTCGTCTCGCCAAGGGAACAGTTCGCCTTGTGGGTGTACCGCCGCCACCCGTCCCCGACCTCCTCGAAGGAGTCGAGCGTCGCCTCGGTCCATGTGCTGGACCCCGTCTGGATATGCACCTGCATGCCCGACGTTCCCGGCAGAAGCGCCTCCACCCTTACGGAAACCCGCTTTCCGGCCCCGCACGCGAACGCCCTGCTCACGTAGTCTCCCGTCGCCGAGAGTTTTCCGAGCAGCAGTTGCATTCCACCGAACAGCGTGGGGGAGAATTTCTCCGTTCCTGCCAGTTCCGCTTCAACCACATACGCGCCGCTCGCCGACTCGGCCATGTTCAGGACCTGGTTCGGCTGGATGCGGATCTCGGATCCGTCGCCGGACCGGGTCAGAATGAATGTCGCCTCCGTTCCCGCGGCGGGGATGTCCACCTCCGCGAGGGGGAGAAGATCCGTCACGGCGTCGAGGGTCACTCCGCCCAGGGAGACTCTCCGCCTGGCGGGTGCGAACCGTGCGGCGAGCAGGCGGAACCAAAGATCCATGGTCTGATGCGCGGTCCACGTCTCCGCGTTCGCGGACGAGAGAAGTACGCCCCCGTAGGATTGCGCCCGGACCCATCCTGTGGCGGAATCCCACCCGCCGAGTTCCGCGAGGGCAAGCTCGTGATCCGCCGTATCCGTGAGGACCACAAGCGCATAGGATGTCCCCGCCTGGAGATGCACCGGAGGAAACACCACCCTCGTCGGAACCCCCTCCGTGATGCCCGCCGGCTCCACATGCCCTGACGTGATAACCTTCTGGGTCGGGAGGCCGTTCTCCACCTCGCGGATCTCCACGCGCACCTGCGAGGACCCCTTCACGGCGAACCAAAGCTCCACCCCGGAAACCTGTCGCGATTCCGTCAGGAAGAACGTCTGTGCGAGGGGGTCCACACTGGCCCTTCTCGTGGTCGTGGTCGTTGTCACCGTCCGCAGCACCTGCGTCGTGATGGATCCCGTTCCCGTATAGGTGGTCTCCCCGATGGATCCGAGCGCCCCGACCACGGAGACGAGCGCGACGCCGGTAGGGACTCCGGAGGGGATGTCGAAGGACGCGTCCACCGCGCCTCCTGCACCCGCGCTTCCCGATGCAACCATCCGCTCCGCGAAGAGCACGACATACTCCTCGCCGGGGCCGAACCCCTCCGCGCGTACCGCGACGGTCCTGACCCGCATCACCGCCGCTTCCTCCACGGTGGTCCGGACCACTTCCGTCGCCGTGCTCGTGGAGGTGGAAGCCACGCTCCCCGTTCCCGTTACGAAGGCCCTCGTGATTCCAGACGTCCATGAGGACTCCACGGTGTTCCACCTGTCCACGGCGGGCTCGACGGACACTCTTGGCGGCAGGGGATCGAATGCCTGGTAGGGATTGATCTTCATTTTTCCGGTCCGCGCCTCCTGGCGCAGAACAGCCTCGTGTTCGTAGAGAAGCGTGTCGAACTTGCCGTCGAACTGAACGGCCTCGGCTCCGATGGGGAGCATCAGCCTTCCGTCCACGATGGCGGCGGTCTGCGATATCCCATGGTCCCGCATGTCGTCGTCGAAGAAGGGGTCCACGAACACGTTGTGAACCGCCGTCGGCTCGGAGATGATGGCATCCGTCCGCAGCCGCTCGATGGCGACCAGGTCGTAGAGATCCTCGATGTTCCGCTGCATGGAGCGCAGCGTCGACATGGGGACGACGCGCACCGCGTGGGGGCGGACAATGGGCAGTCCGCTCCAGTTCTGATCGACCCGCGCCAGGGTGAGCGTCCCTGACGGTTCCGCCGGATAGGCGGGGGCGTATCTGTGGGATACGCCCCGAATGTGCTTCAGTTCTCCGTCGGTGTCCACCACGATGAGATCCCGCCGCAGGAGCCGGAAGACGTAGTCCACGAAGATCTCGGACCCCTCCACGGCACCTGCCACGGTGAAACCGGTCGTGTCGGGAGAGATGGGTGCCACGATCGTGCGGTACTGGTACGTCACGCTGTAGGTGCTTCCCGTTGCGGGCTCATCGCCCAGGGGCGACCAGTCCACCCTGTCGGCCGTGAGCCGGTAGTCCTGCGCGGGAACGTAGGTCGTCCCTCCCTGGGAAACGCTCACGATGGACACCACGGACGTGTCGGGGAGCGGGTCCGAACACCCGCTGTAGCTTCCGTGCACGATGGAAACCGTCTTCTGCTTCCGGATGCCGACCTCGCGGATCGTCTCCACCGGCGTGTGGCGCAGGGAGACCCGCATCGTCCCCTCTCCTCCGGGAGAGAAGACGTGCGGCTCGTCCTCGATGTCCTGCATGTCCGGAGCCTCGTCGACGATCAGCGGCACGGAATACGGGAACTCCACCTCGAAGCCCCGAACGTGGGCAAGCCCCTCAGAGACGTTGAACGTCTGCCTCCCCCCCGAGGCGGAGACGACCGACGGATACATTCCGCGTACCACGTAGTGCCCGTGCGCGTCCCGGTCGTAGCGTGCCAGCGCGTCCCAGAAACCGTCCAGCAGGGTGGCGTCTTTCTCCTTCCTGTTGTTGACGATGAGGATACGGTTCGTGACCGTGTAGACCGGCCAGAACCCGTCCGAGACGGAGATGTCCGCATCCCGGCTCCACTCCGCCACGGCGGTGAGCCTCGCCGCTCCGGGCTGCATGTAGTTCGGGCAGCCCACGGAAGGATCCCGCAGTGTTCCGTCCTCAAGCTCCGTGACGATGCGCTCTCTGATTCTGATCCCGATCTCCGTCGTCCCCTCCGCGGGAGCCTGCAGCGTCGCCGCGGCCACCGGCCACACCATGCCCTGCGCGTAGATCCGCCCGGCTCCGAGCGACACGGAACCGGACGCCGGATCGACATTGACCTCGCACCCGCTGATGATCGTTCCGTCTGAGAAAAGAGCGTCCCCGAGGCGCTTGAGCTCCAGGGCGAACATGTCCTGGGCCTCGTTGAACTCCGGGGCCTGGATCCCCCGTCCCGAGATGGTGAGGACGCGCTTCCAGTTTTTGGAAGCCGCAAAACGGTTGTAGTAGTCCTGGAGATTGATGTCCATCCATACCCCTCCCTTCCTACAGCGAAATGACGGTTTCCGCCGCAAACCGCTCCGAGGCGACCCTCACGATGGGCTCCCTGTGCATCAGCATCAGAAGCGCCCCGGGGTTCGCCACTTCCGTTGGAGTGAAATACGTCTGCCCCGGAGGCAGCCCTTCGACGACGCTTCCTCCGACGAACACCCCCATCTCGCGGATGGTCGAGCCCGCCCCGTCGGTGAAGTCGAAGAGGAACTGCAGAGTTTCCATCCCTCGTAGGAAGGCTCACAACCCTCTCGTCGAACATCCCGCCGTGCAAAGCAGCGAAAGTTTCCATCCCTCGTAGGAAGGCTCACAACTGGCNNAAATCTTGTCGGGGCCGCCGAGACGGCATATCTTCCGCTCGGGAGGAGGAGTTCCCCCTCTTCGTCCGGGAGAACGTACAGGCTCCGCCAGAGCGCCTTCCGCCCGATTTCGTTCACAAGAGCCTCCGCTCCGATGTCTTCGGGAGGCGGGGTCTCTCCCCACTCCGCACCCCCCGTCCCCCATGCTAGGAAAATGCTCTGTTCCCTGATCCCCTTGGCGAGTGCCGCCCGCCCCGCGTTCGTCAGTATGCTCATGGCCACTCCTCCTCGACGTTCAAAACGACCTCCGCGAAACAGCGGGATTCGTCGACACTATCCCACGATCCGCCGTCACTCCATCTTCCGGACAGCCATGTCCGCCGTCCGTCGAAGCGATGCGCGACGGACGCGCCGGTGCGCAGGAACCCTACCTCGACGTCTCCGTCGAGAACGGCCCCCGCGTCGAGGACCTCCGCGATCCCCGGAACCGGTCCGTCGTGCCATACCGGGTCCCCGCCGTCCCGAACCGATGCGAATCCTTCCCGGATGACCGCGTATTCGAGGACCGGCTCGTAGCGCGCCCCCTCGATCCGGCGTCCGGACCAGGAATCGCGGTCCCACGTCCCCGCGTCGGGAACCACTCTCGCCCTCGGGGCGAAGGCGGACATGTCGTCCCATGCGCTCCATCCCCATACCGCCAGTGCCTTCGCGAAGGCCGCGACATGCACGACAGGCTCCACCGGTTCCCGTTCCGTGAGGACGGAAATATGGCGGTGAATCCCCACCCACTGGCCGCAGGGAACGACATGCCCCCACCTGCCGACATCCCACCGGGGAGCACGCTCGTAGCGTGCGGTGTCGAACAGGCTCCTTGTCGTCCCCACGTCGGTCGACGGATCCGATCCGAGATCGGCGCCGTCGACACGGAGGGACCATTCCTTCAGTCTGCCGTGGGACCAGTGACAGACATCCCACCGGCAGATGTGGTCCGGATCTGGGTCCTCCTCCGGGACGGGCACGACGACGAGATAGGCGAGCCAGCTCCGGACAGGTTTTGTCGCCTCCACCGCACGCCAGAGCAGGCGGTTCGTGTCAGGCCCCAGGAAGGTGGTCACGCGGTCCTGGTCGCCTCGCCACCGCGCCTCGATGGCGAAGGTGTGCGGATCACTCCCCAACTGCCACCACTCGCGGATGCGGACGTCGTCCAGACCGAGGTCCGAAAGGATCCGCCGCACCGCCCAGAGGGTTCCCTTCCGCCGGTGCCACGCGATGGACCCCCGCACGAGGGCGCGTTTCCGCTCCAGCGGAAGCGCCTCCGGTTCGTAGAAATCCACGTGGTACTGCCACGCCAGCAGGTCGATCACGGGTTCGGGAAGCTCGTCGAGCCGCGAGAGTATCAGCGCCTCCCTCGTGTCGATCGTGACGCGCCGGAGCTCGGGATCCAGCGCACGGGCTCCCGCATCCACCTGCCTGTCCCCGGAGATCGACCCTGGCAGGATTTCCGCAAGCGCGAGTTCCCGAAGGTCACGCATCTTCAAGCCCCCAGTAGACCACGCGGACGGGCACGCGAGCCACGGCGAGACCGCTACCTCCGATTTCACGATATGTCGGGGAGCGGACCTCCACGCGGCGTGCTCCTGCGGCCATCATCAGGCGCACGAGCTGGGAGGGCAGGATATCCCTGCCGATCTTCGAGCGCTGCCACAGCACCCACCCGTCCACTGCCTCCTCAACGGCGGCCTGGATCGCCCTCGCCTGGGTCACCCGGTCCCTTCCGATCCAGTACGCCACGTCCACGTCGTATTCCACGGGAACCGGCGCAAGCACGCGGACGAGATCCGTCAGGGGACGGACGTCGTCCGCGCCGCAGGTGGACGCGACGAGATCGAGAATGTCCTGCGTGGGAAGCTCCCCTCCCCGCATGAGCGGATAGATCTCCACCTCTCCCGGCGGGATGTCCGGGGGCCCCACGACGGCCACGTCCACGATGTCCTGGTGCGCCGTCCTGGCGTGGTATTCGTAGGCCCCGCGCGGTCCCGCCGTGGTGAACGATTCCGGGGCCATCTGGATCCGCTCCCGGTAGTTCTCGTCGTCCTCCGCGTCGGACCCGCCCGAGGATTCGGTGGTGTTCGCCACCGAGGATTGCCACGGCAGCACATCCACAGCGCCGGAAATCTGCCCCGGAAGGTATCCGTTCCCCGCGGAGCCGACGGCGGTGCATTCCGCCTCCGCCTCTGCGGAGATCTCCCCGGAGGAAATCTCCGCGTCCCTGACGGTGGCGAAGATGATCTCCCCTCCGCCGGGAGTCGCCCGCGTTCCCGCAGGGATGAGGACAACCTGCTCCTGCGGTGCGGAGATGGAAAACCGCAGCGTCGTCACGGCCGGGCGCGCGGGGAGGCGTGTCACGCCGAGAAGCGCCCCGAGATGGTCCAGATATTCCCCTTCCGCGTACGCAAGCAGGTTCTGTTTCGCGGCGCGGTCGATGAGATAGCGCTGGTGCACGATGACGAAGGCCACGGTCTCCAGGAACAGCCGGACAGGGTCCCCGGGATAGAGCGTGCGGGATTCGCCGTACTGCGCCTCGAACGCCTGCTCATATCCGGAGATGATCTCTCGTTCTATAACCGCCGCGTCTCGTTCCGCGAAGACGATGTCGGGAAGGCTTGCGAACAGTTCACTCTTCATCGATCCTCACCCTCACCCTCGGCCGCAGTATGCCGTCCACGTCACCCTCGAACTCCACCCGCACCACGCGGCATCTCGGCTCGTACCGGTGTATCGCGCCGATGATGTCCGCCGTCAACGCGGCCATCGCCCTCTCCGTCGGCTTGTCCGTGATTCCGGCGTCCACGCCGAAGAGGCGGTCGAGGGGAACGCTGTATTTCGCCGTGGTGAAGATCGTGCGCACGTTCTGGACAATCTCCGCCACCAGGCTGGAGGGCGCGAAATCAATCTCCTCAAGGCGACAGGTCACGTCCACTTCCACGTCACTTCGCCCCCTCCTCGACATATTCCTTCAGTGAAAGCCCCACGACGACGCGGATAAACCGACCCTTGTTGTCGACGACATCAACCCCTTCGGTCATCTTCTCGACGACCCACAGGTGGTCTCCCTGGGGGACTCCTCCGACGACGAAGGGAACAGCCTTCCCCTCGCGGACGATCTTCCGGAGCTTTTCCAGGTCCTCCTCAGGGGGCACTCCGAGGGCCGCATCGAGCGTCACCTCCATGGACAGTTCCGCCGGATCGTTTCCCGTGTATTCGAGGAGGGACTTGTGCTGGTGAAGTTCGTGCACGGCATACCGCGCCGCATTGGTCCTGACCAGACCGTCGAAGGTCCTGACCCGTTCCGACGACACCTCGAAGACAACCGACCCAAGAGAACCTATCACTGTTACCCTTCCTTTCGCACAGGCCGACGGCCGTGCTACACACCTCCGCTTCAGCCGTCGCCGGCGGGCGGGCTTTCAGGCTCGGGGAAATTCATGGGCTCGGAAAGAAACACCGGCGCCGGGTGGATGAAAACCCCTCCTCCCGGCGCCGCCTGGAGGTAGATATTTCCCCCCTCCAGCCGGACCCTGCTGCCGAAACTGTCCTTGATTTCCACCTGGTGTTTTTCCCGGTCGACGAAGACCCGTGTCCCGTCCTCGAAATTCGCGACCCGGATGTTCCTGTTCCCCACCGGGGGCAGATTTCCGTTGTCGTATACGGAACCCAGCACGTAACCCATTTCGAGACCGTTCCCGAGGAAGAGGCACACCACATGCTCTCCCTCGTCAAGAGGGGCCTCGTCGCGGTTTTTTCTCGTGTTCGGAACGAGGACCGGCAGCCAGTAGGACACGAGGTCGTCCTTGTCCGGAAAGCGCACCCGTGCACGGTGCGTCTTCTGGTTGTAGACGGAAACGTATCCGTGACGGATGGTGCAGGGGGTCTCCACATTCTCCCGTGAACCCCTCATGGTCGGCATGGCACACCACCTCGCATCCGAGTCGAACGAGTCCGAACGGGTCGCACTCCCCTGTTGACACGTATGATTTATACGTGTTATACTTGTCGCGTCGAAAGGGGGCCCTCGAATGAAAGGCTACAGCTCGCGAGAAATCATCCGAATCCTGGAAAACGACGGGTGGGTGGAGCCAGAAGAAGAGGCGACCACAGGCAGTTCAAACACCCGATCAAACCAGGAACGGTGACGGTTCCCCATCCGATAAAGGATCTCGATACATGGGTTGTAAAAAGCATCGCAAAGCAGGCGGGGCTCTAGGGGGAAGATTCCCCCTGGAGCCCCGCCGAAGAAAGGAGAGGGTGACAATGCAGGACAGGTACGACTTCCCGGCAATCCTCCACTACAATCCCGACGGAAGGGTCGGGGTCGTCTTCCCGGATCTCCCCGGGTGCGTCAGCCAAGGAGAGGGGGACATGAACGCGATCGAGCGGGCAACCGAAGCGCTGGAGCTGCATCTTTACGGCATGGAAGAGGACGGCGAGCCCATCCCGTCCCCCTCTTCCCTGGCCGACATCGATCTCGGCGAGGGACAGCGGACCGTAATGGTGACGGCCCTGATGCCCCTCGTTCGTGAGGAGATGGAAAGCAGGGCCGTCAAGAAGACCCTCACCATTCCCGGGTGGCTCAATCGTGCGGCGGAAGCCAGGGGAGTGAATTTCTCCGCCTTGCTGCAGCATGCCATCAAAAAGCATCTGGGGCTGGAAGAACGACATGTGCGCTGAAAGCCATGAGGCCGGCCGGGCTTACATAGGTCCGGCCGGCCTTCATTCCTCATAACTCCCGAGCTGCTCATTGTCCCGAACCGCCGGTTCGGGCTTGCAGCTTCCTCACCCACCATCCCCGGCTTTCCGGAGCCCGAGGGAGGTCCGGTATCCTCCCCGGCTCACCGAATGCTCGACCTTCTCCATAAACCAGCGTCCGTCGAACCTGCCGAACCCGGCAACCTGGATCGTCTTCCCCGCGGATTTCCGGAGATCGCCCATGAGTTCCAGCGAGGCGGTCGTCTCGTGTTTGTTCGCGTCCCTGAGTTTCTTCTGCGCGAGGATCCTGGCGTCTCCGAGGTTGTCCGCTTTCTGGTTGATCTTCAGATCGCTTCCGGAGCCTTCCGCGTTCCCGACGGCGTAGACTTCGAAGAGCTTGTCCTTCAGGTGGTCGTGGTATTGGACCTTTGCCCCTTTGTAGACATCCCGGCATTTGTGCCGGAACCGGTAGGAGAGGATTCTCGGCTCTCCGAACCTCACGGTGTCGACGGGCACCGCCGCCTCGTAGTCGGCCTCGTTGTAGCAGGCGAGCTTTCCGTCCACCACCTTGAGTCCGATCCCGTAGTCTTCGCAGAGTCCCTGGAGGAATCCGAGATCGGACTGCTCCACCTGGTCCCTGCGCTCGAAGTAGGGATCGAGGCGTGAATCCCAGACGGGGACGAGCCCGTTGCGGCCGGCAATCTCCTCCGCAATGCCGGAGAGTGAAATCCGTTCCCATGCCTGGGTCCTCTGCTGCTGCCGCATGGGTTTCGACACGAAGGTCGAGACCGCTTTCACGGTCACCTGCGATGGCGGTCCGTCCACCTCGATCTCGTCGATTTCGAACACCCCGCACGGCATGGCGGCCGACTGTCCGTCTCCGGACCAGTTCTTTGTAACGATCCTGGCGCTGATGGTCGCCCCCTTCGACGGGAACCACGGTCCACGCCAGCGCCCGTCCCTGTCCTCCAGGCGGAGCGAAAGATCGTCCGCCTTTCCGTGGGCGTTGTCCGTGTAGGAGAAGTCCACCAGGTGGCGCTCGATCTCCGCCGAGATGTCCACGCCGTGGTAGCAGATTTCGAGCAACGCGCGCCGCGCGCACCGTTCCTCCGGCACGGGAACGTCACCTCCTCCATGGAGGGAGATCCTCCACCTCTGGAATGTCCGCGTCCGGGACGTTCAGCCGCACGTTCGCGGGGAATACCACCGTCGTCGCGTGGACCGGATTCGCCTGCATCAGGAACGACATGAGCTTCTCACCCCCGAGATCCGGGTACATCCGAAGCGCAACGATGTCCCACGTGTCTCCCTGCCGCGTCCGATATGTTCTCATGCGTAGCTCACCCTCTGGTTGCGCTCCTCGAGGTCGCGGAGTACGCGGCGGACTTCCTCCGCCACCCGCCTCGCGAACGACTCCCCGTTCTCGCCTCCGCTCCCGTACACATTGACGGTGAGCGTTATCCCGCCTCTGACTCCCCCGGTTCCCTCAGCAACTCCGGAGGCGGAAGCATCCTCTCTCCGCCCGCGGATCTCCGCCGCACGGTAGAGGGGCATTCCGGCACCGCCGGAGCCGGCAACTTCCTCCGGGGCGGCGAGAGGACCGCCGACCTTCCGAATCATCCCGAGCATCCGCCCGGCCTGCAGCCAGAGATTCCGCCCGCGTGCCTGCCTTTCCAGGGGAATGATCATTTCCGCGCCCTCTTCGCCGACCCAGGTCAGTTCTGGCCTGGATACGAGCCCCCCCATGGCGCGCCCTCCGTACTGCGAAAACGCCGCAGGCGGCGGAGCGGATCCCCCTTCGGGATCTGAACCGCCGAAGAAGCCGACAAGGGAACTCCACGCGGACTTGAATCCCTCGATTTTCTCGCCTATCCACTGGAATGCCGCAAGAAAGGGGGCGAGAATGATGTCGGCGAGACCGGAAAGAGACTGCTCAATCCATCCCGGGAGTGCGGCGAAGAAATTCCCTATGCCGTCCACGGCGGCGCACGCGGATGTCCGGAGCCATTCCCACGCGGCGGAAACGCCCGCGCAGACCGTATCCCAGTTCTCGTACAGCACCCACGCCGCGGCCACGAGCGCCGCAATGCCGACCACGACCAGACTGATCGGGTTCGCGTTCATCGCCGCGTTCAGGACCCACTGGGCCGCCGCCCACGCCTTCGTCGCCCCGGCCACGAGAAGCTGTTTTCCGTGGTAGAGGACGAGCCTCCCGGCATCCCAGAGCCCCTGCCCGACACGCAGTACCGCGTTCAGGGCACCCTGGGCGAACCCCATCGCCTTCGTCACGGCGGCGGCGATCCTCGTCTTTGCCGCCATGAGAAGGGAAGTGTCCCCGCTCAGTGCCATCGCTGCCCGCACATGATTGATGGCAACCTTCGCCTGCTGGAACGGGAGCTTCGCCGCCGCCCACGCGATGCCACCCGCAACGGTCGCAATTTTGTAGGCGCCGAGTGCCACCGCTCCGGTGACGACAGCCTGCGTCAACCCCGGGTATTCCTTGGTGAGGGAGGAGATCCCGGATACCGCTTTCGTAAGGACCTTGACCACGGAGGTGAATCCTGGCAGAAGCACGTTGCCGATGTCGATCATGAGCGATTCCGTCGCGGAGGAGAGCTTTCGCAGCACCCCCAGCGCGGTGTCGTTCATCTGTTCCGCCATTTTGCGGGCGGCGCCTTCCGCATGTTCGAGTTCCTTCGTCAGCTTGTCGAGTCCGCCGCCCTGGGCGGCGCGCATCAACGCCTGCATTCCGGACGCGGCCTCCGTGCCGAAAACGGTCGCGAGCACCTGAAGCTGGTCCCCGCTTCCCAGACGCGATGTCACCTTCGAAATTTCAAGAAGGAGGGCCGGGAGAGGCTTCATGTCCCCCTTGGCGTCCTTCGCCGAAATTCCCATGGCCGACAGTGCGTCCGCCGCCTCCTTCGGCTCCTTGGCCAGCCTGGTGTAGGCGGCGCGGAGAGCCGTTCCGGCGAGGCTCCCCTGGATGCCGGCATCGGACATCTTTCCTATCATGGCGGCCACTTCCTCGATGGAAGCACCCGCCGCGGATGCGATGGGGGCCACGTATTTCATGGCATCCCCCAGTTGGGCGATGTTCGTGTTCGCCGAGGCCGAGCCGAGGGCGAGGACATCGGACACCCTCCCCATCTCGGAGGCCTCGAGGGAGAATCCGGTCAGGATGTTGGAGGCGATGTCCGACGCGGAGGCGAGGTCCATTCCCGCGGCGGCTGCCATGTCCAGAAGCCCCGGCATGGTGGAAAGGATTTCGTTCGACTTGAATCCGGCCATTGCGAGAAAGCGCTGCCCCGCGGCCGCCTCCGACGCGGAAAAGACCGTATCCCGCCCAAGGGAACGAGCCTGCTCCGAAAGGGCCTTCATTTCCTCTCCGGAGGCGCGGCTCACCGCGCCCACCCCGGCCATTGCCTGCTCGAAGTCCGCTGCGGTCTGGATGGGTTTTCTGAAGGCGAGAACGATTCCGGCGGAAGTCACGACCTCGCGGCTGATGTTTCCCCACGACAGGCGCTGCTTTGTGGCGTCAAGGGCCGCCTGCGAGTCCTGCAGGCGTTTCTGTGCCGCCTCTGCCCGCTCGGCCTGCTCGGAAAGTTTCGCCTGCTCCGCCGCAAGCTGTTTCGTGTCGATTCCGGCCCTTCTCAGCTCCGACCCCAGCCCACGCAGCGTCTGTCCCTGCTGCCGGAGGGAGTTTTCGAGGCGGGAGACCTTCCCGGATGTCTGGTCGAACTCTCCCTGCAGCGACTTCGTCACACCCTGCGACTGTTTCGCCGCCGCCGACAGCCGCCGCGTTTCGGTCTCGGCGTTTCGGAGGACCACCCCCTGGGACGCGAGACTGCCCTTGAGCTCCTCCGCCCTCTGTTTCGCCTGCAGAAAATTCTGCTGCATCTCCTGCGACGGGGCGGAACTCTGTTTCATGGCCCCTGCGAGGCGCCGAACCTCTTCCTGGGCCTGGCGGTAGGCGATCCGCTGGGCATCGAGGGACGCCCTGAGTCCGGACGACCGCTCCGCCGCCTGCGCGAAGGCCCCCTGCACGGCCTGCGAATTCGTTCTTGCCGCCCGGAGGGCGCTCCCGAGCTGTTCCGCCTTCGCCTTCGCCTCGGCAAGCTGCGCCGCCGAGTTCCCCATGTCGAGCTTGATGGCCTGGTATTTCCCGAGCTGTTCCCTGGCTTTGCCAAGGTCACCCATTCTGGCCTGGAGCTTGCCGACGGTGTCCGCCGCTGTGGCGAACGCCCCCTTGAAGGCCCCGGCGACCACAGCCCCGAGCACGAAGGAAATCTGGTGTTCGTTCGCCACGGTCCCTCACCTCCAGGTGTTATAATCGGGTTGCCACCACTCCGCCGAACGGGAGGTGCCACATGCTCAGGAAAATCGGTGTTTTCATCGAGGAAACGGGCAGGTTTGCGGGATATCTTTTCTACGCCATTCTCGCTGTGGCGTTTCTTCTCACCGCAGCCTACGTCGCATTGCAACTGATCTTCTGAAAGCGGAAGGGGCGCAGACCCGTCAGCGCCCCTTCCGCTTTTTCACAGCCTCGTTCTCTTCCAGGACGAGTCCGCACCACTCGGGCAGGTCCGCAACAGGCAGGGAAAGCCACCCGTCGACGGACGTGCCCNNGCCCGTCTCCGCCCTCGCAAGCCTCAACGAGACACGCCTCAGGATTCGCCCGGGAGTGTCTCCGCCGCAGCGGTCCCGCCTTCGTTCCCAGACGGATCCGGAGAGCCCGACCCGAGCAAAAAACCCTGCACGGCCCCCGTCACCCTTGCGAAATCCCGCAGAGGAAGACGTTCCAGCGTCTGTGCGGGGACCTTGACGGACCTTGCTGCGAGACGGACCTGGAACAGCTTCGAAAACTCCGGCGCGACAGTGACCTTTCCCTCCGACGCCATCTGATTCTCCACGGCAATGACGTCGGCCCCTGTCATCTCCTCCAGGGGAAGCTCGAGAACGTCGTACTCGACCGACTTTCCGCCGATCTCGACACTGAACGGCTTCGACAGTTCCACCCTCATGTGCATCATCCCTTCCCCAGCGCGGAGCGGACACCGGCAAGATAGTCGACGCCGTCCACGCGGTAGATGTAGTTGAGCTTGTCAAGCTCGACATGCTCCTCTCCGTCGATGGAGAGCTTCAGGTAGAGCACCTCGAACTCCATCTGCGTGTCCCCGAGCTCGCCCACGTTTAACTTCCCGAGGTCTGGCCCCTTGGGGGTCGCCTTGACGAAGAGATGCATCTGACGCACCCTGTGTTCGCCGCTCCCGGCGTCGTAGTCCTGCAGCGCGCCGTAGAGGTCGAGGGAATGCGTCTTGTGGGCCGCCAGCTTCATCACGCTGGCGGTGACGTTCCGCCACGACAGCGAAAGCGTCGTGGATCCGAAGTGCCCGAGCACGAGGGAGTCGAAGACCCCGGCGATACCGGCCCCCTTCACTTCGCTGGAGAGGGGTTCCAGCTTCGGAAGCGTGACTTCCGCATTTCCGAGTTCCTCGGTTCCCTCCAGATAGACCGAGAAGTTGATGTTCTTTTCGGGGATGATGTTGGACATTCCCTACGCACCCCCTTCAAAGAGCGTGTTGAAGTAGTTCGGATCGAACTCCAGAATGCCCCGGATCTCCCGCGCGGGAGGAGGAGGCGTCACGTAGATGTGGAATTTCAGCACGCCGTCCATCAGGTCCGTCACGGGATTCTCCGACTCGAGGAACGCGATCCTCCCGCCCAGGATGAACTCCCTCGCGGCAAGCCCGTTGAGGCGGATGTTGAAACTGTTGACTACCGTCTTCACGAGCCGGCGCGTCATGGGTCCGTCCACCTTCTGCCAGAAGGTGAGAATGAATTCGTTCCCGATCCAGTCGAACATGCGCCGGATCGGGATGAAGGCATCCTTCGGATCCGTGTTCGCCGGATAGCATCCGGTGCGGTTGCCCCAGGCCCTCCAGCCTCCGACCCAGTTGAGGGCCGTCACGATTCCCTGCCCGTTGAGATAGTTGGCCATCTCGGGTCCGAGATCGATCTCCTCCCCCGCGGCGTTGACGAGTGCGTTCATCTGCAGATTCTTGTTCGACGGACTCTCGTAGGGAACGTCCTCGTTCCCGCAGTCGATCGAATTCATCAGCCCGACAATCTGCGTCGAGAGGCGGAACACGTCGTCGCCGAGTTTCACCTTCGGCCAGCATACGATCTGCCGCTCTCCGGCGTAGTTGTTGTCCTGCTTCCATGCGGGCGCCTCGGTGTATCGCCCGGCACCGCCGGCCCCGCTCGGAATGTCGCAGACAGCCTGGGCGGTGAAATGCCCGTTCACGTTCGAGGCCTTCGCCGTCATGACGGCAGCCACCTCCGGCTTTTCCGACCAACCCGGGGCGAGGATGAGACCGGGCACCAGGCGGAACCTCGGGAACACGCTGTTCACGAGCTCAAGCCCCGTGTATTTCCCCGTTTCGGTGTCCACGCCGCCGATGATGTCCTCCGCCGTCACCTTCGTCGGGTCGATTCTGGAAAAGGCCGCCGTGACACTCCCGGCCGACGCGAGGGCGCCTCCGGCGACAACCGAAAGGATCGCATTGCCGTCCCCGTCGTAGGAGAGCGCGTAGTCGTCCCCGAGTTTCGGGGCGGGCTCACCGCTCACGACGACCGTGTCGAGGAGAACGTCCCCTCCGAGATCCGCACGGCCGTCGACGATGGAGAACGACGCGGGCTCCGCGGCGGTCCTGTGCACCGCAGGATCCAGCACGTTGATCAGCACGCAGGGACAGACGTTATACAGCGCGAACTGCGAGTAGATGAACTCGCAGAGGGAGTACCGCTCCCAGCTTCTGCTGAACCCGAAGAGGGACACAGCTTCGGCGTAGCTGTAGACGAGCTGGATCCTGTTCACGTTCGCCGCCGCGTCCGCGGCGCTGCCGAGATGGATGGGCGCCGTGCCGACCGCCACTGGGAGCCCCGCCTCGGTTCTCACCGGAGGCAGGAGGGAAGTCGGAATCTCGCTCTTGTAGACACCATGGTTGTATGCCACCTTTTCACCCCCTCGTCGCGGACTGGACGAACGAAAAGAGCCGGAACTCGTTCGTCCCCGGCTCCTTCACCCGCGCCATCGCCCTTGCAAGGTCCCCGACGGGCACAAAAAGATCCCGGATCTCCGGGACCCGCCTGAACAGCGGCTCGCACCAGGGGGGAAGACCCCCTCGGAATACCTGGTGCGTCTGCAGCGCTCCCCCGGGAATGTTCGGCCCGATATAGACGAGTCTTCCTGTCTTCTCCACGGTTTCCTCCGTTCTCCCCGCGGCCTCAGCCGCGGAACCGCCTTCCGAGTCCCGCAGCGCCTCACTCTCTTCCGAGGGCTGCGGCAATGTCCGGACACGTCCCATTTCGCACGTCTCCTTTCCTCCCTGTGCCCCCATCGAGCGGCCGCCCGGTTCCCCATGTGCTTTCGACGACGGCGAAGAAGCACGGCCACGGCTGCTCGTCGAACAGATGCCACTCGAGGGGCATTTCGAGCCGGTACTTTCCGCCGAGATACCGCTCCGAAAGCAGGCACTGACGGATCTGCTCCACGATGTTGAGGGCATCACGAAACCCCTGGCAGTCCGGCGTCTCGTCGTACACGCCGACCAGGATCCGGACGCCGATCCGCGTCCCCTTCGGGTCCCCCTCCTCGCGATCCGTTCCGTCGTCCAGCTTCACGATCACGCAGGGGAAGTTTCTCTCGAGATCCCCCTCCCCGTAGGCGAGGGATTCGGAAAACACGAGCGTCCCCTCCGTTTCCCCGGGTTCCGGCACTCCAGGCAGCGGCAGGAACTGGGGAAAGACCTTCACCTCCGTGCGGAGCCCCCCCTTCGAGGGAAGCGTCTGCCCGGCAAGAAGATCTCTGATCCGTTCCACGAGCGCATCCTGCAGCATGAGGGCGATCATCGCCGGAGCCCCCCGAGAAGACGCAGGATCTCATGATCGATCCGCTTCCTGAAGCGCACTGCCGCACCGCGCTCCACCTCGGCCACCGTCTCCTCGTTCTTCACGATCTGCGGGATGGAGGGAGAGATGAACGGTTCCACTCCCCCGTCCCGCTTTTTCACGTAGGGCAGATACCGCCCCCCCCGCTCGACAAGAAAGGCTCTCGCCCCCAACGGCTTCAAACCGTCCTTCTTCACAGCGCCCTGCAATTCCCGCCTCCGGTTCGGGGATGCCGGCAACAGCTTGTAGTCCGCCAGCGATCTCCGCCTTCCCCTTGCCACAACGGCCGACACAAGGGAGTTCACACCGGCGCGGCGAACCGAAAGGGCACGCCGCACTTCCGAGGCTTTCACGTGGTATCGGGAACAGGTTTCCCTTGTCATGTCCGTGACAAAGCCCGAGGAAGCCCTGTTGAGGGCGCCCGAGACAGCACGCGCGAAACCGTTGTCGATCCCGCGCAGCACACGTCTGGCCCTTTCCAGTTGGGAATGCTCGATCTCTATCATGCTTCGTTCGCCTCCAGGTCGAGGCGCAGGACGACTCCGCCGATGGGACGCACCGCGTCGACCGTGTAGAGCTTCCCGTCGACGCGGATCGGCGTGCCGCGCTTCGGTTCCCCCTGCGTCCGGTCCGCCCTGACGAACAGCACCGCCCGCCCCCCGGCCATCCCCTCGGGTCGCCTGTGCTCCCGCTTCGTCGTCATGTCGAGACGCCCCGCACGGGCATCCGAACAGAGCACGCACAGGAGCCTCGCCCCGTTCACGTCGTGTTCCGACGCGAACGCATCCTCACTGAACCAGGCCGCGCCGTCTTCCGCGTCTCTGCGGAACTGCTCCTTCAGCGTCGGCAGCATCTGCATCACCCGCCCTTCCGGGTTCCTGCGCTTCAACCGGAGCCGGAGGCGGCTCGACGTACTCCGCCTGCCCTGTTTCCACCAGCCAGCGCTCCTCCTCGGCGCCGAGAGAGACGGTCTCGCCGAATCCGGAAGAACCGACAAACGTTCGCTCTCTCGTAATCCGGATCATCGGCTACACCACCTTCAGCACCCGGAAGGCGTCGATCTGGTGCGGAACGGGAAGCGGCCGACTGACCATCTGCACCCATCGGACAGACGGGTCGTCCTCCACCCAGGAGCGGGGAATGCGCTCTCCGACGTGCGTGACGACGGATCCGGTCTGCTTGTTCGCCTCGGTCCACGCCCCGTACATGAGACTGGTTCTTGCGGCAGGATTTCCCAGCAGCACGATGTTGTCGTCGATCATGGGCTTTTCCGTCCCGCTGGCCTCATCGACGTACCACTCGTCGTAGCTGTAGATATACAGGCCGGAATCGCGCATGTACCCCCAGTAAATGACTCCCATCGTCTCAAGGGAAGCCACCGGGAGTTGAGGCTCGATCTCGGTGAAGAGGATCTTGTTCCTGTCCGCCCGCTCGTTCACCTCCTTGTTCGCGAGGAAGGCCTCGAGGGCGGCCTTCCCCATGACCGCCACGTTCGGGGCGACTCCGCAGGCCTGCACCATGGATCGCCTGGCGTTCCGCAGGCACGTCAGTGCCTTTCCGGTGTCCGCACTCCACTTGTCGGCCGCGTCGAGCGTTGCGACCGTCAGCGGGAACTCGACCACCTCGTCGACACCGTCCCCCTTCTGCACCACCCGCCCCTCCGTCAGGGCCTTGACACACATCCACTCCTCGCGGCGCGTGATGGTCTCGTCCAGAAAAAGGAGATCCTCGACGTAGAGCTTCGCGGCCCTCTCGTCGGGACCGATTCCGCTGTACACCGTTTCCCCCGGAAGCCGCTTCATCCAGTCGACATCGGAAGCTGCGCGCTTCGGCTTCAGCATGGCGGGCTTGTAGCTGTTCGTGGTATAGCCGTCGCGCGCCATCACGGAGCCCGACTTCGTCGTCGCCACGAACGGCGCCATCTTGCGGTTCCCCTTGACGATGTCGATGTCGACGTGCTCGGTGTTTACCGCGTCGCGGTTCCGGAAGAACATATCCCGGATGAAGGTCTGCGCAGGAGGCGCCGTTTTCAGCGCCGTCAGCATAGTGCGCGGATCATACAGATTGATCGTATTGAGCATTTCAGCGCCCCCTATCGAACCTTCTTGAAGAAGAGGCCGCGATCCCTCGCAGCCGCCTTGTACATCGCCACAGTGTCCTCTGTCCTCCCGAAGATCAGCGCATCTTCGTTGAACTCCCCGGTGAAGTAGGCGATGCCCGCCGCATCGTCATCCGTCGCGTCCACCGCGAAGGCCAAAACGGCCACGGGATCGGCGGATCCGTCCGTCGCCGTCGAATCCACGGCCCTGTACAGCCCGGAGGCGGCCCCTTCGGTCACGGCGATGTCCCAGCCGTCTCCGACCACGAACGGCATATCGGCGCCCTCCGCCATGACAAATTTCAGATGATTGCTCACAACGGTTCCGGTCGTTCCCGGAACATCGAACACCGCAAGCACATTGCCGTCCGGATCTTTGAATTCCGCCACGGCGAGCTGCGCCGGAACCGGCGGCGTCGTCGCCACTCCGGCAATGGCCGACCGGATCACCCGCACGGAGTACACGCCGGCCCTCGCGCCCGCAAGAACGGGTGTTTCGACATCCAGCGTCAGCGTGCCGCTGCCGGTGTTCCCTCCGGTCCTGGCCGCCGCTTCCGCCCCGAGCGCCCCCCTCGTCACCAAGCCGAGCAGCGTTCCCCTGGCGAGAATCCCCTCGCCTTCGGCGATGACCACCTCGTCGTCCACAACGGGCATCTGGCTGCCCGCGAACAGATTGTCCGCCACGAGAACACCGATCTGATTCTTGTCCGCCACTTACGCCACCCCCCTGACAGAGGCCCTGACATTCGTCCGTGCAGCGGACGAAACATCCTTTACCAGATTCAAAAACGCGCCCAGTTCCCGCTCCTGTTCGCCGGGCATGCCGTTCGGCTCCATTCCAGCGACACCGTCAAGCACCTTCGCGTCCTCCCTGCGGGCGGACAGCGCCGCATGCGCCCGCTGCGCCTTCAACAGATCAAGCGCACACTCCTGTGCCGTGACGAGCGTCTCATACTTCGCCCTGGCGATGATCTCCTCGCACCCGGGCTGTGCCAGCTCGTCGAGGGCCTGCAGACGGGCACGTTCCTGCTGTGCACCGTTCTTCATTCCCTCCGCGCGCCCCCCGTCAACCGCTGCGGCGTAAAGTTCCGGATGTTTCTCTTTCAATTCCTCAAGATTCATAGGGACAATTCCCCCCTCTTCTGTTTTTCCGGCTCCCTTCCCTTGCGGGAAAAACGCCGTCACGTCCATACGCAGGGCTTTCATCCGCTCCATGCTGGCCGTCATCGTACCTGTCGACGTGGAGAGCGCGAACATGCCGTCCCGCACGGAAGCGGCGGCCTCCACCGGTTCTCCCACCTCGTCGGCGAATCCTGCGGCGACGGCCTCTTCACCCGTCATCCACGTCTCCGAATCCATCATGGAGAGAACGGCATTCTCTTCGAGGCCGGTACGGGCGACATACACCCAGGCGATCTGGCCGCGCAGTTTGTCAAGAATCTCGGCAGTCTTGCGCATTTCCTCGCCGTCCCCCACCGAAAAGCTCCACGGGTTGTGGATCATCATCATCGCGTTGGCCGGGCAGACGATCCTGTCTCCCGCCATGGCCACCACCGACGCGATCGACGCCGCGAGGCCGTCCACGATCACCGTCCTGCGCACCTTCAGGCCCCGAAGATAGTTGTAGATCGCCATCCCGGCGAACACGTCACCGCCGATGCTGTTGATGCGGACGACCAGCTCGCCTACAGACCCAAGCGCCTTGATGTCGCGGATGAAGTCCTTCGAATTGTTCTCGCTCCACCAGCCGTCGCCGATGTCGCCGTAGAGCAAAAGCTCACCGATACCCTCGTCGGTCACCTGCGCCTTCCACCACTTCCCGCTCACATGCCATCACTCTCCTCTGCGCCGTCTTCGCCGCCTCCTGGAACGGGAACAGGTTCCGAATACCCGGCGGAACTCAGCTTCAGCTCCTTTTTCACCGCCTCCTCCTTCGCACGAAGACGCACGTTCATCTCCCACTCGGACCCGGTCAGTTCCATGGCCTCCCGCGATTCCGAACTGGCGTTGATCTCGATGCGCTTCTGGGCCGCGTTGACCTCTTTCAGCGGGTCAAGCTGCCCCTGCGCGGGACCGTACCAGTCCACCCACGAATAACAGTAGGCCGCCATCGGATCCTCGAAAAAACCCGGCGCGTCGATCCGCCCCTTCAGCACGGCCTCGCAGAGCCATTCGAAGAGGATCGGCTGACAGAAATTCCCCGCGAACCACTCGCGCCAGATCTTGAAGAGCTTCCACGCCTCCAGGAGCGCGCCCCTGGAGGCCGAGTACGACGAGGTGAAGTTCAGCACCAGAAGCTCGTACGGAATCCCAAGCGCCGCCCCCACCTGACGACACACCGCCAGAACGAAAGCGTCGAACGCCTGATTCGGCCTCCCGGGAGCCGCCGCGTTCGCCTTCACCCCAGGGGGCAGGTCGAAGACCGAGCCGTACCCCAACCGCACGCGCCCGAGGAGGTCCTCCTCCGCTCCGGATTCGTCCAGAGTGTAGGATTCCTCACCGACCTCCATCTCCTTCGCGTCATGCTCGAAAAAGATGCTGTACATGCCGTTGACCACAGATGCCATGAGTTCTGCATCTGTGTAGCGCCCGAGCTGCTTCAGCGTTTCGAGCACCGGGGCGAGCAGCGGAACACCCCTCGGCTGGTCCACGCGCTCCGGGCGCATCAGATGCAGCAGATTCCGCCTTCCGGATTGCTCGCCATAAAGCGGAACCCGAGCCCACTCGAGACGCGGCAGAGCCAAGCCCTCCGCCTTCGGATGGCGATTCGCCACCCACGCGGCCACCGGCACGCCGTCCGCGTCCATCTCCATTCCCTCGCAGAGGCGAACCCCCGTCGGCTTCCTGTCCGGATCGCACACCCGGTCCCCCTCGATCAGGCGCACCCGCAGATCGTAGAGCCTCCCCGGAAGAGACTTCATCGGCAGGGCGGCGAACACGTCGCCGTTCATCAGAATTCCGAGGAACGCCAGTGCCTGCATTTCGTAGAAGTTGCAGCGCCTGGAGCTATCGCAGTCCTTCGACTCGGCCCAGTAGCCGAACTCGCGCTCGGCATGGTCCTCCCATGCGTCCGCCTCCGCTTCGGACAGGCCCAGGCGTTCTCGGTTGATGCTGAACTTCGGCTTCAGCCCCGGCCCCACCGAAGACGTGGCGATGCGCTCGACGGCTCCCCGAGCCAGCGGAACACCGTAGTACTGATCCCGCGACCGCTCCCGCAGCAGGCCGAGGTTCTGCCCGATATCCTCGTCGGGGCTTTTCGACGTGGAAATCCAGGAAAGCATGGACGTCCGCTGCCTGCTCGCACCATGGTGCGAATAGCCGGCATCAAGGAAAGCCCGCGTCCTTTCCAGCGCATCAAGCCTGGCACGCGCCATCTCCCGCTTCAGGGCGAACCCAGGAGCCAGCGCCCGGACAAGTCCCTCCAGCATGGTCATCACCAGTCCTTTGGGACGATCTCGCGCATCCGTCCACGCCCTCCGGACAGTCGCCCGATCTTCCCTTCAAGCACGGAAATCGTCCTCTGCACGGCCTCCAGATTCGCCCGCGTCAGCTTCAACCCCTCCATCTCATATGACTGGCTGGAAAGGATCGCGGCCTCCGCCGCGAGATACATCTCCAGACGCCGGCGCAATGCATCGAGCCGCGACATGTTCATCGCACCACCTCCGTCCATGAAAAAAGCGTCGGTCGCTTTTCAGCGGCCGACGCTACAATCCTCTGCTCAGGACACGGACACGTCCCCTCCCCGCCGCAGCGGACACGGGCTGTTTCGCGGCGTCCATCTCCGGAGGCTTCCCTTCCGGCTCCCGAGGCGGTTCAGGCTGCCGCTGCACCACCTTCGACGGCTTCTTTCGCTTCGACTTGCTGCCGGAGGGTTTTTTCACGGTCCTCCGCTCCCTGTTCCGGTCCAGATCCGGATTCAGGATCTCCAGGGCCGCAGAGGCGTATATCCTGACGTCCAGAGGTTCATTCCTCGCGCCGACGGAACGCTTCACCCACTCCGCCTTCATTTTTCCGTTCACCCTGCGTACCACCAGCTTCTCCGAGACGAGCCCCCTGAAGTAGGGATTGTCGTAGCCGCGGTGGTTCGCCTTCAGGTCCTTCGGCCAGTGACAGTATCCAGGACCCGGCGCCTCCGCCTTCAGGCGGGAGAAAAGACTTCCCTTCAGCGAATCCACCCCGAGACTGAAGAGGGCAACCCGCCGGCGGTTGCTCCGGCTCGGCTTGCCGACCCCAGGACGCCCTGGCATGGACGATCCCTTTATTGCAAAGACGTTCCGGCGCTCGCGTGGCTTCACGAACTTGTACACCTCGTCCGTGAAGTGACCTCCGGAATCGATACACGTGCACGCAATTCCGATCTGCTCCCCGTCCGCATAAGACCACAGGGACAGGAGAAACTCGTCCAGGGCCTCCCACACGAGCGACTGCCCGGGATCCCCGTAGAACACCCTGTACTGGATGCCCCAGGATTCCCGCTTCGGCCCCCATCCGACGATCTCCGCCTCAAGCCTGTCATCCTGGGTGTCAACACCGCAGGTGAGGACCAGGACTCCATCCGGAACTTCCGCCGCATACTCCTCCCGGTGGGATTCAAGGCTCTCCACCTCGATGGCGTTGCCGTGCTCCTCCCAGGGAAGGCCGAGTACGGTGTTCCACCACACCTTCAAGGCATCGTCGCCGTCCTTTTTGGCCTCCTGATAGGCGAAAACAATCTCTCGCCACGACGCCCACGGAGACGAAAAGGCGTTGATATGGAAGCCGCGGACGTGGTGCTCCCTCCTCGCCACCCACCGGCCGCGGAACTGCTGTGATTTCCACTCCTGCTCGCCGCTGTACTCCCCGCACAAGGGGCACTTCAGACGAATGTCGTCGGGATCCCCGTAGTCGAAGTTGCCCCATTCGATAGGGTGGGCGACACCGCACTTCGGACAGGGCACATGCCACTGCTCCATCGTCGAGGATTCGTACAGCTTCTCGATCCGGCTCAGGCCCTTGATCGTCGGCGTGCTCACCTGGACGACCTTGCGGTTCCAGAAGTTCTGTGTCCGCTTGCGCGCGAGCAGGACCGGGTCGCCCTCCGTGCCCGCCGAGGCGGGATACCTGTCGATCTCGTCCAGAAGAAGCAGCCGGATCGGTTTCGAGGCCAGCCCGGAGGGAGAGTTCGCCCCTCCGAGGAAGAGCTGCCCCCCGGGGAACTTCTTGTGGCGCAGGGTGTTTCCGGAATCGCGGGATCTCGGGTCCTTCACCTTGCCCGAGAGACACGGAGTGTCCCGGATCATCGGCGCAATGCGGTCCTTGCTGTAGTCCTCCGCGTCGTCGATGGTGGGCTGCACCATCATCATGGGGCACGGGTCGATGTCGATGTGCATCCCAATCGTGTTGTTGAGGATCTCGCTCTTCCCCACCTGGGCGGCACTCATGATGACCACGTCCTGCCTGCGAGGATCGGAGATCGCGTCCATGATCCCGCGCTGGTAGGGAGCCCTGTCCGTCACCCACCGCCCCGGCTCGACGCTCGATTCCTTCGAGAGGCGGCGCTCCCTGTCGGCCCAGTCCGCCACGGAGATTTCCGGGGGCGGCTTCCACAGATCGTCAAACCTCGTCCACAGGGACCATACCCGATATTCGCTCCGAGCTGTATTCCGCAAGCTCATTGAGAGCCTCGTAGATTGCCTTCTTCAGGATCTCCTGGATGTCCACCACCGATTCCGCCTCGAAGAGGACCGGAGCGAGCTTGGCCGGGACAGCCAGAAGCCGCGATCTGCAATTGACCACGCACTCCGTCCATACCGTCATCACATCCTCGCTCTTGTGCATGTCTCCGCGCATCGCCGCCAGCTCCAGTTCCGCGGTTTCGCGCTGCACCTTCGTCAGAAGGGCGCGCTCTCTGGTCAGATCGGGGTCGTCACCGGACTGCATCCGCTCCTGGAGGAAACGGATGTACCCCTGGACCGCAGGGGCAAGCTCGAACTCCCCGCGCCCGACGCGCGGAATGACCTTTTCCTTTGCGAGCTGCTGGACCCTCCGTTCCGTCAATAGAAGAAGGGTAGCGATCTCGGGTGTGGAGCAGGTTCGGCACTCTGTCTTACTGAAGGATTGCACGTCCGACACTGGTTATCCACACTCCTCGTGCAATATATTCTGCTGCAACCAATAAGAATACATTGCGCAGAGTCATAATTACCCTGTCAAAAAAGGCCGTTTCGTTTTTCAATGATCAGTATTTGCAATGAGTTATCCCTTTGGTCAAACGAACGAAACGAAATCGTACAATCCTGTGGCTAGCCGAAACCCGGGGTCAGCGGGCCGACCGCGAGGGTCCCCCCGGAGGGAGGACCCGAAAAATCTTGTGATTGCAGGCTTTTCCGGCCCGCGAAAGTGAATGCTACAAACCTATAAAGATTAACATTCGAGAGACGCCCCCGGTGCCTGCAAACACCGCCTTTGGGAAAGGGGTCCCGTTTTTTTTCGCGGCGAATCGGCGGCGGGCTGTTTTCAGGTTTCCGCCCTTCCTTCCGCCGGTTTATCCACAGCCTGAGACATCCCTACGGAAGGGAGAGCACGGCATTGTCCATGTCGTCCCTGGTGATTCCGATGTAGGCCAGGGTGACGTCCGGCGAGCTGTGGTTCAGCAGGCGCTGGATGAGCTCTATGCTCGTCCCCTCCTGGTAGAGCGAATACCCGAAGGTCTTCCTAAGGCTGTGTGTTCCGACCTTGTAGGTGATGCCGCATGCCGACGCGGCACGCCGCAGAAGCCTCCATGCGTGCTGCTGGGAAATCCTGCGGTCCCCGTGCCGATTCGCCTTGCGGCTCTTGAAGAGGGGCTCGTGCAGCAGGGCACCCTTGGAGGGCGCCTCCCGCATCCGCTCCCGGAAATACCTGGACAGCGCCCGCCGTGCCGAGGGATGGAGGATCAGGTCGATGACCTTTCCCGTCTTGCGTTCGACGATTTCCATCCGCTCCGTGACACTGAGCCGACCTCGCCGGTCGACGTGGGCGACGTCGCCCACATTCAGCTTCACAATGTCGGTGATCCTGCGCCCCGTGTAGAGCCCGAACAGGAAGAGCGCGTAGTCGCGGGCGTTCCGCCGCCAGAAATATCCAGCCATTGCGTCCCGGTCGGAACGGCTCCGGATGGGTTGCGTGGTTCGGCTCACCCGCGACGGTTTCCTCATTTCCCGACACACTCCCCGATGCGCTTCCGCGCAATCTCCGCGTAGACCGGATCCATCTCGATCCGACGAATAGGGCGACTGCCTTTCCGTCCTCC
>DIMS01000013.1 GCA_002425685.1 Synergistaceae bacterium UBA5560 | reverse complement strand
GCGTCGCGGGCGGCGAACGCGGCTGGTGCTGGTGCCCCCTCTGAGGCGAAACCCGCCCCGACAGCACCTTCGACGATACTGACGGATACCGATAAACACCGACGGAAAACGTGCCCGCCAGCGCCGGAGCCTTCCACGCTCACCTCCGGTTCCGCGCACCGGGCACACTTCCGTTTCCTTGCCCCGACGGCGTGCTGATACGCCCGGACGGCAATGCTGGCGCTCCCCGGAAGAACCGGTGCCTGTTCCGCCGCGCACCGATCCTTCCGGAGCCGGTTTGCTTTGTGCCACGCGCACTATACCTCTCCGGAAACGAGTACGAACACACCGCCAGGGATCGCAGGAACAGACTCGGGGGGAAATCTCCTCCACGGACCACCGTCCGGAAAAGCCGGGGCGGCGCACCGCCGCGCACCGGTTTTTCCTGTGCGGGGATCTCCGCTTTGCGCGCCGCCCGCCGGACGGAACGAGTGAAAAGCCCTCGTATCACAATGGCCGTGAAAGAGAATGTCCATGTCATATTGCCGGGGCCGGCCCCCGGTAGATCACGGGAGGTGTTTCAGATGTGTACGTGCGCTTGTTCCGGAAAACACGTGTCTCGGGCGTTTCGAGGATTCCGATGCGCCCTCTCCGTATCGGCCGTCGTCTTTTCTCTGTCCCTTTTCCTCCTTCTCTTCTTCACCGTCGCGGCACCGCCAGCAGGTGCGACCGATTACGACAGGGATCCCTACAAAAAGGAACACGGTCTCATCCGGGACGACGAGTTCTTCCTCCTCCGGCAGGGAACGAAGAGCAATGACACGAACTCATGGAGTTTCACGCCGGCGCACTTCGTCGACGAGCCGAACCGGCGTGCACCGAACCAGTGGAAACGACTCGCGGACGATTTTGTGAAGAAAGACTACGTTTCACCGTGGGGAAGTGCGACCGAGACTGTGCTCTTCGGCTATTTGAAGTATGGGAAGGACTACCTGCCGTATCTCGTGGATGTGAACCGGTATAGCCAGGCCGCCCCGGTCGGGGCGGACCCGGGCGACATTTCGGAATATGTGAATATCGATGGCGTCTACGTCGGCTCGCGCACCAAAAGCCAACAGCTGGTACGTGTGGGGCACACGACAAAGTTCACAGGCGCCTTCGGCGCCGTCACCACCGACCTCGACGGGGACGGAATCTCGGAGATCGTCACCGCCGGGAGGCGGGAGAACCGCTCTCCCCTGGTCTTCTCCGGCATCAGCCTTGTCAACGAAACGGATGATTACAACGTCGTCCACATCTCCCAGACGTCCCCGGCGGATTCGGCGAATTCGGGCGTCTACAGCGGCGTCCGTCTCGCGACGGGCGACCTCGACGGCGACGGCGTGTCGGAACTCGTCGCCGCCTTCCAATGCGCCGACGACGAGAAGGAGACGCAGCATTGGGCGACCGCGCAGATCGGGATCCACATCGCGGGCGATACGGAGGTCGAGAAAAACGGCGATACGAACTTGTACCACCTGAAGCGCCTGCACGAGGAAAAAACAGCCACGACCGTGCGCGCGGTCTTCCCGCTTTCCTACTTTCTGCACAACACCCGGAGCGACGTCTTCGACGTGGCGCTCGGAGATTTCGACGGGGACGGAAAGGACGAAATTCTCCTCGCCTATCTCTGGAACTACGACGGCAACGACGACAGCGACGTCTACGTCCACACAGCTCTTTTCGACGCGGAACGCAACGCGAACGGAAACTTCGTCGTCACCCTCTCCGCGTCGTCGGCGAACCCCATCCCCGATCTTCTCGCGAAAGGGACCGCGAAAAACGGAAACTTCTACAAGGACGACTGCACGACGCACCCCTTCTGCGTGCGGGTCGCCATGGCGGACGTCGACCGGGACAGGGAGAAAGAGTTCAGGGACGAGGAAATAGCCCGAAACGAGGCCGCGCTGCTTTTCCTCCGGGGCGACTGGCCGGTCCACGACGCGTCCGATCCGGTCCTGCGGGCGTATGTGCCGATGGCGTGGCACGGCGACTCCGGTGCCGTTCAAAGCGGCGGCACGTGGTTCGAAATGGGCAGCGAGGACGCGAGCCGGGTGATGCGCATCGCAAACAAATGCCGCAAGACGGGGTCGCTCATCGCAGCGAATCTCTCGGGTACGTCGGACGGAACGGCCATGACCAACAACCCGCAGTTCATCGCGACCCTCTCGGGCTTCGCCGATTCGGGTTCGTCCGACTCGTCGCAATCGTGCGCCGTCCCGCTCGTGCTCCTGCGGGCGGACGGAAACAGCGGCGACGAAGTCACTTACGGGCCGCCGTGGTACGTCAGGACCAACGAAGGACCGCTCTTTCCGGTGGCGGTGGACACCGACGGGGACAGCGCGATCCTGGGGACGCCCTACCACTTCGTCATCGAGCACGATGTCACGCCTGTCCTTTTCCTCGACGAACCCCCGAAGCACATGGACATGATCGACGGAGAAGAACGGAACGTGAGCCGCTATTCCGGCCTCTACGCGCGGTTCGAGGACACGGACACCAAGGATGATGTGACGACGGACACCTCCGTGACGGATTCGGGCTGGGGAGTCGGAGAAGAGATCACGTTGAGCTACGGAAAGAAGCTGGCGCTGTTGGGGGGAAAGGAGGAATACAACGGAAAATTCAAGGAGAAATTCAACTTCTCCTGGAACGACAAGAAAGACGAAGTCGAAGCAAAATATAAAAAGAAGATCTTCTCGACAGCGGGACAGACGAATACGGACGACCTCCTTCTGTACCGGTGCCGGCACATTCACGTGTGGCGCTATCCGGTCCTCGGGCAGTACGAACCCATGGCGGACGATGAATCGAAGACGGGCCCCCTCTATTTCCAGCTCACGATCCCCGAGGACGACACGTCCGTGCTCTCGTTGATTCCGGGGATGCAGGTCCCCTGGTACCAGCCCATCCACGAAAACGGCAACATCTTCTCGTACCCCTGCTCGTACCTTCAGATCGAGGGTGAAAGCGGGTCGGAGCATATGACCGATATCGTCGAACTCGCCGTCGGCGGCAACGACGTCGAGCAGAACGTCTCGTGGCTCGAAGGAAAACGGGAGGAACTGACCACGGGGACAACCAAGACGTATGCCGTCGACACATCCGCATCATTTTCCGGCTCATGGCAGAGTCCGCTCGATATCACGCACGGCTCGTGGTCGGTGAAAGTCTTCGGCAACTACGACTACAGCACCTCGAAGATGAAGTCCACCGAAAACACCGTGGAAAAGGAACAGGCCTTTTCGGTGGTCATCCCGGGACGTCCGAACATGAGCCGATACCCCTACCGCCTCGACTCGCTGATGTACAAGACCGGGGGCGGAACGCTCACGCTGCGGTACGCGGTGAGCCCCCAGGAGCTGAACGACCACAACAAGGGATGGTGGGCCTTCTACCGCAAGGCACCCGATCCCGCGCTGAACCTGCCGCGCAAGTGGCGATGGGTCGGCGAGGACACCACGACGAAGGAGGACGAGTGGGAGTGGAGCGACGATGAGGACGCGGCGATGATCCGCGGGATCTTTTTCTCGAGCGCGCTCGGCGACAAGCTCCCGACGGATCTGCCCCGGGGCGAGGACGCGACCGTCTCCTGCCGGGTCTACAACTACAGTCTCCTACCGGTTTCAAACATCGCGGTCCGCTTCGAGGTCGCTCCCCTCGATCCCGAAACGGGCGAGACGGGTGCGCGGACGACGCTCGACACTCCGGCGATTTCGTCGATCCCTGCCTGGGGGGATACATCGGCAAACTGGAAGATGGCCGAGGCGACACTGAAGACGGGGGATTTCGCCGCCGGGAACTACCGGATCTTCGTCACTGTCGATCCCGACGACACAATTGCCGAACTTCCCGACCACGACAACGGCGACGCAACGGGCAACAACGAAGGGTGGTACGACATTTTCCTCTACGATGAGGATTCGGGGACGAACTCCGCCTCCTACATGGTCTCGGCAAAGAGCCGGACAGCCAAACCCTTCAACCTGACCCTGCTGAAGGACCGCGTTTCCGCGGACAAGACCGTGCTGGATCCCGGAGAGCGCACAAAGGTCACCGTGTACTGCAAAAACACCGGAGAGCAGGTGGCGACGAACATTCAGGCCCTGTTCTTCCACGACCACCCCGACAACGGGAATGGATTCCACGCAAAACTCATCTCCGGACTCCTGCCGGGCGCGACGGGGAAAATGACGGCGGTCTTCTCCTCGATGGACCCCGGAGTGCACCACATCTACGTCAAGGTGCTCGGCAAGGTGGGAGAATCGGATGTCGAGGACAACATCGTCTCGATGAACATCACGGTGCGCGGGGCGGAAGACAGCGGAGGTGGCGGCTGCAACACCGGAACCGAGACGGGATGGGGCGGCATTGTCGCGACATGGCTGTTGCTGCTCCCTCTCGTGAACATCGGAAACGTCTTCCGGAGGCGGAGCCGCTGAACCGAACCAACGAACCGAGTCTCGAAGACGAACTTGACTGACCTGAACTGAAAATGTCGACACCTAACGAAGGAAAAGCGGCACGAAGAAATTCTGTACAAAAGCGTGCTCCGACGCGATACGACGCGGATCCCGCACGATCTCCCGAAAAAGAGGACGGCACGCTCGACAGACGGAGGATGGCACACCAAACATCAACGTGCGAAAGGAGTGTTTTCCGTGGAGAACATGGAGCAGAACGAACGGAACAGAAAGACCGCGCAGCTCATCGCAAAGGCATGGAGCGACCCGGCCTTCAAGGCCCGGCTGGTGGCCGACCCCGGGACAGTGTTCCGGGCCGAGGGATTCCACATCCCCGACGGCCAGGAGATCCGGGTGGTTGAAAACACGGAAAACCTGCGTTATTTCGTCCTCCCCGCCACGCCGGGCGAACTGACGGACGAACTTCCGGACGAACTCATCGAGCGCGTCATGGGAGCGGGAGGCCCGCAGGAAGGTATCGGCCCCATCGGCCCCGTCGGAGGAGGCTTCATCGCCAACGCAGGGCTCTGACCGTTGCCGCCCGCCGCACCACAATGCGACGGGCGGCGCATCCCCCCGGGGGCTTCCGCGACGAGCCACCGCCGATCCGACAGAACAGCCCGAGCCGGCACGACATGTCACTTTCTGCCGTGCCGCGCAACTGATATGCTCCCCTGAAACAGGGTCACTGGAAGAGTTCGTCTGCCCCACAACCAGAAGGTACCACAGGGAGCATGAGACAACGGTTCAGCGATGAGCAGAGAGTCGCACTCCGGCCGCGCAGACGACCGGAAGCCATGCCATGCCGCAACCGCAGAGGAACCACCGCCACGCGGACATGGCGCCTGAATCATGCCTCAACCACACCCCGAACCACACCACACGAAGGGCGTGCGGGCGGAACATCCCCCGAAATCTTATGCGCCTGCCGGGAGGCCTGACACCATGAACGTGCCCGTCTTCAAGTCGGATCTTTACGTGGAAACGATCCCCGGCGAAGGAGTGCTGCTGCTCTCCGAGAAAACCGCCCGGGCCTTCTACGGAACCCCCTACGAGCTGGTGGTCTCCCTCATCGACGGCCACCGCACCGCGGACGACATCGTGGATGCGCTCTCGGGCCGGCTCGACGCGGCGACGGCCTACTACACCCTCGCCACACTGGAGAAGAGGGGCGTGCTCTCGGAGGCCGCGCCGGAGATCCCCCCCGAACAGGCCGCCTTCTGGCACGGCCTGGGCCTGGAGCCCCGGGCCGCCCTGGCGGCGCTCGAAAAACGGACCGCGGCCCTGTTCACGGTGGGAGAACTCGCACCCGACGCCATCGCCGCCGCGCTGCAAGAGGCGGGCGTCCGCCTTCTTCCCCCCCGGGCCACGCCCATCCCCGACGCTCCCGGCGCCATTTCCTCCGCCCTCTCCGTCGCTCCCGCCGCACCCCCCGTAGTTTCAACCTCGCCGGGAATGCCGGCGCCGAAGGCGGAAGTTCCCTCCGGCCCCGCCGTTCCCCACGCCCCGGCGGACGCGCTCAAAGACGCCGCAGCGGCGGACCTGTGGGTGGTGGTCGCCGACGACTACCTGCGGGACGAGCTGCACCACATCAACCGGGCGGCCCTCGCGGCGAAAAAACCCTGGCTGCTGGTGCGCCCCACGGGACCCGAGGCGTGGATCGGGCCGCTCTTCCTGCCCGGCCGGACCGCGTGCTTTCAGTGCCTCGCCTCGCGGCTCGAACGCAACCGCCCCGCCCACGTCATGGCAAAAAAACTGGGCCGCCACGCGGCGTTCCCCTCCACCTCCACCGGGGCCTTCGCCCCGGCCCTCGGCGCCGCCTGCCGCATGGCCGCCGTCGCCGCCGCCCAGTTCCTCGCGGGAGCATCCGCACCCTCCCCCGCGGACGCAGCGCCGGAACCCTTCGGGGACAGGCCGTCCCCCTGCGGTCCGTCCACATACGAACCCGCGGTCCCCGAAGCGCCCGCACAGACACCCCTGCAAACAGCTCCGGGCGCACCCGCAGAAACAGCCACAGGAGCGGACGCAGACGCTGCCCAGACGCCGCCCCTCGCGGACAGACTCGTCAGCCTGGACTGGACCGACTGGACCCCCGGCACCCATGTCCTGACGCGCAACCCCCACTGCCCCGCCTGCGGAGCTGCGGCGGCCCCCGCACAGGACCCGCCCGCCCCGCCGGCGCTCGCTCCGGCAAAGGCCACCTTCACCAGCGACGGCGGGCACCGCCTCGTCGCCCCGGAGAAGACCATCAGACGGTTCGAACACCTCGTCGGCCCCATCACGGGAATCGTCCGGGAGCTCACGCCGCTCCCCCTGCAGGACGAGTTCGTCTCGGTCTTCAGCGCCGGACACAATACGGCGCTGCGCATGGAGAACCTCGCCTCCCTCAGACGGAGCCTGCGGAGCTGCAGCAGCGGCAAGGGCGCCTCGGAGACCCAGGCCCGGGCGAGCGCCCTCTGCGAGGCCATCGAGCGCTACAGCGGCGAATGGCGAGGCAGCGAGCCCCGAGTGGCCCGGGCCTTCGCCGACTGGCCCGAAGGACAGGCCATCCACCCCAACGACATCATGCACTACAGCGAGCGCCAGTACGCCGAACGCGACCGGTGGAACGAGCGCGGCTCGAAGTTCAACAAAATCCCCCTGCCGCTCGGGCCGGAGACGGTGGTGAACTGGACACCCCTCTGGTCCCTCACGGAAGGGCGGCACAAATACCTGCCCAGCCAGCTCGTTTACTTTCGGGCGCCTGCGTCGGACGGCGACGACACCCCCTACGCCTTCGGCTGCTCCAACGGCAACGCCTCGGGCAACACCCTCGCGGAGGCGGCGCTCCAGGGCTTTTTCGAGCTGGTGGAGCGGGACGCCACGGCCATCTGGTGGTACAACCGCCTCCCCTGCCCCGGCGTCGCCCTGGAGAGCTTCGACGACCCCTGGCTGCCCAAGCTGGCCGACCACTACCTCCGCCGCTACAGGCGCCAGGTCTGGGCGCTCGACATCACCTCCGACCTGGGCATCCCCGCCTTCGCCGCCGTGTCCCGCCTGGTAGAGGGCCCCATGGAGCAGCTCTACTTCGGGCTCGGGTGCCATCTGGACGCCCGGATCGCCCTGCAGCGTTCCTTCGCGGAGATGAACCAGCTCCTCTCCCTCGGCTCCCGGGAGGACGTCGTCAAAGACGAAATGGTGCTCCAGGACCCGGAGACACTCTCCTGGATGCGCACCGCCACACTCGCGAACAAACCCTACATGGCCCCCGATCCGGCGGCCCCTCGCCGCACCCTCTCGGACCACCCGGTGCAGCACACGGGAAACTTTCTGGAGGACCTCGCCCTCTGCCGCGGCCGCATCGAGGCGGCGGGCATGGAAATGCTCCTGCTCGACCAGACCCGCCCCGACACGGGCATGCCCGTGGCCAAAGTGGTCGTGCCGGGACTCCGCCACTTCTGGGCGCGCTTCGCCCCGGGCAGACTCTACGACGTGCCCGTGCGGACGGGGCGCCTTTCCGTCTCCCTCCGGGAGGAAGAGCTGAACCCCGTTCCGATCTTCTTCTGACCGGGGCCGCCGCCCCGAAGAAGGCAAAAGCCCTCGAGGGCTCCGGGGAGGACACCCCGCCCCGACGCCCCCGAGGGGCTCAACAATCCGAAAAGCTCCCGAATTTCCCCGAAATCTCCCGAAAAACGCAACAGCCCTAGGAACCCGAGCCCCCCGAAGGCCCCGAAAGGACAAGCTCTCCCACCGGCCCCTCCACCAGCCCGTCCAGGCCGGACGCCCGGGCGAACACCTCCGCGTCACCCGCGCCGAGGGCGCAGGGGGCGAGACGCAGCGCCGTGGCCACCAGGCACATGTGCTGCATCACCGCCCCCACATCCTTCAGGATCAGCGCATAGGCGATGGAGCGGTACTTCCAGGCGATGCGCTGAAACCGGGCCGTCATGGTGCACAGCACATCGGGCCTCCCCCGGCCTCCCATACCCTGCTGCGCATGTTCCAGCAAGAGTTCCTGCGGCGCGTCCAGCGGACCCAGGCGTTCCAGCTCGTGCAACAGCGGATCGTAGTGGTAGAACCCCGGGTCGATTCCGTCGCACCGCGCCACCGTGAGATAGAACTCCAGCTCGTGCACCGCGCCGCCGGCGATGCAGGGGCGCAGCGTCGCCTCATAGAAAAGCCCTCGTACCGGATCGGCGGGCAACACCTTTCGGACCGCCCCGGTGCAGAACAGAAAGACCCCCAGCTCCGCCGCGGTGACCGGGAGCGCTCCCGGATCCCGCAAGGAACGGCGACGCTCCACCACGGCGAAGAACGCCTCTCCCGGAGCGCAAAGCTCCTCCGGCCCGGGGCGGTGGAGAACGACGCGCTCCGCCGACATGGGCTCCTTCACCGCCGGAAGCGGAGCGATGGCGCCGCGAAAGGGCGACACCCCCCCGAAGGAATTGCCGTGCCGTCCGCGGCGGCTTCTGCTGTGAAAGAAAAGGTCGTGAAACTCCCACTGCCGGAGCGCGTCGCTCTCGTCCTCGGCGAGACGCCCCTCCCCGTCGCAGGGAAAGAGCGCCCCCATGCCGTGCATCATCGCACACAGCGCCTCCACCAGGACCTCCGCGTCCGCCCCCGACACGCCGTACACAGAGGCGGGCGTACCCCCCGCNNCATCCCGCCGCAGACAGGCAAAACGAGACAGCCGGAACCGCCTCTCCGGGGGAACCTCCCGAAAGGCGAACGCGGCGGAAAAAGGCTCCAGCGTCGCCACCGCCCGCCCTCCCGCGAGAAGGGTGTAGCGAAGCAGGCACTTTCGGTCCAGAAGCGCCAGGTGGTAATAGAGCACCGCCCCGTCCGCCCCGGCATCGTCCCCCAGCGCCGCATCCACCAGCGCCTCCCCGGTCAGCCCCCCCTCGAACAGAAGCGACCAGAAAAACCGATGCGCCCCCGAAAGAACGCCAAGGCGCATGCCCCGGCCCTCTCCATCGACAAGCGCGTGCCGCCCCTCTTCCTCGACAAGCCGCAGATCCCTTCTCGGGGAAAGCGCACAGTTCCGGAGAAACC
>DIMS01000090.1 GCA_002425685.1 Synergistaceae bacterium UBA5560 | reverse complement strand
CGAGAGCGCCGCCAGGGATTCCGCCAGGTCCGCGGAACTGTTCGCCTCGTCCTTCAGCTTCACCACGAGGGTCCTCTGCTGGGCCACCATGGCCGCGAGGGCCTCCGCCATGGCTCCGATCTCGTCGCGGGAGGCAATCTGAAGATCCTCCAGGTCGAAGGAAAGGTCTCCCTCCTTGCCGCGTTCGAGGAAGTGCACCACCCGCGACAGCGGTTTCACCACCCGTCCCGTTCCCCAGGCCGTGAGCGTCAAACCGAGGGCGAGAAAGGCCCCGGCGACACCGAAGGCCCACAGAAAACCGGAGCGCACCGCGTCGGAAAGCACCGCCAAGGGCGTTCCCGCAAAGAGCATGCCCAGGGGTTTGCGGTCGGGGCCGAGAAGAGGTGTGTAGGTGGTCAGATAGGGCCGTCCCACCACGAGGGCCTCTCCGTGGTAATCCTTTCCCTCTTCGAGAACGGTCTTCACCACTGCGGGGCTCGCCTTCGTCCCCACCGCCCGTTTCCCCTCGCCATTCACGGTGGTCATGAGGCGCGTGTCACCGAGAAAGATGGTGAATTCCATGTCCATGGTGTCCTTTGCCTGATCCACCAGGGATTCCTTGCCCAGGGAATAGCCCACCGAGAGGACGCCAACAACCCGTCCCTCCGCATCCCGGATCTGAAGGGCCGCACGCGCCCCCAAAGGCACCGTCGCCCCCCGGACCACACCGGCAAAGCGCTCCCCCCGCAATGCAGCTCGGACGTCCTCCTGTCCGGAGATGTCGTCCCCGCTCTTTGCCGGCTCGTGGAAACGTGCGAGCACGACCCCTTTCGCGTCCGTCACGGTAAGAATATCCAGCGCCTTAGCCTTTGCGAAGGGGGACACGATTTGGAGGACACGTGCACCGTCTCCCTGCCCGACGGCCGACTGCAACTCCGGCAGCGCCGCGAGGACCTCCGCCTCCATCGCCGCGAGAGTCATGCGTTCCTCCACGGTCTGCTTCAGCACATTCAGCCCAAGCATGGTCTTCTCTTCGAGAGTGCTCCACAGCGTTTTCGTGAACTGGCGCTGGACGAGAAGCGCCGTCCCGAGCACGCTCGCCAAAAGCAAAAGCGCCGCAAATCCCATGAAACGGACCCGTAAACCCATTCCCTTTTTCCGTACCGCCCTGCCGTTTCCACTCATTCCTCCACGTACCCCCCGTCATTGTCCTTTTTCGCGACACCCGTCACAGAATGAAGCACAAGAAGGACGCCGAAACGGCATAGGTCTCTTCTCTTCCGCGGAGACTGCCCGACACACTCCGGCCAACGCCCCTGGTCGTCACGCCTTCGCTTCGCCCTCGTTTCTCGCGATGCTGTTCCCGCAGTGCCCTTGTGAAAAACAGACGGATCGCAGAAAAAGTCCTTGCTGTGTACACTGCAACAAATATATCTCAGAATTCGGCACGGATACGTTAGGGAATGAGCCATCCTCGTGAGGATTTACTCCAGCAGGGACAGGAGCGCGGCCCTGATGCCGCTTGCAACCCGACTGGAGTCCAGTCGCTACCTTGGGCAGGGACCTGTTGATCGAACACAAAAAGGTACTCCTGGAAAAGTGTGGCTAATCGTCGCAGACGGCCGCCAAACACTATGAAAACCTTTTTGCACACCTTGACGCACACAACTGGGATACGCGGAGAAGAGCGTGCAGGAACAACGGCGCTACGGCGAAGCTTCCGGTTCAGGAACAACTCGTCTGAGTTCAAGGAACATCTGAAGAACGCCGAGCCGGCCTCGCGAAAACGCGATGCGATCAAGATCAACAGAGCGAGGAACCCTTTTCATCAGAGCTTCCTCAATGTTTGCGAAAAACACGTGACACTACTTAGTGTTCATAAAAAAAGTGTCATGATGTCCAGCTTCCAAGAGCTTGGGCTACACACGTGCTGCAGGCAGCCTGCCGACATCACGACCTTCTTGCCTTGAACCCCGCCTCTCGCTCTCGAGCCCTCTCCTGCGCATGCTCGTTTCCCGGAAAAAGTACTGCCGCGGATGTCCCTCCCGGAGGGACATCCGCGGCAGGCGATGCGGCGCGGAAGCAATGCCACGAAAGAGATCCTTTCCTTTTTCTGCGTGCGTTATTCCTCGGGTTTTTTCCCCACCGAGGCCATATAGACGGTGAACTCGTCCTTTCCGTCCACACCGAAGAGCGCATCCACCAGTTCCTGGTCGTAGGCGGCGATGGCGCAGGTTCCGGCACCGACGGCCTCGCAGGCGAGATAAAGGTTCTGGCAGACATGTCCCGCGTCGAGAGCGATGAGTTTCGCCGCGGCCTCGGCGTAACGCCATTCTCCGCGTTCCGGCAGAGCGGTCCAGGCGAAGGTGACCGCACTCCGCCCCGGAAAGACCTGTTTGCGCGTCGCCGCCACAAGGGCATCCTCCAGATCGGGCCGACTTCCGAGAACAAGCAGTTCATGGCTCAGGGGAAGATAACGGTACACCCCTTTTTCCAGTCCGTCCACGCGAAAGACCGCCAGGTAGGTCTCCAGAGCATGACGGCATCCTCCGGAGGGAACGGTCCGCCTCGCGTTGCCGCCGGGAAGGACCTCCCGGATGCCCTGGGTAGCCCAGAGGAGGAAGGAAAGCTCGTCCAGTGAGAAAGGCATCGGGGCGTACCGGCGCAGAGTAACCCGCTCCGCAATTGCCGCCTCGACGGAAAGAGGCTCCACGCCCTGCCACGTTCCCGGTCCGGGCAAAGACACCCGGGCCATCTCGGGCGGCGCGGGCTTTTCCAGAGGGGGTGGCGCAACCCCCAGGGCCTGCGGTGTGGCGGAAAAATCAAGAGTCTTCCAGGAATCGCTCCGAAGAAATCGTCTGCCCTGCTCGCGCTGCGACATTGCGGAACCCCTCCTTCATTTCATTGCAGCATGACACGTCTTCTTTCGGCGTGACACGTCGTCCGGAAAATGCTCGCTCGCGCCTCCCGGGGTCGGTCGTTCGCTCCCGAGCGTTCCACTCCCCGCGCTTTCGGCACGCGGGCGCGACAACACAACATACTCTACCGGAACACCTCCGCAAAGAAAGGCGGGTGCGTCCGGTACGGCACGGAAATATGCATGGCGTTCACCATAAGGACGTTCAGTGCTCCTTGGGCACTCCAAGGGGCATCACGTAGAGAGGGGACTCCTTTTCCGGAAGGGCAAAGACCTCCCGAAGCGCACCACCGTCGATTCCGCCCATGGAGACCGTTCCGAGGCCAAGGGCCGTCGCCTGAAGATACACGTTCTGCGCCGCGTGCCCCGCCTCGGCGGCCACGCAGAACGTCGCCGCGTCTCCGAGCCGTTTCCGGGCAGCATCTTCATCCGCGGTCAAAAGGAGCGCCGCCGGGGCCGTCGAAACCGCAGGCTGGCGCACCGCACGTATCAGGATGGCCCGCACGTCTCCTTCGGCGAGGGCGATCAGGGCATGTTTTTCGGGGTCGTACCCGTAAAAACCGGGGGCAAGCCCTTCCACCCGTTCCGCCGCCAGATAGACCTTGAGCGGATAGAGGGAGAAGGCCGAGGGCGCCGTACGGAATCCCTTCTCCGGCAGGGTGATTCCCTGAGCTGCCCAGAGAATCTGGCCGATCTGCCCCAGAGGGAGGGGAACATCCTCGAAGGCCCGCACGGACCGCCGGGCCTGCAAGGTCCGCTCCAGCGGAACGCTCCCCTGGCGGTCCGGAGCGGGCAGCACCATCGCCGACGGCGACGCGGAAAATTCCAGCGAGGCGGGCTTCCGGCCGAGGAACAGCGGACCGAACTTCCAGAGCCCCCATCCGCCGACGACGAGAAGGAGTAAAAAAAAGATGACGCCAAGGTAAAAGAAGAATGTCCGCATGCTCACGACCTCCTCGAAGCGACTGGTTGTGCCGGTGCTGGTGTCGATGCAGAGGAGGTTCTTCAGCCAAGGCCAAACGAAAAAGAAGAACGTCCGCACACACGCGACCTCCCCGAAGCGATTGCTTTCACCAGTGTAAAACAGCCTCTTCGCCCAAGGCAACACACACTCTCGTAACATCCGCCCGGCAGCCCCCGGCGGCGGCGAAACGTCCTCTAACGCAGCAGCAAGGCTTCAAAAGTACGGCGGATATGGGCCCGCATCCGATCCGCGGCCTTCTCGGGGTCCCTTGCGGCGATGGCGTCGAGGATCGCCGCGTGCTGCTCGGGCGTCTTCTGGGGAACGATCGCGTCGTCGGGGCGGTAGAAGCCGTCGAAGTAGAACACGTAGACATTGGAACGCCAGAAGATGTTCCTGCACCATTTCTCCAGATAGGTGTTCCGGGACGCCCTGGCGATGCCCAGATGCAACAGCTCGTTGTTGCTGGAGAACTGTTCCCGCGAGCGGGTGAGCACCGCTTCCTCGTCACCGGCGATGTACCGGCGCAGGGCTTCCACCTCCTCCGGGGTGGCATGCAGCGCCGCCGCCGCGGCGGCCTGGCCCTCCACGGCCTCCCGGGCGAAAAAGACCTGGGAAGCATCCTCGGGTGTGGGCAAAGGGATGAAACTACCCTTCTTCGGCATTTTGGAGAGGAAGCCCTCGGAGATGAGCCGTGCCAGAGCGCGGCTCACGGGGGTCCGGCTCATGCCGAGCTGTGGGGCGAGATCGAGTTCGAGCAGAAAGTCACCGGGACGGTATCGCCCGGAAAGGATCAATCCGATGATGGAACGGTAGGCCCGCTCTTCGGCATTCTCCCTGGGGCTGGTCATGGCAAAGCATTCCTCCTTGGGAATGGATGGATTCATCCATGATGCATGCAGCATTCTAGGAAAGGCACTCCACACTGTCAATGCAGAGAATCCTCGGGACGACGTAGTCCCCGCCGGCCATCCGGCGGGACACACGCGTCGCCCCTTTACCCCGGAGCGAACCCCTGTTAGGCTACGTACCGAAACGTCCCATTCCGAAGAGGAGGCAGAACGCATGGAATATTACCGCAGCACACAGACGGGGAAAGGAATCACCCTCCTTCTGCTGGTCGCACTGCTCGCCGTGGGCATGATCATTCTGGCTCCCCATCTGGCCCCGAAGGAGACGCTGGACGCCATGACGCCGGACAAGGCACTGCCGCCCGCAAACGCCGTGGCTCCTCTGGCGATCCTTCTGGCAGCGACCCTGCTCTTCACGAGCCAGACCGTGGCCGTCACCGAGGATGCGCTGTGCATCGTCCTCCTCCGGGGGCTTTACACCCGGAGGATTCCCCTCGCGGAGATCGCGGAGAGCCGCCCCACCCGCATCCCCTGGTACACCGTGGGCGTGAAAAGCGTCCGGAAAGGATGGCTCTACAGCGTCGCTCCCGGGGACGGGGTCGAACTGCTGCTCCGAAACGGCCGCCGTCTCGTCGTCGGCACCGGCGATCTTCAGGGACTTGTCGCGGCGCTTCGGGAGCGCTCCCGTGCGCTTCCACAACACGAAACGCACTCCGGAGCGTGAACTCCGCCTCAGGACGAGCAGGCTTTCCGAATCGATTCCAGCAGCAGACGCCCCAGGACACCCCTGGGGCGCAACGTTTCGAGGAGGGGGGCAACTCCCTGCCTGTGCAGGTAGAGCAGCTCGTCCCCTCCGGGCGTTCCCGGAAGAACACCGCAGAAGACGTAGCCCAGCTTTTCCGCCTCTTCCGCCTCCACCGCCGTTGAAGCCAGTTCGAGAGGAAGGTGGAGAAGGAGGGTGCGCATTCCCTTCCGGAGAAGCTGCCGAGTGAAGGCGCCGAGCTGAAGCGGGAAATCCATGCCGTATTCATGGACGAAAAGATCGCACCGCAGCTCCCCGAATGCCGCCACCGCGGAGATGACACTCCGTTTTCGGTGCAGATCCTGATCCGCCCAACCGAGGTAGGCAAGTCGCGGCGGTCTTCCCAGACTTTCGTAAATGCGGAACACCATATCCTGGTGCGGTTTCGGCACGTAGAGAGGGGCCTGAGGCACTTTCCCGAAGGGGCAAAAGAAGGCAATGCCCGGGCTTGCCGCCCCCCTCCAGAGGCTTTCCCCCGGCGACGAGGGAAGCAGCGCACACATCCCGAACCCCTCCCGAAGGAAAAGATCCTCCTGGTCACCCGCGTCCTCCGAGGCAATCCCCAACGCGCCGCCGAAGACATCAAAACGCTCGTCCCTCGCATGCGCCAGCAGCGCGTCCAACAGTTCCTTCCGGCTCCGGAGCACCGCGCCGTCCTCGAGGACCGAGGGCTCGCCCCACAGGGGAGGCAGGATCACCCCCAGGGAACGGCGCTGTCCGTGCCGTTCGAGGGCCTGAACCGCCGCGAGTTCTCCATCGCGGCCGCTCCGGGCCGAGACCACCCACACATCTCTGTCGGAGAGCGCCTCACGGAACATCGTCGCATCCACATCGTGCCCGTCTCCCCTTCCCTTCAGGACGGAAGCGAACCGAACCGCCAGCTCCGGAGCGGAGGACTGCGCCACCTCCCCTATGATGGGCGGCAGAGAGGATTTCCGACCGGTGCGCTGAGCCGGCGGCGACGTCTCCAAAGAGGTTGCCTCCTCGGGATGGGGAGCCTGTTGTTCTTTCCTCCGGAGCATTTTGAAGAAATGAAGCTCTTTTCCCTCGCCGCCGCGGTCGATGAGTGTCACCTGATCCACCGCGTGTTTCAGCAGAAAGAATCCGAGTTCCGAGGGCTCCACCTGGTCCGGGTCCGTTCCGGGAACAAAAGCATCGAGATCGCCCCGGGAGAGGGGAACGTCGAAGCCGCGGAGCACAACGCGCAATCCCAGGGGCACCCGGCGAAACTGAACGAAAAGGGGCGGCGGCGATTCTCTTCGCCCATCCACCTCCGGAGAAGCCGTCGTTTCTCCGGAGGGAAGGATGGCGACCACCGCCTCTTCGAGAGCCAGTTCAATTCGCTGCCCGTCCTCGTCGGAAAAACCGTAGAGGACATTGAGGTCTCGGCAGGAAGCAAGAAGGGGCGACAGGAATCGCACATCCGAGGGAAAACGCATCTCCACCACACTGCCCACAGGAATCATGGCTCTCAGTCCTCTCCGGTCATCTCGCGGTCGGCCACAAAGAAACAGACGAGCGTTCGTCGCGACGTGAAAAAATCATCCGAAAACACCGCTCGAAAAAAATCCTGAAAAAACAAAAAATGGGCCGAAAGTCCTATTCAGGGCGACAAAATCAGGACCTATCCGGACTTTGCAGGCGACGAGCTTCGTGCTATCGTTTCTCCGGATTTTAAGAAACCTCGGCGTTCCTTCTTTCTGCGGAGTTCGCTTTCGTTACACTCTCGACGCAACAGTGGCTTATGGAAACGGAGGTCCCGGAGCCATGACCGAACGCGAAATGC
>DIMS01000018.1 GCA_002425685.1 Synergistaceae bacterium UBA5560 | reverse complement strand
ACCCCGGCGCATTCATGGACCGCTCCATTCTCGAGGGAGACCCCCACTCGGTGGTGGAAGCCATGGCCATCTGCGGCTACGCCATCGGTGCCCAAAAGGGCATGGTCTACATCCGTGCGGAATATCCCCTCGCGGTGAAACGCCTCCGCAAAGCCATCGACGACGCCCGCACGACTGGCCTTCTCGGAGAGGACATTCTCGGGACAGGCTTTTCCTTCGACATCGAGCTCCGCTACGGTGCGGGAGCCTTCGTCTGCGGCGAAGAGACGGCCCTGATCCGTTCCCTGGAGGGCGAACGGGGCGAGCCGACGAGCAAGCCGCCCTTCCCCGCTGAAAAGGGATTCTGGGGCAAACCCTCGAACGTGAACAACGTGGAGACCTTCGCCAATGTGCCGGTGATCCTCACCAAGGGAGCTGACTGGTTCGCTTCCATCGGAACCGAGAAATCCAAGGGAACCAAGGTCTTCGCCCTGGCGGGAAAGGTGAACAACGTGGGCCTCGTGGAAGTACCCATGGGCACCACGCTTCGGGAGGTCGTCTTCGACATCGGCGGAGGCATCCGGGACGGCAAGAAATTCAAGGCGGTCCAGACCGGAGGTCCCTCGGGAGGATGTCTCACGAGCAAGCACCTGGACACGCCCATCGACTTCGACAACCTCATCGCGGCGGGCTCCATGATGGGCTCCGGCGGCATGATCGTCCTGGACGAGGACAACTGCATGGTCTCGGTGGCCAAGTTCTACCTGGAGTTCACGGTGGACGAGTCCTGCGGCAAGTGCACCCCCTGCCGCGTGGGTAACAAACGTCTCCATGAAATTCTCGAGAAGATCACCCAGGGACACGGCACTGAAGAGGACCTTGCCCTTCTCCGCTCTCTCGCGCAGACCATCAAGGACACTTCCCTCTGCGGCCTCGGACAGACCGCGCCGAACCCGGTGCTCTCCACACTGGACAACTTCTGGGACGAATACGAGGCCCATGTCCGGGAGAAACGCTGCCCTTCGGGGAAATGCAAGGCGCTGCTCTCCTTCGTCATTGATCCCGAAAAATGCAAGGGCTGCACGCTCTGCACACGGGTCTGCCCCGTGGGAGCCATCACGGGCAAGGTGCGGGAACCTCACCTGATCGATCAGAAAACGTGCATCAAGTGCGGCGCCTGCGTATCGGCATGCAAGTTCGATGCCATCGCCAAGAAGTGAAGATCGGAGGGGTCGTAGAATGCCGGAATCGATGGTGCATCTGAAAATAGACGGAAAAAGCGTGGAGGTCCCCAAGGGATCGACGATCCTGGACGCGGCCCGCAAGCTTGACATCGACGTGCCGACCCTCTGCCACCTGAACCTCGAGGGAACGCCCATGGTGAACAAATCCGCCTCGTGCCGCATCTGCGTTGTAGAGGTCAAGGGACGGCGCAACCTCGCTCCCGCCTGCGCCACTCCCGCGGACGAAGGGATGGAGGTCCGCACCAACACGATCAGGGTTCTCAACGCCCGCAGGACAGTTCTCGAACTGCTTCTGTCGGACCATCCGAAGGACTGCCTCATCTGCGCCAAGAGCGGCAATTGCGAGCTTCAGGATCTCGCGGAGCGTTTCTGCCTTCGGGAAAACCGTTTCGACGAAGGCGAGCAGAGCCACTACGCCCGGGACGTTTCTCCCGCACTGATCCGGGACATGGACAAGTGTGTTCTCTGCCGTCGCTGTGAGACCATGTGCAACGACGTCCAGACCGTGGGAGTCCTGTCCGGGGTGAACAGAGGCTTCAAGGCCGTGGTGGCCCCCGCCTTTGAGATGCCGCTGGAGGAATCGGTCTGCACGTTCTGCGGCCAGTGCACCGCCGTGTGCCCCACGGGAGCGCTGGTGGAGCGGGACTATTCGTGGAAGGTCATCGAGGCCCTCGCCGATCCGGACAAGGTCGTGGTGGTCCAGACCGCCCCGGCGGTGCGGGCGGCCCTCGGCGAACCCTTCGGCATGCCTCCCGGAACGCTCGTGACGGGCAAGATGGTGGCTGCGTTGCGGGCCATGGGCTTCGACTATGTCTTCGACACGGACTTCGCCGCCGACCTCACCATCATGGAGGAGGCCAGCGAATTCCTGGATCGTCTCACCCGGCATCTGCAGGGAGACACATCGGTCCGCCTGCCGATCCTCACCTCCTGCTGCCCCGCCTGGGTCAAGTTCTTCGAGCACCGCTATCCCGATCTGCTCGACGTTCCCTCCACGGCGAAGTCACCCCAGCAGATGTTCGGCGCCATCGCCAAGACCTATTTCGCCGAGAAAATCGGCGTTCCCAAGGAGAAACTGGTGGTCGTCTCCGTCATGCCCTGTCTGGCGAAGAAATACGAATGCTCCCGGGAGGAATTCTCCTCCGGCGGTATCGCCGACGTGGACATGTCCATCTCCACCCGCGAGCTGGCGCACCTGATCCAGAGGGCGAACATCGATTTCCAGGGGCTTCCCGACGAGGATTTCGACAAACCTCTGGGTGAATCCACTGGCGCGGCGGTCATCTTCGGCACGACGGGAGGCGTCATCGAAGCCGCCGTACGGAGCGCCGTGGAATGGGCCACCGGAAAGGCCCTCGAAAACGTGGACTTCGCCCAGCTCCGCGGCTTTGACGGATGCCGGGAGGCGACGCTCCAGGTGGGCGATCTGGCACTCCACATCGGCATCGCCCACGGCCTTGGCAATGCGCGCAAGCTCCTCGACGCGGTCCGCTCGGGAAGTGTCGCACCCTTCCACGCCATCGAGATCATGGCCTGCCCCGGCGGCTGCGTGGGCGGCGGCGGACAGCCCTATCACCACGGACACATGGAGATCGTCCGCAAACGCGCCGAGGCGCTCTACCGGGAGGACCTCGGCAAACCGCGCCGCAAATCCCACGA
>DIMS01000003.1 GCA_002425685.1 Synergistaceae bacterium UBA5560 | reverse complement strand
ATTGGCGACGAGTAAATGAGAGAAATCCAGTGGTATTCCTTCAAGGTGGATTGTGCCCGCCTTCCCAAGTCCGGTGCAAGCGATTGTTAGCGCCTTTTCTTCGACCAATATAAGGACATCCCTGGTGTGTGTGTCTCCTGGGTTCCTCTCATTTACTCGTCGCCAATTTCACCCCAAACCCAATAAACAGGATGCCTGCACATCGTTCAATCCACTGACGACTCCTCTGATAGAGAGGTCTGAAATGGTTCCATGAACACAGATAGGCGACGGTGGTATACCACAGGAATGATATTGAGCAGATCAGAAGAATACTCATCACGCCGAGAGCAGAGGAGGTGTGCGATGGGAGTGTCGCAGCAAACACGCTGGTAATGAACATGGCGGTTTTCGGATTTGAAAGGTTCGTCAACAGACCACATCGATAATGCTGTTTCAGCGACGCCTCCTGCTCGGCAACGAGTTCGGTGGCATCGGCCACTGGTCGTGCGGGTGACCTGAGGCGATGGAAGCCGAGATAAATCAAATAGCCTCCACCGCAGAGCTTCACAACAAGATAGGTCCATGGCGCGAGTCGAAAGACAGTTGTCAACCCCAAAAACCCGGAGCATGCCCAGAGAAGCGTTCCGGTACAGATTCCCAACACACTTGAGAAAGTCGCACGCCGCGAGGCACTCATGGCGGTTTGCACGGTCAACAAAAAGTTTGGTCCTGGGGTGATAACGGCGATTCCCCAAACAGATGCTACACTCAATAATAGCGTTGAGAAGCTCATGATACGATCTCCCTTCTGGATATGTCTCATGCCCGTCAGACACACACCTTCGTGGTGGTCTGCGTGACACACACCCTCCGATACCATGTGAGAGTTGTCTCCAACCAAACAGCGTTCTCAGGCCATAGCCATGTCAGATAACAATGAGAAAACTGTCCCTTTTGTCAATGATTTTCTCGTCAAAATAACCACGAAGCATCATTGTCAATTCTGGAATTATTCGAAGCACCGGAACGTGCAGCAGCAACATGAGCTCAAAATTTTAATAACGACGCTGACTTAAATGTATATTTTATAAGCATCTACAATCTGACATCGTTATAAGATTTTTACTATGCATCATTGATATCTGTATATAAAATAAGACTCTATTGCATCATCGTTATAAAAATTTAATATTTTAGGTATGAATGCTATAAAACAACAAAGGGCACCAACAACGGCTATATGGTTTCTTCATAACGCCTTTGAGCCGCGAAAGCGCGGCATAAAACCCCGCAGACAATTCTGTCGTAACGCCGGCATACGCACAGGGCTAGACCTATAACCCCAAAACTAAGAAAGCTAAAAATATCCATTATTTAGTATAAATAGTATTTGATTATCCATATCCTCTCCTTGTTCACATAACGTGGAGGGAACCGGCCTTGCGCGGCTTTATGCGCAAGGTCCGTGTTGACCGCAGGGTTAGAGCACATGGAGGATGACCTCGCGACGGAATAGGCGGGTACGCACGGAACCGAACGCAATGACCTCCAGCTTGCGCGAGGACTCAACCTCCGAGGACAGAAGCGAAGCAAAGAAGTCCGAAAGCGCTTGACCTTCGAGACCCGAGACAGTGGCGCAGAAGTCGAGAGATTCGTTATGCGTGAAGAGACGGCCGGGAACTGCCGTTTCATTCGACGCGACGATGCCGTAGCGGAGATACGGGTAGACTTGTTTGTGTTTCGTCGCCTTGGCACTGTAAGTCAGAACATCGTGGGTGGTGATGCTCGTTTTGAACTCCATGACCACTCGAGGAATTGAAACCTCTTCGGTCTTTTTCTCGAACACACAGAGGTCCGTTTGGAATGCGGAGTTACCACGCGCTGGCCGTGTGACATTGACGGTAAGCGAAAGCTGGTTATTCACGGTGACCTGATACAGCAGAGCGGCGCCGCGCTGGACAAACAGAGGCGACGGAAGAACCCTCTCTGCGACTTCTTGTGCAACTGCGACAAATTTGCTCTCGGCAGCCATGGGGTATGCGCTCTAACAACGGTTATATGGTTTCTTCATAACGCCTTTGGGCCGCGAAATCGCGGCATAAAACCCCGCAGGCAATTCTGTCGTAACACCGGCATAGGCATGGGGTCAGATCTTGCTCCACAATGAACGCGGGGGAATATATGGCTTCCATAGAAGACACCTTCCTTTCGCCTCTACAAATCGCTCACGGGACTTCTGACGCTCTTGCCGCCCCGGTTGAGGACATGGGTGGAAATCATGGTCGTCTTTACGTCTTTGTGGCCCAGCAGTTCCTGCACTGTCCGGATGTGGGTGGGCAGTTTGCCTTCTTGGGCCGGCTTAGAGACGGTCGATCTACCCATCTTCAGGTATTGCGCCGTTTCAATGACTGTTAGCCACTTGGTTTCCATCAATCTTTCTTTCACGCACCCTTACTCGTACGTCGCGTAACGTCGAGCAATATTTATTGACTTACTACAAGCAGGGTGGCTTTGTCAAGCCGCGATTTCAGTTATTTTTGATTCTACTCCAAAGAATGCGTTAAAAATGATTACGGAGAGGGGATGCAAAGAAAGAAGGTCATGGTGTAGGGTGTCTGCGGCGCACAAACAACCCGCGCCCTTGGGAGGCAATAGGCCATGACCGCACTGTGCGTAGAAACCTCCGAGGCATGGCTTTTGTCCAGCCGCTCTCTCAGGCAGGGACCTGTTGCTCGAACACAAAAAGGCACTCCCGGAAAAGTGCGGTTCATCGCCGCAGACGGCCGCCGAACAGGATGAAAACCTTTTTGCGCAACTTGACGCACTCAACTCCGAACACGATGAAACCCTTTTTGCGCAGGCGGAACGCACTCAACTTCCGGCTCGCCGGGGAAGCGATCCCTTTGCGGCGTTGCGGGGGCATTCTCTACGGCATCGGCAGGGGTGTGGCCTAGGTGTTTCTCGCGGCCCTTTCCGCCTGAGGGCTTGCGTCGCTGCCGCCCCGGACCCCACTCCTGCCGGGAGGCGCCATGCCGCAACGCTCTCGTGCTCATGGCAACGGACAGTAAAAATGCCCGACCGCGCAACCCTTTCGTGCTCATTGACGCAAGGTATATCTTCTATTATTATCCGGAATGCACCACTCTGCCACGGGGAGGCGCGCCGGAAAAAGGGCGCACGACACTTTGCGGCGAAGGTGGTCAAGATGCACCGCCCCGCAGGGGCGGACCCGATTTTCTTTCGTAGGAGGCGGTTGTGGTGTCTCGCAAGTGTCTGGCTCTCGTGCTCGCGGTTCTTCTGTCCGGCGGAGGTATGTCTTTCGCCGCACCTTCCTGTTGTGGCCCCGCCTTTGCGGCGGAACCCTTCCGCATCGCCATCATGACCCCCACGCTTTCCTCCAGCGAGGACGAGTTCCGGGCCGGGCAGAACATGGCGAAGAAGTACCCCGATATCGTGAAGCACATCACGCATCCGGACAATTTCAACGCCGAAATCGAGACCACCATCAGCCAGATCGTCTCCCTGGCGGACGATCCGCAGATGAAGGCCATCGTCATCGCCTCCGGCGGATCGGGCTTCCTCCCGGCCATCCAGAAGGTGAAGGAGAAGCGCCCGGACATTCTCTTCATCACCGCTCCCATCTGGGACGACCCGGTGCTCATGAGCAAGCACGTCGATCTCTGCCTGGACACGGACTGGATCCGCCGGGGGGAGACCATCGTGCGCAAGGCCCAGAAGATGGGGGCCAAGACGTTCATCCACTACTCCTTCCCCACTCACCTCGCGAAGGAAGTCATCTCCATGCGCAAGAGCATGATGGAGAAGACCTGCGCCGAGCTGGGCATGACCTTCGTGGAGGTCATCACGCCGGACCCGCAGGCCGGTGACGGCGTGGCGGCCATGCAGCAGTTCCTGCGGGAGGACCTGCCCCGACAGATCGCCCTCTACGGCAAGGACACGAACATCTTCGGCACCAACTGCCCCATGTACGACGTGATCATCGACGAAGCCATCAAGCAGGGTTTCATCGTGGCGGAGCAGTGCTGCCCCACGCCCACCCAGGCGTTCCCCACGGTGATGGGGCTCGAAATCGAGCCGGAGGACCAGGGGAATTTCGAGAAGATCAACGCCATGATCCGGGACTACGCGGCGGCCCACGGCATGACGGGGCGCCTTGCGGGGTGGCCCATTCCGGTGACGATCTACCTGCCGGAACTCGCCGTGGAGGTGGCGAAGCGCATGATCGAGGATCCCTCCTTCAAGGCGACGGACACCAGGGAACTCGAGTCCTTCGGGAAATCCCTCTTCGGCGTGGGGGTCGAGTTCAACCACTATCAGGACATGCCGAACTATCTCGTGATGATCATGGAATCCATCATCTACTAAGCGAAAAGCCGATCTCACCGTCGTGGAGACACTGCTTGACATTTCCGGGCTCTCCAAGCGGTACGGAGAATCCGAGGCCCTGAGAAACGTCTCCTTCTCCCTCGCCCGGGGAGAGATCGTGGCGCTTCTCGGGGCCAACGGCTCGGGAAAGAGCACACTGCTGCACATTCTCTCCGGACACGAGGTGATTTTCGCCACGGGGTCCTGGCAGGGGCGCATCGTCCTCGACGGTGTGCCCCTTTCGCTGCGCTCCCCCCGGGATACGCTGCGGGCGGGCATCGGCATGGTGCACCAGGAACTTTCCCTGTTGCCGGGGCTTTCCGCGGCGGAAAATCTGTTCCTCACCCGGGAGCGGACCCGTACTTCCCTGCCGCGGCGCCTCGCTTCCCTCGACTGGGTGGACCGGGCGGCGCAAAGGGAAGAGGGCGCGGCGGTCCTGGCGGAACTGGGCATCCGGGCCGGGACGGAAGTGCCCGTGCGACGTCTCTCCCTGCCGGTGCGGCACCTGGTGGAGTTCGCCCGGGAGCGCAGCCGGGGCGATCTTCGGCTGCTTCTGCTCGACGAGCCCACGTCGTGCCTGAACCGCGGCGACAGCGACACCGTGCTCGACGCGGTGCGGACCCTCGCGGCCCGGGGAACGGGAGTGCTCTTCGTCTCCCACAAGATCTCCGAGGCAATCGCCCTGGCGGACCGCATGGTGGTGCTCCGGGACGGGGACGTGGCGGGGATCTTCTCCCGGAGGGACGCGGACGAGCGCACGCTTGTGCGGGCCATGTTCGGCGGGGATCTCCTCGCCGCGACACCGCACGCCTCCAGGCCCGACACCGAACCCGGACCCGACGGATGCACGGCGATCCCCCCGGAGGCAACGCCCGGGCGGTGGGGGCCTTCCGGCCTTCGCCCGGAGGCGAAGGCGAAGGAAAAGACGGGGAAGGGCGCAACAATCCCGGCGGTTCCGGCGGTCGGAAAAACGGCGGAGAAAGCCCCGCCGGTGCTGGCCTTCGAGAACGTGACCACCGCAACGCCGGACGAGAACCTCCGGAACTTCTGCCTTGCGGTCCGCCCCGGGGAGATCCTGGGCGTCACGAGCCTCCTCGGTCAGGGCAAGGGGGCCTTTTCGCGCTTCTTCTCGGAGGAGCACATGCCTTTTTCGGGAACGCTCCGCCTGAAGGGGCGCACCGTGACGGTGCGGGACGCGTCGTTCCGGCGACACGTGGCCTTTCTCTCCGAGGACCGCCGGCGGGACAGTCTGCTTCTGGAGCGGAGCGTGCTGGAGAATCTCACGTTTCCCGCCTACGCGCTGGCGGGGCGCTTTCGTCGCATGGGGCCGCTTGGGCTCTTCGACCGCGCCGAGGCGGAGCGCTACGCCGCGGAAGCGGTACGGCGCTACGGCATCACCTGCGCGTCCCTGCGCCAGCCCGTGCGGGAGCTCTCGGGAGGAAACCAGCAGAAGGTGGCGGTGGCGAAGGCGGCGGGGCTCTCTCCGACGGTGCTGGTGGTGTGCGAGCCCACCCGGGGAGTGGATCTGCGGACCAAGCGGGCTCTTCTGGAGTGGTTCGCGGAGCTGAACCGCGAGGAGGGCATGACCATCGTCATCTGCTCCGGCGAGCCCGAGGACCTTGTGGGCGTCTGTTCCCGCATCGCCGTGCTCCGGGAGGGACAGGTGCGGCGGATGCTCGGCCGAGGCGCGGACGAGGCGGCGCTCCTCGCCGCGATGGAGATGGACCGGGAGGCGGACGGGGACGGCGCGGCGAACGGGCCGGAGTGCGGCGGAGGTTGCGTCGGAGCCGTGCCCGGCGCACCGGAGGCAAGGCGATGATGCGGCACATCTCCCCGCCCACGAGGATCATGCTCGTTTTTCTTGTGGTGCTCTTGACCCTGGCGCTGAAGGCGGGCATCGACCCGACGAGGCTCGCCGGAGATGCGCTGCGCAAGCTCGGCATGAGCGCCGTGCTGGTGCTCTCCCTCGTTCCCATGATGCGGGCGGGAATGGGGCTCAACTTCGGCATGCCCATCGGCGTCTCCGCGGGGCTTCTGGGCATGTGCCTCTCCATGAACGCACGGCTGACCGGCGCGGCGGGCTTCGCGGCGGCCATCGGTGGCGCCGTGGCGGTGGGAAGTCTCTTCGGCTATGTCTACGGGCGCATTCTCAACGTCGCCAAGGGGCGTGAGGAGGTGGCGGGGGTCTTTCTGGGCTACGCCTTTCTTCCTCTCATGTCCGTCTTCTGGACGCTCGCTCCCTTTTCGAACCGGAAGATGCTCTACCCCGTGGGAGGACAGGGGCTGCGCCCCCGCATCGGCCTCGATCCCTTCTTCGCGGGGGTGCTCGACAAGGGGTTCGACCTGACGGTGGGGGGCGTGGCGGTGCCGCTGGGGCTTTTGCTCTTCGCGGGGGTGCTGCTGGCGCTGGTGGCCCTCTTCTACGCCACGGCGACGGGAAAGACGTTCTCCGTGGTGGGGGAGAACGAGCGCTACGCCCGCATCCTGGGCATCTCCGTGGAGGGACGCCGCATCGCGTCGGCGCTCTTGTCCACCGTGCTCGCCGCCGTGGGCATCTGCGTCTACGCCCAAAGTTACGGCTTCGCCGAACTCTACGAGTCGGCGTCGGTCATGACCTTTCCCGCCGTGTGCGCCCTCCTCGTGGGCGGCGCCTCCAGGTGGCGGGCCGGGGCGGCGAACGCCCTTCTCGGCGTGGCCATCTACCAGACCATGTACCTGCTCTCCACGCCCGTGGCGAACGCCTATCTCGCCTCGGAGACGACGGAGCTTTTCCGCATGGTCGTCACGAACGGAGTGATCCTCTATGCCTTTCTTCGGCGATAGGCCCGCGGGAGGACCGCCTCCGGCGGTTTCGGTTTCGGAACGGGGCGCGAGCGAAGGAAACGGCGGCGCGCACGGCGGAGGAAACGCGGGAGCCAGAGCGGGCGGAAGCGCCGCGGGGCGGGCCGGGGCATGGCTCGCCGCCCATCCCATGCCGTTGCTCTTTCTGGTGCTCTGCGCCGTGGGAATCCGGCTGGCGGGACTGAGCCTCCCTTTCGTGGCGGAGGAGGTGCTCACCCGCCTCTGCCGTGACACGGTGCTCGCCCTCGCGCTCATTCTGCCCATTACGGCGGGCATGGGGCTGAACTTCGCCCTTCCCGTGGGGGCCATGGCGGCCCAGGGGGGGCTTTTGATCGCCACCTGCGCGGGGCTGAGCGGGGGCGCGGCCGTGGGGACCGCCCTGGCGGTGGCGCTGCCCCTCTCGGCGCTTCTGGGGGCGCTCATCGGCATGGTGCTGAACCGGGTGAAGGGGCGGGAGATGATCGTCTCCATCGTCATCGGCCTGCTGGGGTCGAACCTGTACCAGTTGCTCTGCCTGGGCGTGCCGGGGCGGCTGCTCGCCGTGGCGAATCCGTCGGTGCTCCTCTCCAAGGGAAGCGGACTGCGCAACTCCGTGGATCTGGAGTTCTTCCGGCACATTCTCCGGGACGTGGGACACGTGACGGTGGGAGGCGTCTCCTTCTCGCTGGGGTCGCTTGTGGTGGTGTTTCTCTTCGCGGCGGCGGTGCACTGGCTGCTCCGGTCCCGCTTCGGCCTCCACGCCAGGGCCGTGGCGGACGACCGGGACCGGGCGGCCCTCTGCGGCATCGTTCCGGACCGGGTGCGCCTTCAGGCCATGGTGCTCTCCACCGTGCTCGGCGCCTGCGGGCAGCTCATCTACATTCAGGACCTGAGCATTCTCAACGTCTACACGGGGCATCTTCTGTCGGATATCTTCGCCGCCGCGGCGCTTTTGGCGGGGGGCGCCACTCTGCGCTCCGCCACGGTGGGGCAGGCCGTGCTGGGGGTGCTGCTCTTCCACACGCTCTTCGTGGTCTCCCCCATGGCGGGACAGAACACCCTGTCCAACGCGGCCATCGGCGAATACTGCCGCTCTTTCATCGCCTACGGCGTCATCGCCCTGGCGATCCTCCTGAATCGCAGAAAGGAAGGAATGTCCGCATGACGACACTCCAGCGCACACATCACAAGGGCGACAAGGGCGACGAAGGGCGCGCCGCGGGAGATCCGCGGCACGCCCCCGCGGCGCTGTCGAAGATTCCGGCGCTCCGGGAGGCGAAACTCCTCGCCGTGCGGGACGCCAAGGAAGCGGGCGTTCCCGTGGTGGGGCTCTACTGCACCTACAGCCCACGGGAACTCGTTCTCGCCGCGGGGGGCATTCCCGTGGCGCTCTGCGGCTACAAGCAGGACCCGCTTCCGGCGGCGAGCCGGGACCTGCCCGCCAATCTCTGCCCCGTGGTGAAGACGCTCTACGATCTGGCCGCCACGGACACCTGCCCCTACTTCCACTTCTGCGACATCCTCTTCGCCCAGACCACCTGCGACGGGCGGAAGAAGGCCTACGAATTCATGGGGCGCCTGAAACCGCTGCACATCATGGATCTTCCCCAGCTTCCCGACGCCCCCTACGCCCTCCCCCTCTGGCGGGGCGAGCTGGAGCGACTGAAGCAGTTCCTCGAAACCCACACGGGCAGAACCATCACCGAGGAGGCCCTGCGCGACGCCGCCCGGGCCACGAACCGGGAGATGCGCATTCTGAAGCGCCTTTTCGACGGGAACCGGCGCATCCCCGCCCCTTTGAGCGGCAGGGATCTGCTGGAGGTGATGTCCGTCACCGCCTACAGCGACGTGCGAGGCACGGGGCTGGCCCTGGCGGAGGAGCTTCTGGCGGAGATCGACGCCGACACCTCCGGGGATTTCCGGGGCGCTCCTGCCTCCGCGCCCCGGGTGCTCCTCACGGGCGTGCCCGTGGGCATCGAGACCGGCAAGGTGATCGAACTCGTGGAGGACGGCGGCGGCGCTGTGGTGGCCATGGAGAACTGCGGCGGCTACAAGGTCGTGGACTATCTGGCCGACGAGGAGGACCCCCGGGACATGCTCACGGTTCTGGCGGAGAAATATCTGCGCATTCCCTGCTCGGTCATGAGCCCCAACACGCGGCGCCTGGAGCTGTTGGGACGCATGGCGAGGGACTTTGCCGTGCAGGGCGTGATCGACCTCACCTGGCAGTCCTGCCACACCTACAACATCGAGTCCACCGCCGTGGGGACCTTTGTTCGGGAGACGCTGGGGCTTCCCTTCCTGCACATCGAGACGGACTTCTCCCCCTCGGACCGGGAGAACCTGCGCACCCGCATCGAGGCGTTTCTGGAGATCCTCTGACGTTGAGGGTGCCCTCCTCCGCCGGCCTTCCTGCTTGCCTCTGCCTGGCCTTCGCTGCCTGCGCCCTCCGCCCGCAGCGGCCGAGCAGGGAGGGCGCACATGCTTCCCTGCCGGCTACCAGCGGTCGCGGTGCACGCGCTCCGGATCGAACCGGGAGGGATGGTCCTTTTTCTCCGCGGGATGCCCGAGCGCGACGAGGGAGAGGAGCTTCACCTGTTCGGGCAGATGGAGCAGCGCTCCCAGCTTGTGCATCCGGTCCTCGTCGGGGTGCACCCCCAGCCAGACGGCTCCAAGTCCCTGGGCCTCCGCGGAGAGAAGAATGTTCTCCGTGGCGGCGGCGCAGTCCTGGGGCCAGTAGCCGGCATAACGCTCCAGGCCCAGGTCGGCGCAGACGGCGATCACCACCGGCGCATGGGGCACCATGCCCGCGTGGGGGTGCAGACGGGGAATCTCCTCCCGGATCGCCTGGTCGGTGATGACGACGAAATGCCAGGGGCGCTGGTTGCCCGCCGAGGGCGCGCTCATGCCCGCTTCGAGCAGCGCACGGATCTGCTCCTCGGTGACGGGCTCCTTGGTGTAGTTGCGAATGCTCCGCCGGTTCAGAATGACCTTCTGCATCGTCCGTTCCTCCTCCATTGTCTCCATTGTCAATCTCCATCATTCGTTTTCGTCTTCGTCTTCGTTTCCGTTTCTCCTCACATGGCCCGCTTTTCCTTCATCGCCCGTTCTTTCTTCCCATCACCCGTTCCGCACCAGACGTTCGATGCTCGCTCTTCCTGCATCGACCGCACTTCGGGCGCGCCTCCCCGTTTTTTCCGCGTCAAGGATCAGAGCAGCGACGTGAGCCGTTCCCGGAGGGGCAGGCCGTCGTGCCAGGCCTTGCCCACCTTCTCGCCCACCGCCCAGTAGGCATTGTCCGGCATGGTGAGCACGAAGGGACGCACCTTGGCGACGTCGGGCATGCCGTTCGTGAGATAGCGTTCTTCCGTCCAGGTGCCGACCACCTCACCGATGAAGATCAGGTCCGCGGGCAGTTCCACGGTCTTCACGACGCGGCACTCCATGACCACCGGGCACTGCCGGATCAGGGGCGCCTTGCTCAGGGAACCGTAGAACACCTCGAAAAATGCGGATTTGTCCACTTGGCGACCGCTCACGAGGCCCATGAGGTCCGTCTCCGCCACCAGATCCACGGAGGGAATGTTGATGCTGAACTCTCCGTTGGCGACAACGCCGTCCCGTGTGGCGTGGTCTCCCAGGGCGACGGCCATGTACGCCGGTTTTGCGTTGACCCGGCTGACCCAGGCCACGGCCTGGAAGTTCACCCGGTCACCGAGCATCGCCCCCACCAGAACCTGCGGCTGGGGCAGCAGAAACGGATTGTTTCCCACGTTGATCTTTTCCATGCCGCTCTTGTCCATGTTGCTCCTTTCCATATCGCTCTTCTCCATCGCGCATCTCCTCCTCTCTATCCTCACACCGCCTGGACCGTCACCTCTCTCCAGGCAGTCACACACCCCGGGCCGTCACCCCCAAAATCCGCTTCGTTCCGGGAATCAGGTCGTCCAGGTACGCAAGGTCGTTGTGCACCCGCGCCAGGACGAGCGTTCCCTCGAAAAGGGCGAAGACCGCACGGGCCAAAAGCTCCACATCCGCGCCGGGGTCGATCTTTGCCGCGTCGCGGGCGTCCGAAATCGCCTGGCGGAAAAAGGCGAAATGTCCCGCGAGAATCCGGTGGACCGTGCGCGTGATCCGCTCGCTTCCCTGGACCATTTCGGCTCCCACGTGCAGGTAGGGACAGCCGCAGATGCATCCCCCTCCGGCCCGGCGTTCCACATTGAAGCGACGGACCTGGTCGAAATAGTCGAAGAGGCGCTCCAGGGGGTCTTTTTCGGCGGCGAAGATGCGGCGCATGGCGGGAAGAGAGTGCTCCCAGTGCCCCTCCAGCGCCTGGGCGGCCAGATCCTCCTTGGAGGCGAAGAAATGGTAGAAGCTGCCCTTTTTGACCTCCGCAGCCTGACAGATGGCCTCCACGCCCACAGCGTCGTAGGTCCGGGTCCAGATAAGATCCAGCGCCGCATGCAGCAGGCGTTCTCGTGCATCGCTCGTTCGTCCCACGACACTCCTCCTCCGGGATGTCCGTCTGAAAACACGCACGACGTGAAAACGCGCTTCCGAAATGCTCCCTCCGGCATGTTCTTCTGAACATGCTCCTCCGGAATACGCCTCCGCAACTCTCTTTCAAAAACACCTCTCCGGAAGGCTTCTCCGGATGCTCTCTCTGTAAACGCTTCTCCGAAACGCTCTTGCGAAAATGCTCCTTCGCGATGCGTTGCCCGGCAGAGTTGCCCGGTGTGAGGGTCATTATAGTTGACCGTTCGGTAAAAATCAAGCCACGGTGGAAAATCGGAGACGCCGCAGGGGCTCTCTGCGGGCACCCCCGCGTCCATGGAAAGAGGAAGGGCGGAAGAGAAACGCTACATGCCCGTTTCCCTTCTTTACTGCGAGCATCCCGCGGGGAGGAACGGCACACAGAAGCACGAAGAAGTATACTTGGAACGCAGGTCTCCGGCGCGTTCCAGCGGAGCGCGGCGATGCCTTCGGCAAGGCGCTCTTCTCGCCTTCCGCAAAGGTGCGGAAGGCACTCCCCCGGACCGACGCAAGAGAGCGACGGACACGGAGCGACGAGACACCGGACGAGGCACCGAAACCGGAAAAGACGACTGGACGGAAAAGAAGCGCGGAGCGGAAGGGAGGGGGGCGGAGGATGGGCACGTGGCGCAAGGTACCGGTGGAGACGCCCGAGGGCGTGCGGGAGGGGATCGCGCCGCTGGTGCTCTCGGCGAGCCGGGCGACGGATATTCCCGCCTTTTACCTGGAGTGGTTTCTGGAGCGGCTCGACGCGGGATACGTGCGGTGGCGCAATCCCTTCGGCGGGGCGGTGCAGTTCGTGTCGCTCCGGGACGTGCGGGCCTGCGTGTTCTGGACCAAGAATCCCGCGCCGCTTCTGGCCGCGACGGAGCGTCTGGAGGCGCGTTTTCCCTTTGTGGTGCAGGTTACGGTGAACGACTACGAGGCGGAGGGGCTGGAGCCGGGGGTACCGCCCCTGGCGGAGCGGCTCGGGGCCTTTGTGCGGCTTTCGCGGCGCATCGGGCGGGAGCGGGTGATCTGGCGCTTCGATCCGCTCCTCCTCGGCGGCGGGCTCTCGGCGGAACGGCTCCTCGCAAAGGTGGAGGCCGTCGGAGAGGCCCTCGCCCCCGCGACGGAACAGCTCGTCTTCAGCTTCGCCGACGTGGCGGAGTACCGCAAGGTGCGCGCCGCCCTCGACCGGGCGCGCCTTCCCTTCCGCGCCCCCACCGAGGACGAGATGCACCGCCTCGCCGAAGGCATCGGCGCACTCTGCCGGAAATGGGGCCTTCGGGGAGCCACCTGCGCGGAACGGATCGACCTGGAGGCATACGGCATCGGGCACAACCGCTGCATCGACGGCGACCTGCTGCGGCGCATCGCACCACACGACCCGGTGCTGTGCCGCTTTCTGCGCGGCACGACGGCGGCAGGCGCGCCGGAAACGGCGCGGCAGACCCTGCAATTTCCCGCGGCCTGTGCGCCGGGAGAACCCGCACCCGGGGCGGCCCCTGCCCCGAACCGAAGAAAGGACCGGGGGCAGCGCGCAGCCTGCCGCTGCATTCCAAGCAAGGACATCGGCGCCTACGGCACCTGCCCGGCGGGGTGCGTCTACTGCTACGCCACCGCCTCGCCCGAGGCGGCGCGGGCGCGCCTGCGGACGCTCGCCCCGGGACAGGACTGTCTGGGAGGGTGAGAGGGCGGCGGTCACGCCCCTGGCGGGGACGGCGGAAAAGTGCGCCCGGTCTCCACGAACCCACGATGGCGGAAGACAAGGGTGCGGCGCACGCTGCCGTCGAGCTGCATCTCGTCCAGGGAGACGCGTTCGCTGAAAGCATAAAGGGGGACCAGGCCGCGTACCCGCAACGCCTCCTCCAGCTCTCCCATGAGAAAGGGGGCCCCGCCGATCATGACCCGGCGGATCCGCTCATCCTTCGCCAGTTCGGCCAGGTCCGCCGCCCGGCGGCGGACCTCTTCGGGAGAAGGGAGCGCCTCGAAGGTCAGAAGCCGCTGCACCTCCTCCTTCCGCCCGGGCTCCCGGACGCCTGCGGCGCGCTGGTCCTCCGTGGCGGTATGCTGCGTGAGATTGAGCACCCCCTCCTCATCCCAGCACGGGCCGTCTTCCGGTGGAACCGCGCTGGACGGAACCTCCTGCAGGCCGACGCAGCGCGGTTCTTCGTGCGCCGCGAGCAGGGCGCGAGCCTTGCCGAGAACCTTCTCCCGCAAAACTTCGGGCTCCAGAACCTCCATGCAGTCCGCGGCGCGGAGAATCCACCGGGAAATCTCCTCCAGGGAGGTGACGGTTCCCTCGAAGAACACACTTCCGTCCTTGTCGGGGGCCGAGATCCGCTGCTGCGGATACCAGGCGGTCTCCGCAGCCATGACGGCAAAGGGGTGGCGGATGCGGAGCTTCACGGCGTAACGCGTTCCCGGGGTCTCCTTCGGATCGAAATCCCGAAGAGCGATATCCTCCAGGCGCTCCCCTGAAGCGGGGGCCTCCGCGGGAACATCCAGCACTTCCACGGCCTGCATGCGGCTCAGGCGAAACGGCCCAGGGCCGTCGAACTCCACCGCCTTGCCCCAGAGATACCAGGCGTGGTGCTTGAAGTAGACGCCCCACGGCGAGACCCGCAGGTCGAGCGTTTTTTCCATCCCCACGTAGGGGGAGCGATAGCGAAAGCGCAGCATGCGCCCCTCCTCCAGGGCACGCACCACCTTGGGAAAGGCGTCCTTCATTCCCGTAAAGCCCCGGCAGCGCTCGGACGACACGGGGACCGCCACGGCGACGGCCCCGGCGAGGGACTCGCCCGTTCTGGCCTGTTCGGGTTTCACCAGTTTCGCCAGTTGCTTCCAAACCCCCCGGCAGTTCTCCCGCCACTGGGGAAGAAAGTGTTCCGCCAGCAAAAGCCCCGACCGCAACACCCGCACATCGTCCCCGAGCAGGTGAAGACACACCGACAGAGCACGGTCCCGCCCTGCCGGACCGTAACGCCTGGTACGGCGGTTGTACACCACGCGCCCCCCAAGGGGATTGTCCTCGTCCTCTTCGGCAAGGCTCGCAAGAAGCGCGCAGTCCCGCTCGAAGGTCCTCCGGGCAGAGCGGCGGAGACGCTCCGCCTCGGGGGATGCTCCGTCTCTTTCCGGCGACGCACCGTAAATCTCCCGGAAAAGGTCCTCCCAGGTCACTCCCTCGGGAGACGCTTCAAGCAGGTTGCGGAGGCGCCGCAACCGCCCGAGCACGGTCATCACATCGCGGGTCGTTCCTCCTCGCGGGCATTTTTTCCCTGCCATCCCTTCTTTCCCTGCCGCTCCTTCCTCCCCTGTCGCTCCCATCGCCTTCGCCTTTCCTGCTTTTCTCGTCGCCTTCGCCTTCTCTGTTGTCCCTGTCGCTTCCATCGCTTCTCTTTTCTTCATACCCTTCCCTCCCCGGCGCATCCGCGCATTCCTCAACCATCAGGGCAACGCCCCCTGCGTCGCTTTCCTCATTGCTTCGCCCGCCTCTTCGGAAAGCGAGCACCGTTGTGTGTGTGTCAAGTTGTGCAAAAGATTGTCATGGTGCTCAGTAGTCGTTAGCGACACATACCCGCCCTTTTCCAGAAGTTTCTTTTTGCTTTCGATCAACAGATCCGTGTTGAGGTAGTGGCTCACCTTCAGACACGCTTCCATGATAACGAGGCCATCCGCTTCGGTGAAGGCGCAACGCGTCTCACCATCTCTTCAGGGACGACCGACGAGACGGAGAAGGGGCAGAAGCAGGACACTTTCCCTGCGGAGAAGTTCAAGAGCCTGGTCCTTGATCGCGTAAAACAGGAAAAGGCGCATGCGCAAGGAAGGGACGAGAAAGAGGCACTGGAGGCGGCGAAGAGCACGCTGGAAGAGGGAACACCGCTCCGCCTGCCGTCGCTGCTCTTTGTGGGCGAAAGCGGCACGGGAAAGACCCTGCTCGCCCGGTGGATCGCCCGGTCTCTCTTCGGCGGCGACGGTGAGAGGGAGTTCTTCCGGATCAACATGGCCGCCATCGGCAGCGATCTGGCGGACAGCGAACTCTTCGGCGTCGTCCGGGGCACCTTCACCGACGCGCAGGAACATACTCCCGGCGTGTTTTTGGCCAATCCGGGCAAGGTGCTCTTCCTTGACGAGATCGGGGACATGCTGCCTGAGCACCAGAGCCGCCTGCTGCTCTACATGGACGAAGGGCGCATTCGCCCGTCGGGATACGCGGGGGCTCCTTTTCTCACCCCCTGCGTTCTCGTGGCGGCGACGAACCGCCCGGTGAAGGAATGGGCCGCCGCAGGGGATGGGCGCTTTCGGGGGGATCTCCTCGCCCGGTTCCAGGCTGTGGTGCGCATTCCGCCCCTGCGGGAGCGGCGCCAGGACATGAAGCTCCTCATCAGCCTCGCCCTGCAGCGGGGAACGATCAATCCGGAGGGGCGGATCACGCACCTCTCCCTGGACGCGCTGGACTTTCTTCTCTCTCTGGACTATCCCGACAACTTCCGGGGGCTGGAATACCGCCTCGCCACGGGAGTGCGGCAGGCCCGGGCGGAGGGCAATTCCTGCCTCTGCCTGCGCCATCTGGTGCGGTGAAACAACGCCGCCCCGGGATGCCGGGAGCGTTCGGCACAAGAAAAACCGCTTTGGGGCGTTCCAGGCGGCGCTGCGGTCACGGGCTCGGACAGGCCGTTCGGGCAGGCACATAAAACCGCTTTCCTCATCCGTCGTCGAGGGAGCGGAAACTCAGACGAACCGTCGGGGCGAGCACCCGTCGAGAGGGGCAGGGCCGGCGCCTCCTGGCCGAGGAGGCACGCACGGGGAATCCGCCCGGAGCCCCCGTGCGCAGCGCTGACCTGAGCGATGTGTGGAAGAAGCGACGTTCAGTCGCTATTTCCCTTGCTCTTGCCGTATCGAGCGGCCCAAGCGAGAACGTAGGCCTTTTCGGCGTTTTTTCGCACAACCGTGAGAAGAGGTCGCAGAAAGGCCGTACGCAGCGCCTCCCAATTGGCGCTCTCTCCCTTTCCATGGAAAGCCGGTTTTGCCGCAGACTTAACCACCTTCGCCAAGGCATTCTCCGTACTCGAGAGATGCAGCGAAAGAAGCTTGTACAGCAGATTGGGCAGTTTGCCGCCGTCACCGCCGCTTCTTGCCGCGACGGCGGCGTTCTCGTACAAGCGTATCGCTTCCTTCTGAAGCACTTTCCGCCGGCTCGGGTCAATGAGCTGTTGCAGATTTCCCCGAAGGAGCATGGGCGTCACACACCTCTCTTCCTTTTTGTGTCCATCTCTTCCTTCTCCCTTCTCTATTCCGGAGGCTTTCCATAACGCGGCACCGACCTCCGTTTGTCTCACCGCGGCAGAGGAAGATAGCGCTTGAGGGTTTCCAAATTCGTTTCGACCCGGCGCCATTCGGCACCGCCTGCTCTGCCGCAGGCGGTCTCGATCCAGTGACGGTAGCGTTGAAAGAGCGCCGCATCCCCAATGTTCACCGCAAAGGACTCGCCTCCGTGCCGCCCCCGCTTGAGGACATTGGCATAGGGAATGAGCCGCACCCGTCCCAACCGCTGGGGTTTGGCATAGCCCACCGAAAGGAGGAAGGGGTAGTTCGGATGCTGCCCCAGGGCGGTGAGAAGCCATCCGAGCTCGTAGTCATAGAGGCCGTTGCAGAAGATCTCGAGCACCGGCAGCTTCCGGAGCGTCGCCGCATCGGTTGTTTTTGGCACTTCGGTCCGCACCGTCTCGATGACGTCACATTCTCCGCCGGAGGAACTTTGCTGAGGATCGCGGTAGCACTTCAGCATGCCCTCCTTCTCCTGATGAGGCGGAAACGCTCTGGGAACAGAGCCCACATCCCGGCGAACCAGTTCGCTCGTTTCGGAAAAAATCGTGTCACCGAAGGAAATCCGCCCGATCCGGCCCTGTCTGCCGATGCAGCCGAAGAGGGACGCGGCAGGACAAATCCCTTGTCCCGCCTTTCCCGCGTTGGGATATTGCTCGCAGGGAGCGAGCACCTCCGCGAGAGCGCGGACGACCCCCTTCCAGGACGTTCCCGGAATGGCAAATCCTCCGGAGCCCAAGGCCATGGCGCGAAGAAACTGCTTCCCGTTGAAACGCCATTCTTCGCATCCCACGGAGACGGGCGTCACCGTGGCCACCGCGAACCGGAGGCGCCCCCAAAGGGTCTCGCGAAGAAAAGTAGGATCGTTGTGCGCCCTGGGCGGTGCAAGAAGCGGAGTTGGGCTCGCCTGGAGCCAAAAGGTCGGCGCGGGAGCACCGGTCGTTCCGTTCACAGTCGCTCCACCTCCTCGTAGAGGGAAAGAACCGCCCCGGCTTCGTTGCGCAGGCGGCGCTGCCGCAACAGTCCCCGAAAAGCCGCCAGAGGAAGCCGCATTGTTCCCTCTTCCCGCCACTCGCCGGAAGGATCGGGAACAATGCGCCACCCCGTGCCGCCCCGCCAACTCGCCTGGGCTCCGCCGCCGAAGGCGGTGAGGGCCTGAAGGTCCTCTCGCACGAGCGCCTCCGGCCAGGGCGCACCGGAGACGGAGAAGGACTCCAGATCCACCGTGAAGGTGGTGGTGAAAGTCCCTTCCTGCAACCACTGGAGAAAACGCTCCCAGGACTCGGTGCTCTCAACGCGCCATCGCATGGGGTACACCTCGCTTCCAGGTCCCGAGAACGACGCCGAAGGTGCTCTCGCAGAGAACCCGCCCCGACATGCCGGGAAAGAGCGGCGGCACCTCCCGGTCCTCCGCAGTAAAAGGAATGGGGGGATCTTGGAGCGATCCCTCCAGTTCGCTCCAGAAGGGATCGTGGTCCACACCGGCAAGCCCCTCTCCCAAGAAGGGCTGCTGATACACCGTCAGACGCGGCATGGAGAGAAGCTCCACCGCTCCCAGACCGCGGGATTTTCCGTGTCCCAGACGAATGAGCCCGTCGTCCAGATCATTGAGGAGTTTGCACACCAGGCCGAGCTCCCAGGTGCGAAAGTTCAGCAGCGTGAGCGTGCCCTTGAAATGAAACGGGGCTTCCTGCGCCGTGTCCCGCAGGAGCACCTCCTGGGTGAATTTGGCGCCTTTGACCGGAGCCTGACTCTTTCGCTCCAGGCCGACGCCGCTGCGAAGAACGAACAGTTCGTCCAGACGGGCGAGTGTCGCCCCATCGGGCAGGAGATCGCCGCATTGAAATCGACTGCGAAGCCAGGTGGAGCCGAAGAGACGGCAGATCGGGCAGGAGCGTCGCCAGATCTGCCGGACGTCCATCCCCCGGGGGTCCTGGCCTCGGGAGCAACTGTTTTGCACCTCCGTGAGATCGCAGACCTCCGCTTCCAGAGCCAGGAGGAGTTCTTCCGCAGCGTTCCGCAGCGCCCCCCGCAGGGAGGAACCGGGCACGCTGGGTACCTCCCGGACGCCCTCCGGGGTGTTCTGCGGAAGCAGTTCGAAGGCCATGTCCGCCCGGGTTGGATCGAGGGGCTCTCGTCCCGCCTTGATGAGGAGCGGCGTCGTCGCCCGGGGAGCGACCTCGATCTCCACCACCGCCGCGTTCAGGAGGCGGGACCACATGAGGAAAATCCTTTCAGCTCCGCCGCGAGAGAGTTCCTGCAGGCGCGGAGGCGTTCCTCGTCCAGCAAGGCCCCTTCCGCGTCTCCGCGAAGAAGGGCCTCCGCGGTCATCTCTCGCACGGACCAGATGAGGCGCACGCGGCCCAATCCCGCGGCGCGCTTGCCTCCGAGGCCCGCCACGCCCAGATTGAGCGCATCAAATGCGGCGAGCATGAGACCAAGCTCTCCCTCTGTAGGGTTATCGAGGGCAATGGAAAAAGCAAAGGTGGGAACGGGAGCGACGATTTCGTAGTCGAATTTACCTCCCGTCGCGACGGTGCCGGTACGGCGGTCGATGCGGATACCGTCGCGGTTGCGGAGATACTCCCCACTCCAGGAGTCGGGCTCGGCGAGGATAAGATCCGCCACGCGGACCTTCGAGGCCATGTGGACGTTTCCGAAGACGCGACAGGCGAAACAGCAGGCATCGAGAAGCCGGCGAAAGAGCACCGGATCGGTGTTGCCTCTCGCCTTGATCTCCTCTTCTTCCGCCACGTCCTTGCAGCAGAGCAGGTCCATGTCCTGTACCCCGAGACAGGCAAGCCGTTCTCCTTCAGGCGATGCCCCGCGAAGGAGCATTTCCGCCGTGCTCCGCAGGACACCCCGGAAGGACGATCCCGGAATGACCGGCCGATGGAAGGGATCTTTCACGATGGGCGAATCTGGGTCGAGCACGTCCAGGGAGCGCCCGGCTCCCACGTGGAGGGGCGTCTCGGGGTGGAGCGTTCCCTCGATGTGCACCGTTCGGGAAAAGCGTTCGAAGCGCAGGGGCATCGTCATGCGTCCTCGCCTCCTCTCTCGTCTTCCTCGGTCCTCATCAACCGGCAGAGATAGCCGAAGAAAAGCGGAATGCTCTCACCGGCAAGCTCCGGGTCGTTCTTTGCCACTTCCTCTATAGCGCCCTTCAGTCCTTTTGCGAACTCCGGAGAAAGTTTGTTTCTTTTCACCTGATAGTCGATGAAAAGCGTGAGTTCCTCCACAAGCGCTCCACTCCGAGCATATTCCAGAAGATTGCGGAGCTGGGAGTGGCTGTTCGCCTCCGCCCGTCCTCCACGGTTTCTTTCCATCCTGGCCAGCGCAGCGACGTCGCAGGCCCTTTTCACCAGCTCCCGCTTCATGCCGTCCGTTCTTTTTTTATGGTCCACCGCTTTTTCCAACCATTTCACCGCACTCATTCGAGAGGCACCCCCTCTTCTCCGTGCCAGGGATGGGCGAAGAACACCCAGCCCCATCCTTCTTCCGTGCACAGCCCGAGCCCATCCCGCTCAACCGTTTCGGCCCAGAGGACAAAGGATTTCAGGTCGTTCCTATGGATCGTTCCCGCNNCCCGCCACAAGACCTCCCTCAAGCAGACAAGCGGAGCGATGAACCGGCAGGCCGGCCTTCTCCCAAAAGCCGCCGACATGTCCCCTTCGGGTATTCTGAAAAAGGGCATGCAATGATTCGGGCGCTGCCACACCGGACCGGGGGCTTTTGCAGAGTGCCTCCACATCTGTCGCGGCAGGATCCAGAAGGAGGGGTGAGACAAGAACGAAGGACCACAGCAGTTCCTCCTCCGCCGGCAGGGGGAGTGTTCGTTCCGGATGTTCGCCGGGAGGGCGTGCGAAGCGGCGATAGGCTTCGTCAAAAGCGAGAAGACGTTCCTCCACGGAAGAAAACGCCAGGTCCTCCATGGAGGTGACGGACAGTTCCGCCCGTCCGAACCCCTTGCCCCGGGCACCACCGACCCACACCTCCCGGGGAAAGGCTGTTGCCTTCTTCAGAACGAGGAGCCCATTCCAGAACGATTCCTCTCCGGAGACCGGCACGAAACGATAGCTCCAGAGCCTTTCTGGAACGGCCGTCCCCGAAAGACGCGAGAGTTGCACATGCGTGCTGGATGCCAGGGAAACGTCTCCTCTGCGAGGAATCGATTTGCCCAAATTCGGCTGCGTACCGAGAATTCCCGACGCAGGCTTCAGGGGAAGCCCCTCCTTTTCGTCCGGTGCAAGGACAAAACTCTCTTGGTGTTTTTGCGCAAAAGACGAGGCAAGATGCCAGAAGAGCGAATCCCACACGGCCTCTCCTCCGATCTTGGGAATCACCGCCGTGTTCGGAACCGGCAGTGGCAATTCCTGCCGAGAGCGGGCCTGTCGCAGAGGTGACACCCGGAGCATTTCGGGCGGGCAGAATTCTTCCCGGGCCGACGCACCGAGCAGTGCCCCGCGAATCGTGCGGGCAGGCACATGCACAAACGTGTCGTACAGATACGCGGAGGATTTCTCGGGAGAGCAGCGGAACTTCCGGAAGAACCGGAGAGAGAGCAGATAGCGCCCGGGGCTCATGCGTATCGGTTCGCTCCCCCGCTCCGCAACGTCCTCTTCCGGAACGAGCCGCAGCTCCATCATGCCCAACCCCGAGGCTTTCCCTCCTCCGAGACCGGTGGTCGCCACCAGACGGGAGGCGGCCTTGAGCAACGAGAGTTCGTTTTGGGAGAGCGGTCTCAGAGACACGATGGAACCACAAAACGGCATTCCGGGAAGGGCAGGACAGAGTTCCTCCTGAAAATAGCGATTCGCCACAGCCGAACGAGAGAAGCGGCTGAGGGCGACGCGATTTCTCACCGTGCGCAGACGAGCCATGGCACCGTGACTCTTATCGGGGACGAGATCTTCAAAGAGCAGACAGCCTCCGTCATCGACACTCCCCGCTTTTCCGAAGAGACGGAGCACCGCCTCGTCTTCGGGACCACAAAGGCGCTCCAGGGCTTCCCGAAAGGCACCCCGCAGCGCCGATCCGGGTATATAGGCCGTTCCGTCCGTCCATCGGCTCNNTGTCTGCGGCACCACCATACCAAGATGCACCGGCAAGAAGGGGCGTTTTCAGAAAGGCCTCGATTCGGAGCGATGCCGCACCTTTCCATTCCATCGCAGACACACCCCTTTCTCCTCAAGAACACACGTATTCCCAGAGATCGTGCACATCTGCCACGCCGCAGCGGAATATGCCATTCTCCCTTGAGACCGAAAGCGACTCCTGCAAAGAGTCGGGCCAGGCCCGCCCTTCCTGGAGCGCCCGATTGCGTACACGAGAAAGCTGATAGGTATACTTCACCCACCCCTCCCAGGGGTTATCCGCCCAGGAACGAAGCAACAAGTAAATCTGGCTCCTCGGCAAACCGCCTTCGCTCTTCACGCACTCCAGTCCTTCCACGAGGCGGCGAAAATCCTCGAAGGCGTAGGGGCCCCGGGAGAGCGAAACTCTCATAACCTCTTCTTCCTCCGAGAGAGGAGTCCCCGTCGGCGTCGATCCCGTCACTGCCGAGAAAGCGAGCACCCACCCTTCTCCCTTTCGGGCTTCCGTATAATGAGCCTGTTTTGCTTTTTCCAGTTCTTTTCGTGCCTCCTCGAAGAGAAACGCCATGGGATATTCCACCGGCGCCAGAAAAAGGCCGAAACAAAAACTGATTTCACGAACAAGTGCCATCGTCGAGTCACTCTGAAAAGCCTTCATTTTATTGAAAAACTCCAGACAAAACCGCGGTGCGCCTTCGGCAGGAACAAGAGCACACACATCATCTCCGCCGAGAATAGGCGCCACGTAGCGGTTTTTGCCGCTTCCACCCCATCCCATGCGCTCCACCGCCGCGAAAAAGGACGTTCGCACCCACCGATCGATCTCTTCGCTGAACGTCCGAAAGTCATCCACGCTCCGGAGCTTGCGCGCTGCCCGTCCCATGGCATTACCGTCACAGTAGAGCATGGCAACCCTTCCGAGCGCACCTCCGATGGAACGAAAATCCACATCTCGTTCCGCGTTGGTGCCGTCCCTACAGGACCAGTCGAACTTTCTCCGGCAGAAACGGCAGAGGTGCACTTCCTCGTCCTTGATGACGAGAGGCATCTCTTCCGCGGGCCAACTGCCGCAGGTCTCGCATCGCTCAAACCATCCCTCGGAGAACATCTCTCCCGCGAAATGCCCCTCTCCCTTGCGTCGTTGCATCTCCCCCGCCAGAATGCGAAAGAACTCGCCGAAGGGAAGCGGCGCTTTCCGCTTGGGATCAAACCGCAGTTCTCGAGGATGGACAAGGGGTCGGTCCATTCCCCACACCATTTCGTACAGGAAAAACGAAACCGAAGAGACAGTGCAGCTTCCGTTCCCCGTGAACTCCCGAAAGACTTCGGCAACCCGACGGGCCAGTCCCTCCGCACGCTCCCCCTCGCACCACAGAAGCCCTCCTCCTCCGCCCGCGTAGACCACCCGATCGGGAGGAAACCCCTCATGCCGCAACAGCGTGTAGAGCCCTCCCTGGACAGAAGGTTCCGTGAAATCCCGAACGAGCCTCGACGCCCCTTCGATGATGCGACGACGGGATGACGCAAAAAGATACCCCTTGATCGCATCCGCATCGAAACTCACAAGGCTCAACACAGGCTCGTTTCCGAAGAGACGGCGTTCTTCTTCGCGCATCTTTTCGGGAGGACATAGCACCTTTCCCGTGGCAACCGTGACGGCCACATCGGCAAGCCAGCGGCTCAGCGCTTCCATATCCTCCGTTTTACCGGAAAGAATCGCATGCACCGGCCCCCCCGGAGCAAACGTCTTTCCTGGCACCCCTTCCGCTTTTCCCGAAACTGCCTCAGTCTGACGCAAAAACATCCCTCCTCTCTTCCGTCACAGGAACAATCTTTCTCACCCTTCACCTCGACATCTGCACCTTCACAGGAGACCACCCAGGAAACCGATGAAAAACGTTCCGCCCCTTTTCCCGAGGCCCGCACCGGAAAGACCCCTGAAGCATTTCCTCCCGCGGACAGGCTTTCAAGAGACACAACCCCCGGTACCGCAGGAAACGCGACACAACCCACAACCATTGTCCTCAACAATGCGACATTTTTCGTCGTTCGCTGAAACATCGCTGACGGAAGAGGGGAACTCTTTTTCCGCAAGCGGAAGCAGCGACGCAGTGCGTCGCACTGCGCGGTATCATCTTGTCCGGAGCGCGGTATCAGGAGCGAGCGTCCTTTGATCCTTTCGCCCCGAACACGCCGCGTGAGGGGCACTGCGTTCTTTCCCGTTTCCGCGGCTTCCGCCCTTTTGTCGTGTCATCCAGAGGACGGCACTCCTTTCGGCGGGCAGCACCAAGGCAGGCAAAGGGAAACGGGAAAGACGCCTTCTGGAATCACGCCTTTGGAATAGAGCTTTATTGAATGCACTATAAATTGAACCGAGAAGGCCACTTCCGATTTCGCTGTTCATGAGAGGGAATTTGCTCTATCTTACACGAAGACAGCCTCTCTGCTGTCATTCTTCCAAAAAATAGGAGGAGAAGGATGAATTCCGCAGACAGAGCACGCACGGACGCACGCAAGGAAGACACGCAAACGGCATCTCGTTCCGGCCGAACCGGAACGGAGGAAACGCAACGGGGGAAACGGGTGCTTGTGGGTTTTCTCGGAAACAGGCAAGACAAGGACCGAACACGGTATGTCCTTTCGAAGGCGCCCGGAGACGAAGGGGAAGAGCGCTCCTGGGAAACGGAGATGATCACCGAGGCGCTCTGCCGGTTCTTTGCCCCGGACGAGACGGTGCTCTTTCTCACAAAAAAGGCACGAGAGGTCTGGGAAGGAGACATTGTCACGCGCCTTGCCTCCTGGAATCCCCGCATCGTGGACATTCCCGACGGGCAGAGCGAGGAGGAGATGTACNNGCCGTGGTGGAGGCCATGCCGGAGGAAGGAACGGCGCTTTTGGACATCACCCACGGCTTCCGCTCCCTGCCGGCGCTCATGCTCTTCGCCGTCTTCTACGCCATGGCGGTCAAGAAGACCGACGTGGAATCCATTCTCTACGGCGCCTTTCGCTTCGGCGGCACCGAGGAGGAAAGGGCGACCACTCCCGTTCTGCGCATGGATCTTCTGCTCTATCTGACGCGCCTGGCCCAGGGATTTCGCACCTTCCTAGATGCAGGCATTCTTCCTTCCGCCGCGGTGGACCTCGCCAAACGGAAGTGGAAATCGCCCCTTGTGGGCAAGGCCACGGACAGCATCGCCGGCATGGGGTCCGCTCTGCGGACGGGGCTCGTTCCCCTGCTGCACCGCCGCATGGGCAACCTCGACCGCGCCCTGCCGGAGATGAAAAACCTCCCCAGACTGGAACGCCTGCTCTTCGAAACCGTGGCATGTTCTTATCGTGATGCACTCTTTCCGCTCACCGCCGCGACGGAACCGGCGGGAGAAAGAACTCCCTGCGCGACGGAACGGACGCCCGTCCGGGCTTTCTCCGGGACTATGGCCTCCGAGGGGGCTCCCGGTGCGCCGGAGCAGAAGCTCGACCGGGAAGAGTTCGAGCGGGAACTGGCCCTCGCCACCTGGTATCTGGAGCACAACCTGCTGCCTCAGGCGGCATCCATGCTCCGCGAGACGGGGGTGAACCTACTGCTCTTTCGCCTCGGTTTGACGCAGGACTGGTTCTGCAAGGCCACCCGGGGCATCGCGGAACGGGCCGTCAAGGACTGGAACGAGGTCTACGGGGACCCGGTGGCGCGCTGGATAACCCAAACTCAGCATCCGCGCAACTGGATGAGCCACATGGGGTTCAGTGAGGAGGCCACGGATATCGCCAAAAAAAATCCGGAGGAAAAGATCCGGAACACCCTCGACAGGCTGGTACAGGAGATGCGGAAGAACCTGGAGGCGTGGCTCGCTCTGGCGCCGCAGCCCCTTTCCCCATCCTCCCGAAACGGCGACGAAGACGCATAAAAAGCATGCGCACCGCCAGTTCCGCCTCCGACGACGCCGTCAGGGGGCGCACCGGCGGGAAGGAAACGCGCAGAGAGGTCGAAAGATCGCATATATGTACACGAAGGACGCCCCGCTCGGTCCTCCGGGCGGGGCGCGCCATGGGAGAACTCCTCCGGATGAAGCTGGTCGCGAGAGAACGCCTCCGTCCGGAGGTGACTCTCCGCGGAGCGCGTCGTTTTCGGGTTGCGACAGGACATCCACATCGCATGAGGGTCGAAAGATCGCATAAACTACACGGCGTCCTCCGCTCCGCCACCGCCACGGAAACCTGCATGACGCGACATGACGCGACCGCACAGGACGAGGCAAGACGAGGCGAAAATCGCGCACGTGACGGGGCAACGCGCAGGCGGCACCACGACGAACGGGAGCGCGGAGAGCATTGCATTGGGAAACGAGGAGGGCTCGAAAAGAGCTTGACCGAGGAATTGTTGCTCGTCGGAATGTGTGCTGAGTGAGGGTGGTTCAGAAGGCTTGTGGGAGATCGTGGGATGCGGGGTGGCAAGCGCGCCGGACGAACGCGACGTGTGGAGAAGGTTCGTTTGATGAGGGGCAGACCTACCGGCCCTCGAAGCGCCGCAGGCGAAGGCGGAACGCGCGAGGATGCACGTCCGGTCCCGATCCGAACAGACGAGGAGGAATGCAGATGACCGACGCAAGAGGGAAGGAGCGACGCAAGGAACAGGCATCGCCGCACTCCGGAGGGAGCTTCGGAGGGACAGGACAGGGCGGAAGCGCCGCAGGTACCGGCGGGGCGCTCTGCACAGGAGGCGGCGCTCGCTCGGAAACCGGCGTACCCCTTGCACGTCTCGCGGAGGAGATCGCCCTCGGAGGATTGCTGCACGATGTGGGAAAGCTCGTCCAGCGGAGCGGCACTGCATCGGGCAACCACATGGACATCGGGGCGGACTGGCTCAGCCGTCGCGGGGCTCCCTGGGCGGCCTTCGCCTGGGCGGCCCGGTACCATCACACGAACCCGAACGCATCGGTGAAGCTGGGGGATCTGGCAAAGGATCCGCGCTTCGCGGAAAAACTGCCCCTCGCGGCCATTGTGGCCCACGCGGACAATCTCTCTTCCGCGGAGCGGGAGGAGGTAACGGGCAGATGGGACGCGGAGGTGCGCCTGCGGAACATTTTCGACCGGGTCGTTCTGGCGAATCGTGCTTCCGGACAGGGCACGCCGACCTTCTTTCCCCTGGCTCCTCTGACCGCCGGGGCGTTCGCGACGGAGACGGGAGAGGGCATGATCTTTCCTGTCCCCGAGACGGTGCACAGCGCGCTCTTTAATTATGAGGCTCTGGAAGAGGGACTTCGGGAGCTTCTGGACTCCCCCGTCCCGGCCTCGGAAACCCGGGGTTCCGGATGGCTTCTGCGGGCTCTGGAGCGCTACACCGCCTTCGTTCCCAGCGAGACCGCCGTGTCGAAGGAAGAGGAGCGCTATCCGGACATTTCGCTCTTCGACCATCTCCGCACCACCGCCATGCTCGCCGTGGCCATGCTGGAGACGCTTCTGGAGCGCCACGCGTCGATTTTCGATCTCAAGAATCCCTACGACAGCATCAAGCAGGCGCTCGCAAAGGAAGGAGAGCACCCCTTTCTGCTGGTGGAGGGCAACATCCGGGGAATTCAGTCCTATCTCTACGACATCTCCGGAACGGGAGCGCTCCGCACGCTCCGGGCGCGGTCGTTCTTTCTGGAGCTGCTCCAGGAGGAGATTCTCGGGGCACTTCTCAAAGCACTGCAGCTCCCCAGAACACAGGTACTCTTCGTAGGAGGGGGGCATTTTCTGCTGGTGCTTCCCAACACATCCAGGGTACGACAGACCGTGGAGGAGGCGCGCTGCACCGCGAACAGGAGATGCCGCGCCGTGGACACGCGTCTCTCCCTGCTCTTCGCATCGGTGCCCCTGGCGTGGAAGACCCTGGCGGGGGGCAGGATGAACGGCGCCTTTCGGGATCTCGCGGCGTCTCTCGCCCGAGAAAAGGCCCGACCTTCCCGGGGAATGCTCCAGGAGGTGCTCGGCGTCGCCGATGACAGCCGCGGCAAGAGTTGTACCGTCTGCGGGGTCCGGACGGATCGCCTTTTCGACCTGAAGGACCGGCAGGAGGTCGCCTGTGGGCACTGCGCCGCGCTGCATACTCTGGGAGGACGCCTTTCCGACGCGGTCTTCCTGTGGCAGAAGCCTGCAGAGGAGGCCCTCCGCGCCGACGCTCCCTCCCTACCGCCGCCGCAGGAGACGGAGGCGCTTCCGGCGGCACCGGGCTCCGGGTCCGGCGCGGAACATTGTGAAAACGCCTGGCGGCGCGTCCGCTACGACACGGCGAAGGTCTTTTCGGATATTCCGCCCCGTGCGGCGCGGGTATACGTGCTGCAGCGCATTTCGGAGGCACTGGAAAGGCAGGGCGAACGGTTCGTGCCCCTTCCCTGGGCGGGCTACACCTGGAAGGGAGAGGACGAGCTGGACAAGATTCTCGAGAGGGGATGCATCGGCCAGAAGAAGCTCGGCGCCCTGCGCATGGACGTGGACGATCTGGGACGCATCTTCCAGGAAGGACTGCTGCGAAAGGCGCGCCGCGACAGGCCCGCCGGAGGCGACGGAGAAAACGCGGCGGAGGACGCGGAGGAACTCTATACCCTGTCGCGCCTGGCCACACTCTCTCGGCTGCTCACGTACTTCTTCAAGCAGGGACTTCCCGTGCTGGCAAGGCGCCCCGAGGGCATCCGCAGGCGCTCTCCCCGCACGGTACCGCTGACGGAGACTCCGGAACCATCCCGGGCAATGACGCTCATCTACGCCGGCGGCGACGATCTCTACGCCGTCGGCGCGTGGAACGACATCGCGGAGTTCGCCTCCGACACTGTGGCGGCGTTCCGGGATTTCACCGGAGGAAACCCCTGCTGCAGCATCTCCGGAGGCATGGTCGCCGGAGATGACAAGCACCCCGTGGCGTCCCTCGCAACGCTCGCCGCAAGGGCGGAACAGGAAGCCAAGGCGTGGCGGCGCCTCCGGGACGGGCGGCGCCGGAGCAAGGATGCCCTGGCGCTCTTCTTCGTTCCGGAAAATCCCGCCTACACGCAAAGTCCCTCCTTCGGCGGCGCGGACCGTGTTCAGGAATCCACGGCGCCCTTCGGGCTCGTGGACTGCCGGAACGAGCTGGAGGACGTGCACCGCTGGGTGCGACGCCTCTGCGGCAACGGAGAAGAGACGAAAAATCGGGCCACACCGGGAAACCCCCTGCACCTTCCTCTGGACCGGGCCTTTCTGCGGCGCTTCTTCGAGCTGGCGGAGGCGGAACGCCGAGGCGGCGTGCTGTGGCGCCCCCTCGCGGCCTACCTCGCCGCCCGAGGCGACAGAAACGAGCGGGGAATTCTCCAAGGTCTTCTCGCGCAGGACGAGCGCGCTCTCGCCCTGGCCCGCATCGCCGCCACCTGGGTGGACTGGATGGTGCGCTAGAGGGTTTTTCGCGAAGGCGGCGCGACACCGGGCATGCCGCTCGATGTCTCTGTTTCCCGACGGAAAAACAGAAAGAGCATGAAACATGGAAAGCATAAAAAACATGGGACATGGAAGGAGGCATTTTTATGACGATGAACACGAGAACGAACATGCCCGGCAGCGCTCACGGAGCGGGCGGCGGCAGAGGAGGCACCTATGGAAGCAGTTCGGGAGCCAGTCATGCCCGCCCCGGAGGCGGCTCTCCCGAGGAGGACAAGCGCCTTCTGCGGGAGGCACAGCAACATCTCGAGGCCATTCCGAAGGACCGGGGGCTCGCCGACCGCGATGCGGGGCTTTCCGCACCGCAGCTGGTGGAGATCGCCGCAAAGGCGGGAAAAGCCTTCGCCGGTGCGGTAAAGACCGCCCAGATCCGCAAGTTTCACGGACACCTGGTGCGCTTCGTCACCCGGGTGCGCACCCGTAACGAGGACGTGGCGGAGGTGCAGCTTCTCAAATACCATCTGGCCTACGCGGCGGGCCGCGATTTCAAACTGAAGGACTTCACCGCCTTCTTCACCGCTGCGCTGGACCGCGTGAAGAGCCGGGAGGATCTGGAGCGTTTCAAGCAGCTTTACGACGCCACTTTGGCCTACCACAAGTTCGAGGGAGGCAAGGAGTGACGTCCCCTTCGCCGCATCCGCACCTCTGCCGGACAGCGCGCACCGGAGGTCGGCCTTAGAAACAGAAAGCAGGAAAGAAGGAACCTCTGAAGAAGGCTGCGCCGGCCCAGCAGGGCGCCTCGCAGAGCCTGACACGACCTGCGACAAGGGAAAGCGAAAGGTGATGCAGAGCTTCTCTAAGGAAGAAGGAAGAGAAAAGGAGGTTTTCTCGATGACCACGACACGGACAAAACAGCTTCACGGCAAGGTGCTCCTCCATGGAACCCTCTCGTGCCGCTCGGGGCTGCGCATCGGCGGCAGCGACGGCGAACTCGCCATCGGCGGCCTGGACGCCACGGTCATCCGCGATCCCCTGACGCGGCAGCCCTACATTCCCGGCAGCTCCCTCAAGGGAAAGCTCCGCAGCCTTCTGGAGCGCTTTTTCGACAAGGAGTTCAACCACAACGGCGGAACGCCCAACAATCCCATCTGGCGCCACGAGTGCGCCGACCCTGCCTGCCCGGTGTGCCGCCTCTTCGGGGCCTCATCGCCGAGCCGCGAGAGAGGCGACAATCTCCCCGCCCGAGTTCTCGTGAGCGACTGTTTTCTCACCGAAGAGAGCGAAAAAGAGTTGGCGGGCATCGAGGGAGGCATGCCCTACACGGAATGGAAGACCGAAAACGGCCTGGACCGCATTACCTGTGCGGCCAATCCGCGCCAGATCGAGCGCGTCCCCGCCGGAGCGGTCTTCGCCTTTTCCCTGGTCTATGCGGTAGGCGATCTCACCACCGTGAAAGAGGACCTGCTCCATCTGCTCACCCTGCTGCGCCTTCTTGAGGACGACGCCCTGGGCGGCGGCGGCAGCCGCGGCAACGGACGGGTGGGCGTCACTCTCACCGCCGCGGAGGTGCGCACCCGAGGCTTCTATCTCGGCACCGAGCCCGCGAAGGCGCTTCCCCTCGCCGCCGAGGGATCCCTCGCGGGGGGCGAGAACGCCCGCACCCTTTCCGAAGAGGCCGCCCGATACCTCGCCACAGCGGTGGCGACGAAGACGACGAAGGCGGCGCAATGACCGCCCCTCTCCGTCTGGTCTGCCGACTCCGCTTCCGGTCCGGCTTCCGTATGGGCGGCCTTGCGGGAGACGTGAACCGTCAGCAGGAGACGGTGGAGACCTCCACGCTCTGGGGCGGACTCGGATGCTGCGCCGCAAGCCTTTTCGGGGCGGACGCGGCGGACGCGCTCGTGACGGAAGGGGCTCTTTCATCCCTGCTCTGGGCCGAGGACGACCGCTATTTCGTCCCCCGCCCTCTCTCGCCGGTGGAACCGTCCGCGGAAACAGACCTCAAACGCTTCAAAAAGCTCCGCTGGATTCCCCTGGAAGAGCTTGCGGACTTTCTCGCCGGAAACCTTCCTCAGGGAGGACGAACCTCCTTCGGCGAAGAAGAGGTGCTCACCTCCGCCGCGCTGGACCGAACGAGCAACGCCGCCGTCCCCTACGCGCGAAGGCGCTGCCGCACGAACAACGCGGAGGGAGTGATCCTGGCGGAGATTGCCGCGACGCACCGGCGGATCTTCGAGGCGGCACTCCACCTCTTCGGAGACGAGGGACTTGGGGGGGAACGCAGCTCCGGCTGGGGGCGCTTCGACGCGACGGTGCTCTCCGCGGAGGAGACGCCCTTCGGACCGCTCCTCGCCGGAACATCTCCAGAAGCGTCCCGGCCCGGGGCAGAAAAGGTGGCTTTTCTCGCCCTGGGGTGTTGCCTTCCCACGAAGGCGGACCTGTCCCGCGTGGAAAACGCCGCCGGGGACCAGCCCCTCGGCTATGACTTCGTCACGCTCCGGGGGTGGGTCGGCGCCTCGTCGGTCCTCAAACCCACCGTCACCGCCTTCGCCGCGGGATCGGTCTTTCCCTTCCGCCCGCAGGGGCTGGTGGCGGACATCACGCCACCGGGCGCACCCAACAAGGTCACCTTCAACGGCCGTCCCGTCTTTCTGCCCCTGCCCAACCTCGGCGGCAGGCACACCGGGGTGCCCTGAGGAGCGCCGAGCGATGCGCGGAAATACGGAACGGAGAGACGGAGAGAAAAGAGCCGACCGAGGCTGGCGCTTCGGTCGGACGGAACAGGAAACACACTCCAGGAGGTGAACCCAGTGATCCCCATGAACGCTCCTTGTGCCGCACCGACACCGAAGCGGCTCCCCTGGAAGACCCGCAGCTTCCGGTGCACCCTCACGGCCCTGTCGCCGCTCCACATCGGCGCAACCGCCCCGGAGCCGGCCTGCCGCTATGCCTTTGAGGAAAACGGGCCGGCGGCATCGAACCGGGTGTTCTTCCTCCGGGAAGAAACCTTTCTGTCCCGACTCGGAGCCATGTCCGCCGCGGAGTACCACCGCAAACCCTTTCCGGCGGAGAAGCTCCCCGAGGAAGAGGCGCTCCGCCGGGGGACCCTCTACGAACTGCGCGCCACCGAGGCGGCCCGCAGCCTGAACAAGGAAGTCCGCCCCTTCATCCGCAACGGCTTCGGCGGCGCCTACATCCCCGGTACCTCCCTGAAGGGAGCTCTCCGGGGAGCGCTGCTCTTCTCCCACCTGCTGTCCAGTGCGTCGCTTCGGGAGGAATGGAGGCGGAAGGCGAACCTTTTGGTGGAGATGATGCGCAACGCGAGCCCCACGAACATCGGCCGGATCCGAAAAGAGAAGGGACACGCCCCACAATTGGAAGCGCTCTTTCGAAGCGAAGGCTTCGGTCCCCACTCGGACCTCGCCAAGGCGTTCAAAGTGGGGGACAGCACGCCCTTCGGCGAGCCGCTCTCCCTCGCCGCGGTGAACATCTTCACCGCCAAGGACGAGAACGGCACGCGACGCCTCGTCCCCCTCACCGACCAGAAGAGCGGCAAAGCCGCGCCCCTCTTCTGCGAAGTGCTCCCTCCGGGGGCGACCCTCGAGTTTGACCTCGACATCGACGTCCCTCTGGCGGAGCACCTCGGAGCAGAGCGCCGGCGCAAAGGAACGGCGAGCGCCATCGAGGCCGTCAAGGACAAGGAGGACTTTCTCCTGGCGCTTCAGGACACGGCCCAGTTTCTCCTGCCCCTGGAGAAGGCCTTTCTCGACGCCGCACACGCCGCGTTCCTTTGGAAATCCGATTTCGAGGCGGAACAGGACGACGCGGCGATCATCCGCCTCGGCTGGGGGTGCGGCTGGATGGGACACAGCCTCTTTCCCCTGCTCGCCTACGACGAAGAGGACACCCCGAAAAGCCCGGCGTCGCGCAAGTGTCTCACCGCAAGCGACGGCACTCCTCAGGAGCTTCTGGGATGGGCACGGCTTCGCTTTTCGGAGCGCCCATGAAAGACCACCTTCTGGCGTGCTCCTTCGGCGTCTACGCGGAAATTTACGACGAGGGCACAAGGGAGGCGCTCCGCCGCACACCGCCGCTGCGAAGCGCCCTGCTCCGGGGAATTGTCGATGCGGCGTTTCCCGATCTGTGGGCAAGCCTCGCCGCCGAAAAGGCGCTCTTTCTCCGGGCGGGGAGCACCCTTCCCGCCGCCCGGGGATATCTGGGCATGACCGCCTGCGCCTGGCATCCCGAGACGTGCCGCCTCCTCGCCCTTGCCCTGGCCCAGAGCATGGGGCGCACCATCGAGGGACCCTGGGGCGGCGTGCGGATCGCCCGGATCGTCGCGGACGAGCGCGTCGATCCCCACATACGCAAGCTCCGCCGAAGCCACGCCCGAGGCATGCCCGTCCTTGGAGGGCCGGTGACCCTGGTCACGCGAACGCCGCTCCACCGCAGCACGGCCCTCCTGGAAGAGCTGCGTGACGCGGCGCAAACCCTGGCGACCCTCCTTGCGGAATCCGAAGACACCGCAGCTCTTCCCAAAGACGCCGGAGCGCCCGAGATCTCCGGCGAGCCCACAGCATCCGACACGGCCGCAGCCCCCAGCGGAAATGCCCAAGCCGGCCCGAAAAGCGCACCGAAGGCAGCCCGCGCTTCCGTACGCCGCGACCGACACCCGGAAAACGCCGCGGACGCCTTCGCGCCCTTCAGTGCCGCTCCCGACGCGTGTGCTCTTTCGGGCGCCCTTCCCTGGCGCGTGGAGGAAATCCGGCTTCGCCCCTGCCGCGCCTGGCCGGAGCATCGCGTGGGAAGCGTCACCCTCGGAAGCGACCTTCCCGGAGCGGGGATTTTGCTCGACTACGCCCTCCTTCGGGGATTCGGCCCCGACCGAGCCGACGGCTTCGGCACCCTGGAACCGGCGTGAAACGGCGCGGAGGCCTTCGCGCCCACCATGGGCACCGCGCCCGGCGAGCGGGCCGTTCGTGCCATGCGGTCCTCTCGGCCCGCTCGTCCAGGGTGCACCGTTCGTCGATGCGTCACGCGTCGCCCCCGTGCAGCGGCGACATCGCTTCCAGTTCATACCGTTCACATCGAAAGGAGAATGTCCTATGCGTCTTCGTGTGACCTTTGCAATTCCCTTCGGTTCCCGAGTGGCCTACGACTATCCGCACCACCTGGGGGCCATGGTCTACACCCTGCTGGGACACGTCGCCCCGGACCTCTCGGCCCGCCTGCACGCCAAGGGTCTCTGGACCGACCAAAGCCGCCCCTACAAGCTCTTCACCTTCAGCCAGCTCTGGGGCGGGCCTGGAACCACCAAAGCCACGCGCCAGGGGCTCGTCTTCGACACAGAAAAGCTCCAGTGGCGCTTCGACGCCGCGGCGGACATGGTGACCACCCTTCTCGCCGACGCCCTTCTCGCGGCGGAGCGCGTGCGCATCGGCTCGCTCGACGCCGCCGTCCGGGAAATCGCCACCGAGAAAGAGCCCGATTTCGCCGCCCAGCCCCTGGCCCTGACGGCGCTCTCCCCCCTTGTGGCGAGCGTCTTCTCCGAGGAACTCGCCACCCGCTACGCCGACCCGAAGGATGACGACTTCTGGCGCATCCTGGAGACGAACCTCTACCGCAAGTGGACCGCCTTCACGGGAGAGCCCCCTTCCGGACCCGTGACGTTCACCCCCGACCGGGAGTACCTCCGGCGAAACCCGAGGACGAGCAAACGCGTGGTCTTCAAGACCGGCGGCGCCATCGTCGGGCACCTGGTTCCCTTCGCCCTTTCGGGACCGACGGAGCTGTTGCGCCTGGCCTACCGGGCCGGCCTCGGCGGCAAGAACGCCCTCGGATTCGGCATGGTGGCGGCGGCAAAGGGCGGAAAAGAGCGGGTCGCGGAGGAAACGGAAAACGTGCCCCCCTGCGACTGCTGAAGGAATAAACCGACGCGGAAGGAACAGGCCCGGACAGGCTGGACAGAAACTCGTGACCGGTGGAAGCACCCCACGGCCTCGTGCACGGACAAACCTGGACACATTGAACAGGAACGCCGTCCCTGGAAAGCACAACGCCCAGGAAAAGCGCGGAGAGATCGCTCCGGTTGCCGCCGTGGCATACGCGGCGGTGCCGACAAGAGCGGTGCAAACACGAGCGGCACAAACGAGAGAGAGGAGGAGGCGCCGTGCCTCACCCGGTGTATCTGATTCGCCCAGTGAAGCTCTCGCGTTCCGGAGGCACCATCGAGATCAAGGGCACGGGTGGGGCGGGCGCCCCCTCCCGGGGAAAGAAACTCGCCCTGCCGGTGCTCCAGGTCTCGGAGATCTACGCCCTTGCGGGAGCCGAGGCGGAAGGACCTCTTTTGGCCCTGCTCTGCCGCCACGACATTCCGCTGCATCTTTTCGAGGAAGGATGGTACCGCGGCAGCTGGATGCCCGCCTGGGGCGTCCTCTCCGGACAGGTAACCGTAGCCCAATACACCGCCTTCGGAAACCCTGACCTTCGCTTCCGTTTCGCCAAAGAACTGCTCCGGGGCGCCGTCCGTCTGCGCTATCTCGCCGCCAAGACCAGAAATCCCCGCACTGCCGCAGACTGGGAGAGCACCTATTTCCGCCCTTTAAGCGCTTTTTACGCCGAGGGCACCTCCGGCGGCACCGCCGCCTCTTCAAGGAAACCCGACACCGCGACGGTGGCCGTCGCGGAAATACGCGCCGCGGACCGGAAACGCCGCAAGGAGGACGGCTGGGACGAGGAGGCCCTGCGCATCGTGCGAGGCCTCTGTCGCGCCCTTGTGCTCGGGTCCTTCGCCCGTCTCTCCCTCGATCCCTGGAGAGGCGTGCTCTGCCAGGCGAGCGAGGCGCCGCCCCTTGCGGAGGATTTGTTCTTTCTCCTCGAACCGCTTCTCGTCGATTTCTGGCCGCCGGAGGAGCGCCCGCTCCGCCTCGACGAGGATGCCGTGGAGACCTTCAAGCGCCACGGAACCCGCGTCGCCGCCAGGGACGGAGGACGGCTCTGGAGCCTGCGCAGCCTCGCCGTGCGCGAAGGCTACCACCTTCTCGCCGCCGTGCTCCGCCAGGCCGCCTATCGCGCCGCCCTGCGCGTGGAGGCGCTCGGGCCATGCTGAAGCGCGACGGCATGTTCCTCTCTCTGGACGAAGCCCTCACCGTCGGCTGGTCGCTCCATTGTCCGCAGGCCGCCTTGTGGTGGCACAGCGGCGTCGTTCCGGAAGAACGCACCGGACTTCACCAGGAACTCCTCTGGCTGGAAGAGCCCGGCAACGGCGACGACGACATCTCCCTCGGCGACACCGCTCTGGAGCCCCCTGTGCCCTTTGCGGAGAACGACGATGACACAAAGCGTCGCGACGCCCGGGAAACCTTGGGGAAACGGAAGGATCCGGCAGGGCGGCAAAGGCCCGGCTTTTCGCCGTCGCGGCAAGGTGCACAGGTGTCACAGGTACCGCAAACTCCCGAAAACGCCCGCCCCTTCATCCTGCGCGTCGCCGCACCCTGGCCGCCCCTCTTCGTGTGGGTAGGCGCGGCCCTCGCGCTGCTCTGCGAGCGGAACATATCGCAGGGCATCCTCGACACCGAAGGAGGTCCCCTGCTCGTCCGACGCACCGCCGCCGCGGACGCCCACATGGAAGAGGGGCGCAAAGACGGCTCTCCCGTGGCTCCCTCGGCACGGCGTTGTCGCCGTTGCCCCTGGGACGAATGGTGCCCCGCGCTGCTCAAGGAGGGATGGAACGATGCGAACGGATTTTGAAATAGTGCACGGTTGGCGCGGCCCCTTCGTCTCCGTCTTCTGCCCCGAGGGAGGTCGCGCCAACCCCATGGCCCCCCTTCGGGAGGCCCAGACGAGGATCGCCGCCGATCCCGAACGCCGCCTGGACGCCGCCAAGGCCGTGCTGCGCGGTGCCCTCGCGTCCTTCGATCTCTGGCGCAGACGAACCCGGCAGGGAACGAGCCGTCTGAAGACCGCCCTCCGGCAGACCCTCTGGGCCTGTGACAGCGCGGCGAGCGTGGACGAACTGCTCGGCCTCGAAGGCACCTTCCACCGCCTTTATCTGGAGGAATGGGTCAGGCATTTCGGCAACCCCTGGGGCTTCTACGGACGCAACCGCCGTCCGCCCCGGGACCCCGTGAACGCCCTGTTGTCCTACGGCAACAGCATCATCTACAGCCTGTGCGTTCCCCCGCTCGCCAAAGCGGGGCTCCACACCGCCGTGGGCTTTCTGCACGAGCCCGGCACCAACCGCCACACCCTCGCCCTGGACATGGCGGAACTCGTCAAGCCCCTTCTGACGGATCTGTCCGTATGGCGCCTTCTCGACGAGGAACGCTTCACCCCCGACATGGCAACCACCACCGCGGAGGGGTGCCTCCTCAATGGAGAGGGGCGCAAACTGCTGCGCAACGCCATGACGGACACCGCGAAGGAACTTTTCGCGCCCCGGATCATAAAGGAAACGTTCGGCACGGAGAACTGTTCCGAATCCCTTGCCCGGTGCGTGCACACACCGCACCCCTCCCTTGCGAAAAAGCAGGACCGCCTCCGCTGCGGCTGGCCTGTGGAACTCTGGACGACCCTGGAGGAAACCGCCCGCACCATCGCCAGAGACATCGCCGCCGAGCAACTCCCCCAGGCCTGGCGTCTGCTTCCGGACGATGACGACGAACTGTAAAGGAGGAGGGTTCCCATGCATTGCATCCTTGTCTACGACGTCCATCAGAAGAGAGTCGCCAAACTGCATCGCTACATGCAGAAAAAACTCTACTGGATGCAGAACAGCACCTTCGCGGGAGAGCTTTCCGACCACCAGAAAAAACTTCTCTTTCAGGACACGGCGCGTTTTCTGGACCAGGAAAACGACTCCCTGATCCTTTTCCTTACCAGGGATCCCCTCGCCTGGCGACGCACTGTTCTGGGCTACGATAAAAGCGCTCTCGACGGCGTCCTCCTCTGAGCTTGTCAGCCTGAGCCCGGCCGCCGTGCGTTCCACCCCACAAAACAGGGCCGCACGAAAACGACATCCAGGGCATGCACCATGCATGCGTTACGCGTTACAAGGGCATCATAAGAAAAATGAATCTATCCCGCTTCCCTCTCCAAACACATGCCTTACCTATGGCAAGAACATCACGAACCGGGCGAATCCGGCTCTGAGGTCCCTCCGAGAAATACATGCCTTACCTGTGATAGGGACATCACGGGAAAGAGAACTGAGGCTTGTCTTTGATCCGATATATATACCTTACCTATGACAAGGACATCACATCATGCCCCATCGCCTCGTCACGAGAGGCGCGAACCACTTTTGCGAAAGGAGGAAATCCCCATGCCGGCTCCGGAAGTGAATATTCTCGTCGTGTACGATGTGGGAGAAAAACGCGTCGCCAAAGTGCACGCACTGCTCTCCAAATATCTCTACTGGCAACAACGAAGTGTCTTTGCGGGCACCATGGACAAACGCGGAACCTCCATTCTCGCCTTTCACCTCAAACCGATCCTGGACCCGCACCATGACAGCGTTTTTCTCTTCTCGCTCGTCTACCCCCAGGATGTGCGGATCGAACAATGGGGGAGGCCATCGCCGATCCGAGACGCGGGCATCATGCGCTAACCACACCGCAGGCCGCAAAAGCGAAAAACAGAAAAAGCACGGATGTCGCATAAAGGCGAACGAGCGAAGCCTTGAGAAAAAAGGATCATGCAGAGCAACATCTTTCACCCATAAACACCACCCCTTGCGGGAGCGGTATTCGTGCTATACTGAAAATATGCTTTGGGCCGTCTCGAAATCCATGATCAGACAATAAATTCAAGAAAAAAATCACAAGACATTTTGCCTTGCCCTTACCTTATCGAGACCGACTGTTCAAATCACACCGTCGCGGTGTGGAAACAACTTATCCCCTTTCTATATCAGTTTCTTTAATTACGTTCAAATCACACCGTCGCGGTGTGGAAACGTCTACCGCACCAGATAGTACACCGCCGCCGCGATGGTTCAAATCACACCGTCGCGGTGTGGAAACATAATAAGCAATTCTGACATAGTGATTTTTACTTTTGGTTCAAATCACACCGTCGC
>DIMS01000047.1:6112-6346 GCA_002425685.1 Synergistaceae bacterium UBA5560 | reverse complement strand
ATATATTTTTAGGTTTTTCAAAAATATTAGGGTTTATTTTTTTATGATTTGTTGTTATTATTCCCACGTTAGGAGCAATATAAGTTCCCTTTCCTATTGTTATAATTCCTCCATTTGCATTTGAATAATAAACCCCGAATGATTGAAAATTATTAATGTCATCTGGATGAAATTTTACCCCTTCTGGTTCATCTATTGCAATAAAGGGAGACACTGGCCATTTTGCTCTTGAAT
>DIMS01000047.1:244-6091 GCA_002425685.1 Synergistaceae bacterium UBA5560 | reverse complement strand
AACTTTCCCTTCAAATATTTTTTATCATAAAATAAAGAAAAAAATATTACCAAAAAAACCCTTATTATTCTCCACATTTTTATCTTCCCTTATTCCCCTAGAAAAATAATCTTTCCGAGTTTACTCGAGAGAGACGCCTTAGTCGTTCCCCCAACCATTGATGCAACTGCACCAATCCCCAGCGGAGCTCCGGGGAAAGGGACTCTTTCGGCGCTTTTTCTTCGGGAGCGCCTTCCCCATCGTTTCTTCCGGGCAACGAAATGACTCCGTCGCGGCGAAGCCTGGAGAGAGCTCGCTTCTCAAGCGGTGCGAGGTCCGCGTCGAGCCATCGGCGCACAGGAACGGCGAAGCCTTTCTTCGGGCGCTCCACCAGCTCTTTCGGCACATAGCGATGAAGAAGTTTCCGAAGCAGGTATTTTCCCTTTCCGTCGCGCACCTTGAACGCCGGCGGCAGGCTCCAGGCGAACTCGACGATGCGGTGATCCAGCAGAGGAACCCGCGTCTCGAGGCTCACTCCCATGGCAGCACGATCCACCTTCACGAGGATATCGTCGGGAAGATACATGCCGAAATCGAGAAACATGAGGCGTTCCACGAGAGATCCCTTTCGGGGCCAGCGGGGCGGCGACGTGAGGAGTGACGCGCCCTCGGAGCAGCCGCACAGGTGCCTGGGGTTCTGCGTATGGGACACCAGGCTCCGGAAGGCGTCTTCCGGCGTTTTTGCGGCGGTGAGCGCCGCCAGTTTTTCGAGCCTCGGAGCATCGAGACACCCTGTGAGATCTTTCGGCACGAGGTTTTTCAGGCCGGACCGGGCCACGCCGCGCAGGAGAAAACCGGCGGCTTCGCGCAGCGAAAGAGGAATCCGGGAAAGAGTCCCCCAGAGCCGGCGCATGTGCGCGTAGTTCGTGTATCCGCAGAATAATTCGTCCCCGGCGTCGCCGGAGAGGGCGACGGTGACGTGCGAACGGGCCAGCCTGGCCACCAGGCAGGTGGGAATCTGGGAGGAATCCGCGAAGGGCTCGGTGTAGATCTCCGGAATTCGGGGAATGACCTCCATTGCCTCCCGGGGGGTGACGTAGAGTTCCGTGTGCTCCGTGCCGAGATGCCGCGCCACGGCCTTGGCGAAATGCGCCTCGTCGTACCCCTCTTCTTTGAACCCGATGGTGAAGGTCCGGACGGGCTTGCTCGACTGGGCCTGCATGAGGGCCACCACGAGGGAGGAATCGATGCCCCCCGAGAGAAAGGCGCCTACGGGGACATCCGCGAGCATCTGTCCTCGGATGGATCGCCGGAGCAGAAAATCGAGATGATCCACCGCCTCTTCCTCCGTGCCGCGGAAGGGGTTGTCCAGTGCGTGCTCGAAGCGTTCCCGGGGCGACCAGTAGTACCGAGGACGGAAAGGAGCGTCGATTTTTTCGGGATCGATGCGGAGGACTGTTCCGGGCAAGAGCTTGAAGATGCCGCGATAAACGCTGTGCGGCGCGGGAATATAGTTGTGACGGAGGAAAAGCGCCAGAGTACCTCCGTCGAGGTCGGCGCGGAAAGCCGAATGTGCCCGCAGCGCGGCGAGATCCGATCCGAACAGAAACCACGAACCGGCCCGTCCGTAGTAGAGCGGTTTTTCTCCGGCCCGATCCCGGGCGAGGACGAGAGTCCGCTCCTGTCTGTCCCAGAGGCCGAAGGCGAACATACCCACCGCACGCCGGAGGGACTCCTCCACGCCCCAGGTCTCGAAGGCGGCGAGAAGCACTTCCGTGTCGGAATGCCCCCGCCAGGGGCGCACGCCCCCTGCCCTTTCCAGTTCCTCCCGGATGTCCAGATAGTTGTAGATCTCTCCGTTGAAGGTAATGATATAGCGCTCCCGGGGAGAAATCATGGGCTGGTGCCCTTCCGGCGAAAGATCGAGGATGGCGAGACGGCGGTGCCCGAAGGCAACCCCGCACTGTTCGTCCGCCCAGACGCCGCTTGAATCGGGACCACGATGCAGCATGCGATCCGCCATGGACGCGGCGAACTGCTTCAGACGCTCTTCTCCCGTGGAACGAGACAGGTCGAGGCATCCCGCAAAACCGCACACGGCGTCAGGCTCCTGCCTGCCCGTTGGCGGTCCAGACCACCAGGGCCTTGTCGAGATGCAACGTCTCTCCCATATGGTTCACTTCCTCGGGCCGAAGGACGAGAACGCGGATCTTCCGCTTGAGGATCTCCTCGGCGGTGTTCACGAGACGCTGCAGGTAGTTCCAGTCGATATCCCCCACAAGCACAAGGTCGAGAATGCCCGAGTCCACGCCGCGGGCGTAGTCGCCGGTGATGAAGGCCATGTGCAGATTGCCGATGCGTGAGAGGACGCGTTCCACGAGCTGGTCGATGCCGAGGGTCTTGCGGACGAGATTGTGGATTTCGGGGAAGAGGGTGTGCTGTGTGTTGGCGGAAAAGACCTTTGTCCGCCCCTCCGTCTCGGAGGCGAGGAGTCCCGCCTTTTCAAGACGGTTGAGTTCCACCCGGACGGCGTTGGTGGACTCGCCGAACTCGTCGGAAAGCTCCCGGAGGTAACTGCGGGCCTCGGGGTTCAGGAAGAACTTGCACAGAAGCTTGATACGGGTTTTTGAGGTGATGAGGGAATCGAGCACGAGAACAACTCCCTTACCAAGAAAACGCACCCAAAGGATTGCGCCGTTACGAGTAAGAATATGACTCAAAACGAAGCATGTCAAGGGGCGCTGTGTGGAATCTCCCCGGAGAGGACACGCGGTGCTGTTGCCCTCGCTATCCTTTTTTCGGAGGGCTGCCGAGGAGGATTTCTTCGTAGAGCGTTTCGTAGCTCGCGACGACGGCACGAAGATCGAAGCGTGCCCGTATCCGCGCTCGTGCGGCTTCGCCGCGACGCTTCCGCACCTCGCCGCTCTCCGCGAGGAGGGAACACCATGCCGTTGCCAGGGCGTGAGGGGCACCCGCAGGAACGACGAGTCCCGTGTCTCCCACAATGAAACGCACGTCTCCCACATCCGTGGCCGCCACGGGAACGCCACAGGCCATGGCCTCGCCCACCGCATTGGGAAAGGATTCCCCCCGGGAGGAAAGCGTCGCCAGGTCAAACGCTGCGGAGAGCCGGGACACGTCGTCTCTCCGCCCGAGGAAGCGCAGGTCGCCCCGCTCCGCTTCGGACAGCGACGACTCCACACAGGCTCGGAAAGCGGGGTTCTCCAAAGTGACGCCGTCACCACAGAGAAGAAAGGCCGCTCTTCCGCCCATGCCGCGAAAGAGGGACACGGCGCGGAAAAACGTGCCATGGTCCTTCTGGGGGTCGAAACGGGCGACAAGGCCCACGAGAGGCGTTCCGGAAGGGATGGAGAATTCCGCCCGAACCCTCGCTGCGGCACTGTCGTCGGGGGCGAAGCGTTCCAGATCGAACCCGTTGGGAACGACGGTGAACTTTCCCGCCGCATATCCTCTTGAGATGTGCAGCGTCCGGGACATTTCGGAATTGCACAGAATACGCGCAGGAATGCGTCTGGAAAGGCGGGCACAGAGGGAGACCACGGCGAGCGTGCCCGCCTTGTTCGCCGACTCATCGAGATTGGCGTGACGGATGTTCCAGATCACGGGGAGTCCCAGTATTTTTCCAACCACGCCGCCCAGCAGGTCCGCGTGGTACATCCATGTCTGGAGAATGTGCGGAGGAGTGTTCCGGAGATATCGGACCAAACGTACCATCGCCCGGGGATCGGGGATGCCTCTCGGCATGCCGAGACTCGTCACGGCAATTCCGGAACGGCGGATCTTTTCGGCCGTCGGCCCCTCAGGCAACATGGAGACGACGGAAGAGGCGAAGCGGTTTCGATCCATGCGCTCCACGAGCCTGGCGAGCATGCTTTCGGCCCCGCCCGTTCCCGTTCCGGTGATGAGGTGAACCACTTTCCAGGGCATCGTTCGCTCGTTTTTCTCCATTCTAGCCGCCGGCGACGTTCCTCTGCCGGAGATACCACGCGGCGCAGGTACGCAACCCCTCCCGAACGGTCAGCACAGGAGTGTATCCCAAAAGGGTTTTGGCCTTCGTCACATCCGCGAGAGAATGGCGCACATCCCCGGGGCGAAAGGGTTCGTAGAGGGGGCGGAGAAGCGCCGCACCGGGACGGACAGGCTCGACCAGGTCCCGGACGATTTCGTAGAGTTCGTTGAGGGTGATGCGCTCTCCCACGGCAACGTTGAAAACTCCCTGAACACTGCTTGTCCCGGCGAGAAGATTCACCTGCACCACATTGTCCACGTAGCAGAAGTCGCGGCTGGTCTCGCCGTCACCGCAGATGGAAACGGGTTTTCCCTCGGCGAGGGCCGCGAACCACCGGGGGATGACCGCCGCGTAGGGACCCTCGGGATCCTGACGGGGACCGAAGATGTTGAAATAACGGAATCCAAGGCAGGAAAGGCCGAAGACGGAGGAAAACACCGCCGCATAGTCCTCGTTGATGCGCTTGGTGAGCGCGTAGGGCGAGAGAGGGTTGCCGATGGTCTCTTCCACCTTGGGCAGGGTGGGGTGGTCTCCGTAGACCGAACTCGACGAGGCGTAGATGAAGCGGGAAACCCTCGCGTCCCGGGCGGCGAGGAGCATGTGCACGAAGCCGTCCACGTTCACCTCGTGACTGGTCAGGGGATCCTCTAAGGAGCGGGGGACACTTCCGAGGGCGGCGTGATGGAGCACCACGTCCACTCCATCGCAGGCCTCGCGACAGGCAGCGGCGTTGCGGATATCCCCCTCGACGAAACGGAAACGCTTCGCCGCCTCATCACCGCAGGAGGCCAGGACATCCTCCAGGTTTCTGCGGTGCCCCGTGGCGAAGTTGTCGAGCCCCACCACGCGCTGGGAAAGGCGCAGCAGAGCCTCCACAAGGTTGGAGCCGATGAACCCGGCGGCGCCGGTGACGAGCCAACACCGCGGCGAGGCGAACAGATCGTCCAGAACGGGCCGGGGAAGGCCGTAGGGGAAAATGCTTCCGCAGGCGCTTCCGTGAAATTTTTCTTCGGTCATCAAAATCGCTCCTCTCAGGGAGGCGTCTCGGAAGATCTCGGCGCCTCGCCTCCTCCACCTTACGGACGCACCGCAGACACAAAAAGCACACGACATACCGCAACACCGATCACGAACGATGACGCCATCATGGGCGCCGCTTTTGGCGACGCCGACGCCCATCGATGCGCGTACACCGCTTCAGTATGGAGAACACACCATCACGCGCCATGTTGTGTTGCAGCAACACGCGCGTACCGGCCGACGAGGTGCTCTCCACCCTACAAGCTCCAGTAGAGCACGTCCTCCCCGAAGGTGCCTCGTTCGAAGAGGGATTTCACGTCCACGAAAATCCCCTTGCGCTTCCGCAGTACCTCCTCGAAAAAGGTACTTTCCCGCTCCCGGTAGTCGTCGTGCGCCACGGCGAGGATCACCGCGTCCAGCTCGCGCATGTTCTCAAGAGGCGTGAGGGCCAAACCGTACTCCCGCTCCGCCTCGGCACTCGTGACAAGAGGATCCGTTACGAGCGGCGCGATGCCGAAGGAACGGAGTTCCTCCACAATGTCCGGCACACGGCTGTTGCGCAGATCCGGCACATTCTCTTTGAAGGTGAGGCCGAAAATGCCCACCCGGACCTCGCGGGGAGAATATCCGGCCCGGGAGAGAAGTTTCACCGTCTTCCGCGCCACGAAGCGCCCCATGTCGTCGTTGATGCGCCGTCCGGCGAGGATGACCTGGGGAATGTACCCCAATTCCTCCGCCTTGAAGGTGAGATAGTAGGGATCCACGCCGATGCAGTGCCCCCCCACGAGGCCCGGCCGGAAGGGAAGGAAGTTCCACTT
>DIMS01000047.1:0-229 GCA_002425685.1 Synergistaceae bacterium UBA5560 | reverse complement strand
AGAGAAGGGCCAGTTCGTTCATGAGGGCGATGTTCAGATCCCGCTGGGTGTTCTCGATCACCTTGGCCGCTTCGGCGACGCGGATGCTCGGGCAGGCGTGCACTCCCGCCTCGACAACGGCCCCGTACACCTCAGCGACAGCCTCAAGGGTCTTTGGGTCCTCGCCGCTGACGACCTTCACGATGGTATGCACTCGGTGATTTCTGTCCCCGGGATTGATGCGCTCCGG
>DIMS01000015.1:11324-64322 GCA_002425685.1 Synergistaceae bacterium UBA5560 | reverse complement strand
GGGGAGCCCCTCTCGCTTTCAGACGGCACCGATTCCCGCTTCGCGGAAGAGCTACACTGCAACGAAGAAAAATGGGTCTAAAGACACTGCAAAGAGAGAGCGTTTTCTGCTAGAGTGATTTAAAGGTTTCCTGCTGCTTTGATGCGAGAGCGCGATAGCGGAGGAGGTGAAGAAATGAGAGCAAAACTGCATGTGGTGTCCGCGTGGAAAATGTCCGCCATGGGTGTTCTGTTTTGTAGTTTTTTGTGTTTCGCTCTTCTCTGCTTGGTTTCCGGATGGGCGGAGGCTGCTCCCGGCAAATCCGGGACGGAGCGCGCGCAGGAGGAAGCAAGACACTTGGGATTGCTTTTCGAGCAGGTACGGAAGGAAGGAAACGTGCGGCTTCTTGTGGAATTGCGCGTCCCCTTTCGCCCCGAGGGCGAATTGGAAGGTCCTAAAGCCGTTCTGAAGCAACGGGAGCAGATCGGTATCGTGAGGCGGCGGGTTTTGGAGCGACTTCTGGAAAATACGGGATTTGACAGGCAAACTCTGAAAACCTTCGAAACGATCCCCTTCTTTGCCGTGATTGTCGACGAGGCGGGGTTCTGGCTGCTGGTCAGGGATCAGGAGGTACTTTCTCTCCGGGAGGATTCCCTGTCGGCACCATCCGGAATTTCAGGGACGTCCGGGACGTCGTGAAATTCGAGAATAAGAGCATGTTGATGGACGCGGCAAGAGGAAACGTGTGTTTGGGTTTTTTCGACGAGAGGGGAGTGGTCTGGAATGTGCCTGAAGGACAATCGAGGTGATGGGAAATCGACCTTGAAAGTAATGGGTACCGTTTTTGTTTTTGTGGCATTGGTGGTGTTGCTCTCTTCCGTGAATGCATTTGCTGCGGTTTCGTCGGAGACGCTTTCGGCTCTTTCGAAGCTCGTTGAAAAACAGGGAGAGGTACCCGTCATCGTCGGCTTCAAGGCGGAATTTTCCCCAGAGGGCTCTCTTTCCGTCTTCCAGGCTGCAAATCAGCGAAGTGCCATTGCCGGAGGACAGGAAAATGTACTGGCGAGCCTCACCGCGAAGGGATTTTCTCCCCGTGGAGTCAAGCGTTTCGAAACGGTTCCCTATCTTGCTTTGCGAGTTAATGCGGATGAGCTTACAGCGCTTGTCGCCGATGGGAATGTGATTTCAATTCAGGAGGATAAAATAAGTAAGCCACTTCTTCCTCAAAGTGTGCCTCTTATCGGTGGAGCAAATCTTGTTGCGGAGGGTGCCACGGGAAGCGGACAGGTCGTTGCGGTTCTGGATACGGGCGTGGACAAAACACACTCTTTTCTGACCGGAAAAGTTGTCTCCGAGGCATGCTATTCCAGTAATTATCCACCGCATAATGCGACGACGGTTTGTCCGGGTGGTGTGACGGAATCCACGGCGGCCGGTTCGGGCGTTCAGTGTAGTGTTGATGGGTGTGATCACGGCACCCACGTGGCGGGCATTGTGGCCGGACGGGGTACCATTGACGGGGCCGCCGCCACCGGTGTCGCTCCGGACGCGGGAATCATTGCCGTTCAGGTTTTCTCCCGGTTTGACAGCGATGATTATTGCGACGGCAATGCCCCTTGCGCTCTTACATATGATTCGGACTGGATGAAGGGGCTGGAGCGAATCTATAACCTCCGGAACACCTACAACATCGCCGCGGTGAACATGAGCCTCGGAGGAGATCAGCACTTCAACACCTGCGACGTTGAGAAGGCGCCCCAGAAGGCCCTCATCGACAATCTGCGCTCCGTGGGCATCGCAACGGTTATTGCTTCGGGCAATGAAGGGTACGTCGATTCCATCGGTTCTCCCGCGTGCATTTCCACGGCGGTGAGCGTTGGAGCCACCACGAAGAACGATCAAGTGGCGCGCTATTCCAACAGCGCGTCGTTTTTGACGCTTTTGGCTCCGGGAGGGCAGACCTATGACGATATCGTCGTTCCCGGAGATGGGGGCATCAAATCTTCTGTTCCGGGAGGTACGTTCGAAGGATGGCAGGGAACGTCCATGGCGGCACCCCACGTGGCGGGGGCGTTCGCGGCCCTTCGCTCGAAAGTCTCTTCCGCCTCCGTGACGGAAATTGTCAACGCACTGCTAAGTACGGGGGTTGCGGTGACGGATGACCGGAACAACATCACCAAGTCGCGGATCCAGGTGGATCAGGCGCTCGATGCACTTGTTACGATCACGCCCACCGGAACGATTACGCCCACATTGTCTCCCACGCCCCAGCCCGGCGGTGGTGGTGGCGGCGGCGGTTGTTCCGTGGGTGTCGTGCCCGGCATGCTTCTGCTTCTGGTTCCGTTGCTCCTGTTGAGCGGAAAACGCTAGCGCAGGACACTCTTGGGAGAGAACACCGCGGGCTCCCGTCTTTTTTCTCGGGGGGAGAGTGCCGCGGGAAAAGCATCTGTACTGTCCCGGAAAGCCGCCGCAGTGTTCGAGGCGGCTTTCCGGCTTTTGTACTGTCAACGATCTTTCATACTTTCGATGATGAGACGGCAAGTCCGAGAAGGGGCGAATTAAATTTTCAGGTTATCATTAGGTACTGTTCGCCCGGTAATTTTCATGTTCATAGAGGTGCGCTTGTCGCATTGAATCGAAGTGTGCGGCAGCTCGGACCACCCCGCGCTCAGCGGAAGTTTTCCCGGGGAAGATTTTGGTTTTCGCTCCCGCGTTTTCTGCGGGCCGGTTCGTCAAGTCCGGTTGCGTCACGACCGAAACGGAAAACGGAGCGGTGGAGCGTTGCTTGTGGGACAGGGACGATTTTTCCGGCACAACTCGCCGAGGAAACGGGGGAATGGGACGTGTCCGATCCGAAATGGAGCGGCGTGCAGTCTTTGTTGACGGAACAGAATGTGGCGAGGCTCGCGGAGATACGACAGAAGCTTCGCGACCAGGAAGTGTCTCTGAAGGGAGACGGGGACAGCGGCGAAGGAACACTCTCTCCGGTGTTTGAAAGCCTGGTGGAGAAAGCCCTTGCCGCCTCGGCGAAATCCTCGCCGTTTCCAATCACGGACGGGCCTGTTTTCACCGTAAAACCCGTTCCATCCTGGGAGCTGACCCCTCCGGGCGAGGAGGGTGTGCTTCAATGGGGGGATTGGGTGGAGGTGGACGGAGCGAAGTATTGCCGGGCCTATCCGCCGGAGGGGACTCAGCGGGGAGGGCCTGCGTATTACATGGACGAGGCGGGAGGATGGTACAGCCTCGCGTCCTGTTCGGGGGCGGTGCTCACTCCCATCGAGACTCCCGCGTGGTATTCCTCCGAGATGGGGGGGCCCCCGTCTCTCGACGGGGAGGAGGAGACGCCCGTGACGGGCGGGACGCCGAATCTCTCCTATCAGTGGGGAGAGTGGACGGAGATCGACGGCGTGTCCTACCGGGAGGTGGTTTCGCCGGAGCCGCTTCAGGGCGGCACCAGCCGTTACTACATGAACGAGGAAGGCGACTGGTTCCGTTTGCGCGGCACAGAGGGCGCTACTCTGGAGCCCATTGAGGCGCCGAAGTGGTTTGCGGGCTGGACGCCGGTGGAGACGGAGCCCTCGGACGGCCTGCGTCAGGCTCTCCGGACCTTTCTGGAGGAATTGATCGGAGCCCTCGAGGGAGCGGTGGGGACATCGGCATAACAACTGGAGAAATGATAGAGTGGGCGGGGAAAAGAGTTTTACTCTTTTTCGCGCCCACTCTTTTTTCTTTTGTTCCGGCCGGTGGGTGTTTTTCCTGTGGCACATCGCCGTATGTGCGGCCGCGATGCGGCGGAAAAAATTTCAGATTTTCGGATGTGGCGGGNNACCCCGAATGCCGGTGAATATCGTGTAGTGTGCGTGTGACCGTTGCTGTTTCGAGGGAGGGGGGGAGTGTGTGTGGGAATTTTTCATGGCCGGAGGCGAAAAGGGAGCGGAATGGTGCGATTTCTGGTATTGCTCGTGATGGGGTTGGTGTTCTGCGTGCCTTCTCAGGGGAAGGCGGAGACGAAGAGTGCCGGTGGAACTGATTCGCAGGAGAAGAGCGTCCCCGGGGAATATCTCGTGATGTTCCACCCCAAGGCGGCGATTCAGGGAAATACCGGAGCGACACGCCGCGCTCTTGCGGCGTTGATGCTCGAAATGCAGGGGGAATATCTGGCGAATCGCTACGGACTCACGGTGGTCCGGGCTTTCGATGCGATTGCCGAGACGACGGGAAAGGGAATGTTCCACGTCCGGAGCGATTTGGCGGCCAAAGACTCGAACGTGGCGGACAAACTGTTGTCCCTGCTCGATCAGGATCTCCTGATCGAGTCGGTGGCGCCGAACAGAGAAAAAAAACTGCTCTCCGCACCGTGAGGCATTACACGTTGTGCGGACGGGATGCCCTGCCCCTTGGGGCCCTCTCGGCGGGGCGCGTGTTTTTCTGAGGCGGCTCCGTCGTTTCGAGAAAACACCGACGGGGAATTTACCGTACCAGGCTTCCGGAAGTGCGGCACCATGCAACCGCGGAACAGCGTGTCGAAGCGGGATGGGCTTTCTTTGGCGTTGTGGTCAAAATTTTGGCGAAAGTGGTGATCTCCCATGAAAAAATTCGCTTTTGTCCTGTCGCTTCTTTTCATTCTACCATTTCTTTTGATTTCCGGATCGATGGCCTCCGCCGCCTCGTTTGTGCCCGGGGAGGCTCTGGTGCTTCTCGAAGGCGGGTTCTCCGAAGCGGTCCGTGCGGAAAAAGGAGCCTTCGAGGCGGCCCTGGCCTCTCGGGCATCGGCCTTCGCCCGCTCCGTCGGAGCCGAGGCGGTCGGAACCTACGCCGCGTTTTCCGCGACGACAGGACAGACCATCGTCCATCTTCGTTCCGTCGGAAAAAGCACGGAGGAACTTCTTGCAGCACTCGAGAACAACCCCGCGGTGCTGAGCGCACGCCCCAACTACATCAGACATCGCTCGGCCGTGCCGAACGATCCGCGCTACGGGGAACTTTGGGGAATGGAGCGCATCGGTGCTCCCGCCGCGTGGGATTCCACCACGGGAAGCGACTCGGTGTATGTGGCGGTGATCGACTCAGGGATCACGTACGACCATCCGGACCTCGGGGCGAACATGGGCCGGGACCTGGACGGCAACAGGGGGAAGAACTGCCTCGACGGAACCCCTGATCCGACGGACATCATGGACGATGAGGATGGGCACGGAACGCATGTATCGGGGAGCATCGGCGCTGTCGGCGACAACGGCGTGGGCGTGGCCGGAGTGAACTGGAGCGTGAAACTCCTGTCGGGGAAAGTGTTCGACGGCAATGACGGAGGTTCGGATGCCGAGATCATCGAAGCCCTGAATTATGCACTGGACCAGAAAAACCGAGGCTTGAACGTCCGGGCGGTCAACATGTCTCTGGGGGGGTGGAATCCGCCCTTTGTGAACCCGGAGGCCGACCCCCTGGGCGCGGTGATCAAGGCGGTCTGTGACGCGGGTGTTCTCGTCGTGGTCTCTGCGGGAAACGAATACCAGGACATCGATAATCCCGGCGGCCCTGGGTCGGACCCGGAGAACCCGGACTATGACTACCGAGGCGAGCGTCCCTATCCGGCCTGCTTCCAGTTCGACGGGATGATCACCGTTGCGGCCATCGACGACTCCGGCGCGAGAGGAGACTTTTCCAACTACAGCCCGACCTTTGTGCATCTCGCCGCCCCGGGCGTCCATATCCTCAGCACCACTTCCGACGGCGGTTACGCTTCGTGGGACGGAACATCCATGGCCGCACCCTACGTGACGGGAGCGGCGGCGCTTCTGGCGGCCCGATATCCCACGGAGACGGCGGCACAGATCAAGGCTCGCATTCTCGGCGCGGTGAACGTCAACACCGAGCTGGCAGGAAAGGTTGCCACGGGGGGCGATCTGAACGTCGCCGCCGCGATGGGTGGTGCACCCACGGGAACTCCTACCGCCTCTCCCACTCCCCGACCTGGTGGTGGCGGTGGCGGCGGCTGCTCGACCGGTGTTGTGCCGGGAATGCTTTTCCTTCTTGTTCCCCTGTTCCTGTTCAACAGGAGGTAATGGGTTCGGGCATCTCCGGCGGAATTGTGGCGGAAGCGCCGGAACGCACGGCGGGGTTCGTTTCGGCTCTCCGCCGACATGAGCCCCGCCGTGGTCGAGTGTCTTCCGCATTCCCTGAACAGGTTCGAGCCGTTGAGGCGGAAGTGGTCCGCCTGGACTTTTATCCCTCGTTTCCGCGCAGATGGCGTACCGGGGGATCCGGAAACTCCATGGTGTCCATGGTGCTGGCCGCGTCGGAGGCGACTGCGGCGGCAGAGACGTTGCGGATCGGGCTGAAACAGTCAGATCCGTTTGAGTACGCTCGTTGCCGCTTCCGGTCAGCAGATGCGGGGGAGTAGTTCGCCCACGGGCATGTCCACGAGGCGCCGGCCTCCGATGTGGGTGGTCAGGCTCACCAGGTTCGGATGGTTCTCCGTGACGATGCCGATTGCCGCAGCCTCAGTCCCGAGAGGGTGGCTGCGGAGGAGGCGGAGCGCCTCGGCGGCGTCGCCGGGAGCGACTGCCACGACGGCGGTTCCTTCACAGGCGAGATAGAGGGGATCCAAGCCGAGAAGATCGGCGACGGAGACAACTCCCGGATCGGCCGGAAAGGTTCTTTCCTCCACGGAGATGCCGAGGTGGCGGCTTTCCGCCCATTCGCAGAGGACGGTTCCCACGCCTCCCCGGGTGCAATCCCGCATGGCCCGGAGCCCGGGGAGGGAAAGCAGGGGAGCAAGCAACGGCCACAAGGCGGCGCAATCGCTGGCGAGTCCCGGAACGTTCAGTTCGTAGCGTGCCGCGGCGATGGTCGCGCCGTGCCGTCCGGCTGGGCCGGTGAGGAGGAGCGTGTCCCCGGGCTGCAGCCTGGCGGCTCCGAGTTGTTCTTCTCTGCGGGGTTCTTCTCTGCCCAGGGCGCAGGCGGAGAGAAAGAGCCCGTCCACGGCTCCTCGGGGAACCACTTTGGTGTCCCCCCCAACGAGTCGCATCTCCAGAGCACCGCACACGGCTCCGGCGCTCCGGAAATGCTCCAGAAGTTCCTCTTCGTCGAATCCTTCTTCCGCGATGACACTGAGCAGAAGCTGTTCCGGACGAATGCCGCGGACGGCGAGGTCGTTCGCGGCACCGCAAACGGCGAGCTTGCCGAGGTTGCCCCCCGAAAAGAAGCGGGGCGTGACGGTGAATCCGTCCATGGTCGCCCCCGAGCCGTCCGGTGCGATGGCGCAATCCTCCATGTCGTGCCCGCTCAGGGGAAAGCACCCGGCGATACGGTGCACGAGCTGCTGGGTCAGTCTTCCGCCGCTGCCGTGTCCGAGGGTGAGGCGACTCATGGTGTGCCTCGCAGGGCGTAGCGATAGTGGGCGGCGCAACTTCCTTCGCTGGAGACCATACAGGGGCCGACCGGCGATGCGGGAGTGCAGGGATTGTCGAAGAGCGGGCATTCCGGAGGAGTCAATTTTCCTGTGAGGATGTCGCCGCAGCGGCACCCCGTCTCCTCCTGCGCGGGGATTGTCGGGAGAGGAAAGCGTTGCGTGGCGTCCCACGGACGGAATTCTTTCCGCAGGGCGAGCCCGGAGGAAGGAATCACGCCGAGTCCCCGCCACGGCGCGTCCACAGGGAGAAACACACGCTCCATCAGTTCTCGGGCTCTCACGTTGCCTCCCGGGCGCACCGCTTTTCCGTAGAGGGAGCGCACCGTTGGTCTGTTCGTGTGGATCTGCCGAAGCAGTTCCGTCAGGCCGAACAGAATTTCTTCGGCCTCGAAGCCGGCGATGACGCAAGCGATGCCGTATCGCTCGGGAAGGAAGGAATAGGGCGCTTCGCCGAGGATGACGCTCACGTGACCGGGAAGAAGCAGTCCATCCACGGCCAGCTCGGGATCGGCCGCGAGAACGCGCAGCACGGGAGGGACGAGTTTGTGGAGGGAGAGGACGGAAAAATTGGTCGCCTTTTTTTCCGCCGCCTCCAGAACGACCGCCGCTGTGGACGGCGCGGTGGTCTCGAAGCCCGGCGCAAGGAAGACCACCTGCTGTTCCGGTTCCCTGAGGGCTGTCTCCAGCGCCTGAGAGGCAGAGGTGACGATACGCACGTCCGCGCCCCGTCCCCTCGCGTCCAGGAGAGAGCCATCCCGTCCGGGAACGCGCAACAGGTCTCCGAAGGTGGTGACGGTCACTCCGGAAAGAGACGCCAGAGAAAGAGCCGCGTCGATCTCGCTCTGGTCGGTGACGCACACGGGGCATCCGGGGCCGGAGAGGAGCGTGAGTTCCTTGGGGAGAAGGGATCGGATGCCGTTCCGGAAGATGGAGACCGTGTGGGTACCGCAGACCTCCATGAGGGTCGTCGGACGCGAGACGAGACCGCCGAAGAAGGGAACTGTCCGTTCAGGCATGATTCATGCGCTCGGAGCCATCGGACATACCGGGGGAAATGTCGGTGAAATCGGAGACCGGCTCCGGGGAAAGAGTCGCCTCGAGCGCACGGATCTCTTCCCAGAGAGACTCCAGTTCCCGCCCGTCCTCTTCCTGGAGCTTTTCGATGGCGAAGCCGGCATGGACCAGAATGCTGTCGCCGATCTGCACGGAGGAGAGCAGATCGGTTCTGACGAGGACTTCTGCGGTTCCCGCCCGGGCGCGGCAGGTCCGTTCGTCCGTGATGGCTACGATTCGATGGGGAATTGCAAGGCACATGGGATTTTCTCCTTGGAGTATCGAGATTGGCCCCGGCGGGACCGCTGTTCCGATGGGGCTTCTCACTGTTTGCATTCCTGAAAGTATTGTACCTCCTGAAGGGACCATTGTCTTGGCTTTTGGCTTGTACTAAAATACAGGGAAATATGTGCGGTTCAAAGTGGAGGCAGGGGAGGTGATACGAGAGAAAGAACGGTATCGGTACCGGAGTCCTTGAAACTGGAGATGTTTGCGCGTCGTACATGTACGACTTTGAGACATCGAGGAGGGGGATCATGAGCAACGGGATCGAACAGCGCGAACAGTGGGGCAGCAGGATAGGCTTTATTTTAGCGGCGGCGGGATCCGCCGTGGGGCTCGGGAACATCTGGAAGTTCCCCTATATGGTCGGAGCCAACGGCGGCGGCGCCTTCGTTGTCATCTATCTCGCCATCGTCTTCACCATCGGAGTCTCGGTCATGCTGGCGGAGTTCGCCATCGGACGCAACGCAGGACTCAACGCGGTCGGTTCCTTCAAGAAGATCCGGGGAGGCGCCTGGCCCCTCGTGGGATGGATGGGCGTCATCGCAGGATTCATCATTCTTTCGTTCTACGGCGTGGTGGCCGGGTGGACTCTCGCCTACATGGTCAAATCCTTTACGGGGCTTATCGCCATCGCCGCCGAGGGGAAGGCGGGAGATGCCTTCGGCGCCTTCGTGAGCAATCCCACCCAGGTCATCCTCTGGCAGGCCATCTTCATGCTCATGACCATCTGGATCGTCTACAAGGGGATCGGGAGCGGCATTGAGCAGTACTGCAAATGGATGATGCCGGGACTCTTCGTCATTCTCGTCATTCTCATCTTCCGTTCGGTCACGCTCGAGGGTGCGGCCAAGGGACTCGAATTCTACCTCAAACCCGATTTCTCCAAGGTGCACGGAGGTGTTTTCCTCGCCGCACTGGGACAGGGCTTCTTCTCCCTCTCCCTCGGCATGGGGTGTATGATCACCTATGGCAGTTATCTGTCAAAGAAGGAAGTGCTTCCCTCCTCCGCCGTGACGGTGTCCTTCCTCGACACGGCCGTGGCCTTCCTGGCGGGGCTCGTCATCTTCCCCGCAGTGTTCGCCTTCGGCGTCGAGCCCGGCGCGGGCCCGGGCCTCACCTTCATCACCCTTCCCAGCGTGTTCGCCAAGATGCCCGGCGGCATGATCTGGTCGGCGCTCTTCTTCTTCCTGCTCTTTCTCGCGGCCATCACCTCCGCCATTTCGCTTCTCGAGGTCTGCGTTGCCTACTTCAAGGACGAACTCGGCTGGAGCCGCTGCAAAGCGGCGTGGCTGCTCGGGCTGGTGATTTTCCTTCTGGGCGTGCCCTCCGCGCTTTCCTTGGGAGGGCACATCCCCAAAGTGGCGGGCAAGGATTTTCTGGATGCCATGGATTTCCTCTCCTCAAACATCCTTCTGCCCCTCGGCGGAATTTTCATCTCCCTTTTCGTGGGATGGGTATGGCTTGACGGAGCCGAGAAGGAAGTCACCAACAACGGCACCATTCCTTTCGGTCTCATGACCGCCTGGGTGTGGATCTGCCGTGTCGTCGCTCCCGTGGCCATCGGCTATATCTTCTTCTCGGGGCTCAAGTGGTAGTGCCAGGGGACAGTTCTTTCGGAAGGGAATACCTCTGAACTGATGGATGCCTCCGTGTTTTTGGCAAGCCACGCTTTCCGAAAACACGGAGGTGTTAGAATCTGAAACAAAAAAGAATTCGATTGCCAAGGCATGCCGATAGAGAATAGTTTTCATAAGAAAATGAAATGGCTTCTTTTCTTGACCTTTTGTGAACAAGTGGTATGATTGATACGAAATGGCTCATCCCGAAGAGCGTCGCAAGAGAGTCTCCGTATTCCGGAAACCGGCTGAAAGAGGATGCGGAGCGCCGAAGGTGCAAGGCCCACGGGCTGAATCTCTCAGGCGGAAGGATTGCGGCGGGAGGGATCTCTGGAAAGGGCGTGCCCGCGCCCGCCTAAGGAGCAAGCGCGCCCGCGCGAATCTCCGGGGCACCAGGACAGAGTAGGCCGTCGTCCCGTAAAAGGGGGAATGACCTATGTCTGTCAATGTTTTGTTGGTGACCAACAACGCCCGCATCGTTGGACATGTGTCCACTTCCCGTTTCATCGAGGGGACGGCGCAGGATGTTTTTGTCGCTGCGAGAGATCTCGTCCACCAGGGATGGCGCCTTCTCACGCATCCTCTCTACGGCAACTTCCGTCCGTTGCAGCAACCGTTCCGTTCCGTTCTTCTACAAAAACCTTCTCTTTTCCCCGCGCCGGTCGATATGGATTCCCTCAAACTGCTCGAGGAAGCCCTTGCGTTTCATGCCCTTCCGAAGAAAACCTCGGTGGCGGATGCTGGTTTTGCTTCGAACACGCTGGAGGACCTGGCTTTTCTCGATATGGAACTCATGAAGGAAAGTCTTCTTCGGGATCGTCTTTGGATCCCTTAGGAGAAAATGTTCTTTTTCCGCTCTTTTTCTCTGTGACGCACGTCACGCTTTCCGAAGGGGAAGATGGCGTCTTTCTTCGGTTGTGCAAAGACGCGTTGTTCCTTTGCGGGGGGCAGGGGACGACGCGAGGGGACCGCTTGCGGAAAGGAGGTGATGAGAGTGATCGAGGTGGACAAGGAATCGTTCGACAGTGTCGTGCTTCAGAGTGAGATCCCGGTGGTGGTGGACCTGTGGGGGCCGAAATGCGGTCCCTGTCTGGCTCTTTTGCCCCAGGTGGAGGAGTTGGCGAAAGAGTACGAAGGGCGAGTGGCCTTCTGCAAGCTGAATGTGGCGGAAAATCGCCGACTGGTCATTTCCCTCAAGGTCATGGGCGTACCCACGTTTCTTTTCTATAAGGCAGGAGAAATCGCATCCCGTATCACCGGGGGAGAGGTAACCCTCGAATCCATCCGGGAGAACACGGAGAAACTCCTGCAGGCGTAACATCCCGTTGGGGGGGACAAGCGGTGAGACTGGAACTGCACAAGATCAGCATTACCGGATTGGAACTGGGATCCGTCACTGCCCTGAAGGGTGGTGTGCTCACGGTCGATGAAAAGGCTGTTCTGGAAATGCTCCGCACGGATTCCCGCTTTGCCGAGGTTGCCGTCGATGTGGCCCGTCCGGGAGAACGGACGCGTATCACGCCCGTGAAGGATGTGGTGCAGCCCCGGTGCAAGCTCGAGGGGCCGGGAGAAGTGTTCCCGGGTTTCATCGGCGACGTGGAGACCGTCGGAAGCGGCAAGACCCTTGTGCTCGACGGCGCCGCAGTGGTTACCTGCGGGCAGATCGTGGGTTTTCAGGAGGGTATTGTGGACATGTCCGGTCCGGGCGCTGCCTACACGCCCTTTTCCGGGACATTCAACCTGGTGTTGGTTTTCACTCCCGTGGAGGGGTTGGAAAAACACGACTACGAAAGCGCCTGCCGCACGGCAGGATTCCGGGTCGCCCATTATCTTGCCTCGGCGGTGAAGACCGCCAGGGCGGATGTGGTGGAGAGCTACGAGCTGCCGCCTTTCAACGTGGCCATGACTGCCCATGCGGGTCTGCCCAAGGTCGCCTATCTCTACATGCTCCAATCCCAGGGGTTGCTTCATGACACCTATGTATACGGCGTGGACGCGAAAAGGATCATTCCCACGCTGATCCATCCCAACGAGGTGATGGACGGGGCCATCGTGTCGGGGAACTGCGTCTCTGCCTGCGACAAGAACAGCACCTTTTCGCACCAGAACAACCCCGTGATTCGTGCGCTCTATGCACGGCACGGCAGGGACATCAATTTCGTGGGGTGCATCATTACCAACGAGAATGTCACGCTCGCGGACAAGAAACGCAGCTCCTCCTACGCGGTAAAACTCGCCTCCATGCTTGGTGTGGAAGGGTTGATCATCAGCGAAGAAGGATTCGGCAATCCCGATACGGATCTGATCATGAACTGTCGCAAGGCGGAAAACTCGGGAATGAAGACGGTGCTCATCACCGACGAGTACGCCGGTCGGGACGGTGCGAGCCAGTCTCTGGCCGATGCCTGTAAAGAGGCGGATGCGGTGGTGACAGGGGGCAACGCCAACGAGATGATCCTCCTGCCTCCCATGGAGAAGGTCATCGGTTTCCCCACGTTCGTCAACGTCATTGCCGGTGGATATGAAGGTGCTCTTCGGGAGGATGGCTCTCTCCTCGTGGAATTGCAGGCTATCACGGGAGCGACGAGCGAACTCGGGTTTTCCAGGATCAGCACCTGCACGAAGTGATCATTCCGGTGCCGCCTGGCGGCGCGGAAGAGGCCCGATGCGTTTTCTCATCCGGAGAGACGCATTGAAATGAGGAGAAATGAGGAGGTGGAACCATGGGAGCGTTGGCCGGAAAGAAATTGATCCTTCTCGGCGAACGGGACGGCGTGGCGGGACCCGCCATGGAAGTGTGCCTGAAAAACAGCGGCGCGGACGTCGTTTTCTCGGTGACGGAGTGCTTCGTCTGAACCGCCGCGGGAGCCATGGACCTGCAGAATCAGCAGCGTGTCAAGGACGCCGCTGAAAAGTTCGGTGCGGAAAACGTCGTGGTTGTTCTTGGTTCTTCCGATGCGGAAGGCGCCGAGATCTATGCCGAAACGGTGACCAACGGCGATCCCACTTACGCAGGTCCTCTGGCTGGAGCCCCGTTGGGGCTTGCGGTCTATCACGTCTTTGAGCCTGAGATCCGCCAGGAGGCCGATGAGGCCGCCTGGGAGGAACAGATCAGCATGATGGAAATGGTCCTCGACACGGAGAAACTGGGCCAGGCCGTCAAAAACATGCGGGAACAGTACGCCAAATATCCCCTGTAATTCTGGGAACGAAATGGAGGAGGGAACCTCATGTCCTTCCGTGTAGTGCATTATATCAACCAGTTCTTTGCCGGAATCGGGGGAGAGGACAAGGCGGACGTTCCCCCGGAACTGCGGCAGGGCGTGGTCGGCCCCGGGCAGGCTCTTGCGGCCGCTCTCGGCAGCGAAGCCCAGGTGGTTGCCACAGTGATCTGCGGTGACGGTTATTTCGCGGAAAATCTGGAGAAGGCCACCGCGGACATTCTCCAGATGATCCGGAGCTGCAATCCCGACGCGGTGGTTGCGGGACCGGCCTTCAACGCCGGGCGTTACGGAACCGCGGCGGGTGCGGTGTGCGCAGCCGTGTCCAAGGAGCTCGGCATTCCCGCTGTGACCGGCATGTACCCGGAGAACCCGGGAGTGGACATGTTCCGCAAGAGCGCCGTCATCGCGAAGACCGCTGACAGTGCCCGGGGCATGAAGGATGCGGTTCCCGCCATGGCTCGCCTTGTGCTGAAGCTCCTCCGGAAAGAGGAACTGGGCTCTCCGGAGGCGGAAGGGTACCTCGAGCAGGGGCTTCGGAAGAATTTCTTCACCGATGTTACGGGCGCGGAGCGCGCCGTGGAGATGTTGGTGAACAAGCTCGCGGGGAAGCCCTTCGTCACGGAGTATCCCATGCCGGTCTTCGACAGGGTTGCCCCGAATCCACCCCTGAAGGATCTGGCGAATGCCACCATTGCGCTGGTCACTTCCGGAGGCATCTGCCCCAAGGGAAACCCCGACCATATCGAGGCCTCCAGCGCTACCAAGTACGGCGAATACGGTCTCGAGGAGTTCGACCTCCTCACCGCTTCCAGCCACGAGACGGCCCACGGTGGTTATGACCCCACCTACGCCAACAACGACCCGAACCGGGTGCTTCCCGTTGACGTGATGCGGGAGATGGAAAAAGAGGGTGTCTTCAAGAAGCTCTACGGGAAATTCTTCACTACTGTAGGCAACGGAACGCCCGTGGCCAATGCCAAGCGCTTCGGGGCTGAAATCGCGGCGAAACTCAAGAAAGATGGCGTGGACGCGGTGATTCTCACCTCCACCTGAGGAACCTGCACTCGTTGCGGCGCAACGATGGTCAAGGAAATCGAACGCGCAGGATTCCCGGTGGTGCACGTGTGCACGATCGTTCCCATCTCTCTCACCGTCGGCGCGAACCGGATCATTCCCGCCGTTGCCATTCCCCATCCTCTCGGAGATCCCACGAAAACGCCGGTGGAGGAAAAAATCATCCGCCGGAAACTCGTCGACAAGGCACTCAAGGCGCTTCAAACGGAGATTTCGGAACAGACCGTCTTCTCCGAATGAACAGAGGGCCGGGGATACCCTCCCGGCCCTTTTTTACCATTGTCAAGAGGAGGCATTCGCATGTCCAACGTTGCCGTCAAGGGATACGCCTATTGCCTGAACCACGTGCCTGAGCTCGCTCTGCACTACGGCAATACCCCTTATGTGGAACGAAAAACGAAGGGAGACTCGGAGTTCCTGAAGCAACTTCCCGGCACTCTGCAGCGGTTCGACGAAGCATTGGCCTATCCGGCCAACCAGGCCTATATCGGCGGCATGGATCTGAACGCCCTGGAGGCACACCCCCAGCCCTGGTATGCCCATCGCGTGGAAGGTGCGTCGCGGTTCGGCAAATACGGCGAGATCATGCCCGAGGATGAATTTCTCGGGCTGTTGGACATGTGCGACGTCTTCGATCTGATCTGGCTCGAGGAGTCCTTCGCCGCCAGGATTCGGGAGAAGCTGGCCGCACACCCTTTCATGACGCCCGCTCTTCTGGCCCGTCTGGAAAAAGGGCATTCCCCCGAGGAGATCCGGGGTGAGGCGGAGATGCATCATGCGCTGCCGCTCTATTTCGGAGAAGTTCCCGTGGGATGCGTGCGTCAGGGACATGATGTGGACGAATGCCTCGAAGCCTACGTGCTCCTGGAGAATCTTGCCTGCAAGGCCGGAGGCGTGCTTGCCCTTCTGCACCTTTTCAAAAACGCGGGTATCGCCCCGGAGGACGTGGATTTCGTTGTGGAATGCTCCGAAGAGGCTGCGGGGGACATGAACCAGCGGGGCGGAGGAAACTTCGCCAAGGCGGTGGCGGAGATTGCGGGATGCGTCAACGCCAGCGGCTTCGATGTGCGGGCTTTCTGCGCCGGTCCGGTGAACGCCATGATCGCCGGAGCATCCCAGGTCGCCGCCGGGGCGCGGAAGAACTGCGTCGTCCTTGCGGGTGGCGCGGTTCCGAAGCTTTGCATGAACAGCCGGGATCACGTAAAGAAAGGTCTTCCTTCTCTGGAGGACTGTCTCGGTAATTTCGCCGTGCTCCTCACTCCCGAGGACGGCGTCAGTCCGGTGATGCGCCTGGATGCCCTGGGAAAACACACGGTTGCGGCAGGGGCAGCGCCTCAGGCCATCACGGGGGCTCTCGTCTGGGATCCCCTGCAGAAGCTCGGACTCGGCTTTGCCGATGTGGACAAGTACGCAGCGGAGCTTCAGATTCCGGAAATCACCGTCCCCGCCGGGGCTGGAAACGTTCCCGAGGCGAATTTCAAGATGATTGCCGCCCTGGCGGTCATGAAGAAACAGCTCGAAAAAGCCGAAATGAACGAATTCGTCAAACAGCGGGGCATTCCCGGATTCGCCCACACCCAGGGGCATATTCCCTCGGGGGTTCCCTTTGTGGGGCACGCCTGCGACTGGATCAATGAGGGGCGAATCAGAAGGGCCATGATCATCGGCAAGGGGAGTCTCTTCCTCGCGCGACTCACAAACCTTTCCGACGGCGCGTCCTTCCTCCTCGAACCACCCCAGGCGAAGAAGGCGTCGGTGGATTCGCTCACGAAGGAGGATGTGAAAGCGCTTCTTCTGGAGGCGCTGTCCGACCTCGCGGTTTCTCTCGGAAAGCGGGAGGCGTAAGGGGGGCTTTTCATGACGGAAGACACGAAACGGCTCCTCGGAACAGCGCTGAAGGAAATCGTGGATGCTGCATGTGCGGCGGAACGGGGCGACACAGGGCCCAGGGTCCGGATCGGTCTGTTGGCGTCGGGGAGCGAGCTCGGTCCGGAGGAGCTGCTCCGGGGAGCGTTGCTCGCCCAGGAGTCCTCGCCCGTTCAGGTGGTCATGATCGGTCCCCGGAGCAGTGGCGAGGGTGCGAAAGAACTCTTGTGGATCGAGACACCGGACTGCGAAGAGGACATCTCCCGGGCTATGGAGAAAGCCCTTGGCGAAGGGGAGATTGAGGGTTGCGTCGCCTTGCATTATCCCTTTCCTCTGGGTGTGACGACCATCGGCAAGGTTCTCACCCCTGCGCGGGGAAAGGGAATGTTCCTTGCCTCCACCACGGGAACGGCTTCGGCGAACCGCGTGGAGGCCATGCTTCGCAACACATTCTACGGCATCGCCACGGCGAAGGCGTCGGGCATTGCCGATCCCACCGTGGGCATTCTGAACGTGGAAGGTGCCCAGACGGTTTTCAAGGCGCTGAAGAAACTCCAGGAAAGGGGCTACGCGCTCACTTTCGGCAGCAGCGTACGCAGGGATGGCGGCGCGATCCTTCGGGGGAACGATATTCTGGCGGGTGCCGTGGACGTGTGCGTTGCGGACAGTCTCACGGGAAACGTGCTCATGAAGATGTTCTCCGCCTTCACTACCGGTGGCGGCTACGAGGCAACCGGGTGGGGGTACGGCCCTTCCTGCGGCGAAGGTTGGAATCGGATCGTCTCCATCATCTCCCGGGCGAGCGGTGCCCCCGTCATCGCCGAAGCCGTTGCCCTCACGGCCCGAACGGTTAGGGGAGAGTTGCCTCGTCTTGTCCAGGAGGAACTCCGCTCGGCCCGCAAAGCCGGACTCGACGCGATTCTTGAAGAGTTGGCCGTGCGGGCACAAGGTGTGGGCGAACCGGTGGTTTCGCCTCCCGCCGAACCCACCGACGAAGAGATTCACGGTCTGGACGTGCTCTCCATCGAAGAGGCAGTACGGGAACTGTGGAAGGCCGGTATCTATGCGGAATCCGCTATGGGATGCACCGGGCCGGTCGTCAAGATTCCCGGGCGCCACAAGGAAACGGCGGAGGAGCTTTTGCGGCGGGGAGGATATTGCTGATCAACAGGACATGTACGAGAAGACTGTCTATTCCATATAGAGTGCGCATATGAAAGGAGCTATACTCTTTGTGGGGCGGGGCACAAGGGCCTTCCCTGAAGGGGGGTGGGGCATGTTCGGACCGGAGAGCGAATCACGGAGAAACAGGAGGATTCGCTTGAAGGAAAGGTGACATGTAACGAATCTTACGTTTTCGTGGCAGTTTTTCTGCGTCGTTCTGTCATTTTGCATCCCGATGAACAAAAGGAGGATGGCAAATGGAATCGATCATGAGGATCAACGACCTGGTCAACGGAATCGTGTGGGGTCCCTGGATGCTCACCCTTCTCGTGGGCACCGGTGTCTACCTGACTTTTGTCCTTGGCTTTCCCCAGCTCCGCTATTTCGGTTTCATGTTCAAGGAAGTTTTCGGAAAACTCGGTAAGAAGTCGGAAGGAGAGGGTTCCATCTCCTCTTTCGCCGCTCTCGCCACGGCGCTGGCTTCCACGGTGGGTACCGGAAATATCGCCGGTGTCGCCACGGCACTGCATCTGGGGGGGCCGGGAGCACTTTTCTGGATGCTGATCTCCGCGGTCTTCGGCATGACCACCAAATTCGCGGAAGTGACCCTGGCGGTGCGGTACCGTGAGAAGGACCCCCTCGGCAACTGGCGCGGCGGCACCATGTATATTCTTGAGAAGGCGGTGGGGCAGAAGTGGCTTGCCTGGCTCTTCGCCTTCTTCACTACCTTCGCCGCCTTCGGCATCGGCAACGCCATTCAGGCCAACTCCACCGCCGAGGGTCTGAATCTCGGCTTTGGTATTCCCCATCTCTACACCGGCGTGGCCATCGCGATTCTCACAGGGCTCGTCATCGTCGGTGGGCTGAAACGTATTTCCGACGTAACCACCTACCTGGTTCCCTTCATGGCGATCTTCTATATCATCGGTGCCGTTCTTGTGCTGGTCCATCACGTGGACCAAATCCCCGGTGCGCTGGCGAGCGCGGTGCAATACGCCTTCAGTGATCCCATGGCCATGCCGGGTGCCGTGGCGGGATGGACCGTGAAGATCGCCCTGACGAAGGGGATCGCCCGGGGTGTCTTCTCCAACGAGGCGGGGCTCGGCTCCGCACCGCTGGTGCATGCCACGGCCCAGGTCGACCATCCCGTGCGCCAGGGCGTGTACGGACTCTTCGAAGTTTTCACCGACACCATTGTCATCTGCACCCTCACGGCGCTCACCATCCTCACCACGGGTGTTCTCACGGCGAATCCGGAACTCACGGGGGCTCAGCTCACGCTTTCCGGTTTCAGGATCGTTCTTGGAGACACGGGTGTCATGATCCTCTCCCTGGGGCTGTCCATGTTCGCCTTCTCCACGATCCTCGGCTGGTATTGGTACGGCGAGACCGGCGCTCAGTACATCTTCGGTGTGAAGGTCATCCCTGTGTATAAAATTCTCTGGATCGCGGTCATCATCGTCGGCGCCTACGGCGGCGGCGGCGACTTCCTCAAGCACATCTGGGATATGGCGGATACCATGAACGGTCTCATGGCCATTCCCAACCTCATCGCCCTTCTCTGGCTCTCCAGCGAACTCCGGAAGCTGGTGAAGGACTTCGACGACAAGCGCAGAGGCGGTCTTCTGAAGTAGGAGAGGTTCGCCCTGGCGGGGGACGAGCTTCCCCGCCAGGGTCGAAAGGAGAAGCGTCATGGCCTATCGACCTACGAGAATGGATGTCCGTCTGGACAATCTCCAGCAGAACTTCCGCGTCATACGTCAGTACGTGGGAGCGGGAACTCAGGTTATGGGTGTGGTGAAGGCAGACGGATACGGCATGGGCGTTTCCGCTGTCGTGGAAGCGCTGCAACAGGCGGGATGTCAGCGTTTTGCCGTGGCAACCCCCGACGAGGCCATTTCCTTGCGCGAAAAGGGAATGGCGGATCCGCTCCTGGTGCTGGGGCCTTCCCCCAGGGAGGCGGCGGAAGAATACGTGCAGCGGAACATCGCCGCGACCGTGACGGATCTCGAGTTCGCCCGGGCACTCTCCGATGCAGCCCGAAAGAGCGGGCGCTCCGCGTTGTTTCATCTGAAAATCGATACGGGAATGGGCCGCATCGGTTTTCTCCCCGAAGAAATCGCCGGAGTGGCGCAACAGCTCCGAGGGCTTTCGGGGCTTGACTGTGAAGGAGTGTTTACGCATTTTGCGGTTGCCGACGAACGTGATCGTGAGTACACTCACTTACAGTTCCGTCGTTATGGGGACGCCCTGGAGCAGTTGCGGGTTTCGGGATTAGGAGTGCGGCTGCGCCATGTGTGCAACAGCGCGGGAACGCTCAACTATCCGGAGATGCATCTGGACGCGGTCCGCCCCGGGCTGATCCTTTATGGCATGTGGCCCTCGGCCTTCTGCGAGCGCCCCTTCGAGTTGAAAGAGGTCTTTTCCGTGAAGACTGCCGTGGCGGCCCTCCGTGACCTGCCCCAAGGGTGGGGGGTCGGATACGGCCTGCGCTACATGGCGAGGGGGTCGGAACGGATCGCCGTGCTCCCTCTGGGGTATGCGGACGGATATCCGAGGCCGCTTGCCATGAAAGCGCAGGTCCTCGTCCGGGGCGAGCGCGCTCCCCTGGCGGGAAGCATCTGTATGGACCAGATCATGGTCAATGTGACGCACATCCCGAACGTGCAGGTGGGGGACGAGGTGGTTCTCCTCGGAAGCCAGGGAAACGACCGCATTCCTCCCGAGGAGATGGCGGCTTTGCTCGGCACGATCAACTACGAGATTCCGAATCTGTTCATGCCGCGTGTTCCGCGGTATTATTCGCAGGGTCAGTAAAGCGAACGGCGTTTCTCCCGGCGGACCTCGAACATTTTCTGCACAGTGACCGGAGAAACGACATCAGAGGAACGAAAGCCGCCCTTTCCGAAGCGACACTTTTCGGGAAACGGTGGATTCGTGGTAGATGTCCACTCAACACCAAATCGAGGAGGCGTATTTTTCATGAAGATCGGGTGCCCCAAGGAGATCAAGAACCACGAATATCGAGTAGGATTGGTTCCCGCTGCGGTGAAGACCTATGTGTCGGCGGGGCATGAAGTGTTCGTGCAGAAGGATGCCGGACTCGGTTCGGGCATCACCAACGAGGAATACGTCGCTGCGGGCGGCAAGATTCTCGATACTGCCCAGGATGTCTGGAATGCGGCGGAGATGGTCGTGAAGGTCAAGGAACCTCTTCCCCAGGAATACGACCTCATGAAGCCCGAACAACTCGTCTACACCTATTTCCACTTCGCCGCCGACGAGGAACTCACCAAGGCGTGTCTGAACAAGAAGATCATCGCCCTTGCCTACGAGACGGTCCAGGAAGCGGACGGCTCCCTGCCCCTTCTCAAACCCATGAGCGAAGTCGCGGGCCGCATGTCCGCCCTCATGGGCGCGTTTTATCTGGCCAAGGCGCAGGGCGGCAGAGGCCTGCTTCCCACGGGTGTGCCCGGTGTTGCCCCGGCGAACGTGCTCGTTCTCGGCGGCGGCGTGGTGGGCATGAATGCCGCGAAAGTCGCGGCAGGACTCGGCGCGAAGGTGACCATGCTGGACGTGAACCCCAACCGGCTCGAGTACCTTGGCAACGTGCTTCCCGCCAACGTCTTCCCGGTGTACAGCGACAGCCATACCCTCGAAGAGGGCCTGAAGGAAGCGGACATCGTCATCGGCGCGGTGCTCATCCCCGGTGCAAAGGCTCCCAAGCTCGTCAAGCGGGAGCATCTCAAGATGATGAAGCCCGGCTCGGTCCTTGTGGACGTTGCCATCGACCAGGGCGGATGTTTCGAGACCTCCCGGGCGACCACGCACAGCGATCCCATCTATGTGGTGGACAACGTGGTGCACTACTGTGTGGCCAACATGCCCGGCGCCTATGCCCGCTCTTCCACCTACGCTCTGAACAACTACACCATCAAATACGGACTTCAGCTCGCCAACAAGGGGGCCGAGCGCGCGTGCAAGGAAAGCGCTCCTCTGTGCCTGGGACTCAACATGTACAAGGGAATCATCACTTTCGAGCCCGTGGCGGCCGCATTCGGCATGGAAAATCTCTACAAGTGTGCGAAGGACGTCCTCGGCTGCTGAGAACGTTGCCGTCGAGGAGGCCTTCCGTTCTCTCCGCATCCGTTTTCTGAAACGAGGGGTTTCTTGAGGAAACCGCGGCCGGGGAGTTTCGGGGAAGAGCATTCATGGAAACAGCGGAAGGGGTGTGGCGATCACACCCCTTCCCGCTTTTTGGGATTTTCTCCTTGACTTGTTCCCACGGTTTTATTTCTGCCATCTCTGAGAGCGACCGGTCACACAATCCAGCGATCGAGACCATCAGCTTCCACGGCGGAATGTGACTGTATGCTTCAATCAGGGTTTGGATCGTCAATGCAGACGCAACGGAGGTGGAGTCAGCTTCCGATGGGGCTCCGCCGGAGTGCGCCACTCGAGGTACTTTCGCGGCCTGTTGTTGAAGAGCGACATATACTGATCCAACTTCTCCCGGCTCACGCTCCGGAAATCCTTTTCTTTGGGCAGGAACTCCCTGAGGAGGCCGCTGGTGTTCTGGTTTCCGCACTGTTTCCAGCAGGGAAACGTTACCTCCGCCTCGGGACTGCACTCAACGAAAGGGTCGAAAGGGGCCTGGAAAGCTTTTCGTCTATGCGTCCCGGGAGTGCCCTTCCAGAAACGGTTCCCATGCTCCGTGCTCGAACCGCTCCAGACGCCGTGTGGCGATATCGAAGAAGAGGAGGAGAATGCGGAGCCCTCTCGTGACCTGCCCCTGCCGGACGAGGGGAAGCTCCCGGAGCCGTTCGAACTGACGGATGCCGTTTCCCTTGATCGCCGCCTCCAGAGTGTCTCCGTCATAAGGGTCTTCCGCGAGCCATTCCTGCAGTTCCGTCTCAAGGTGATCCGGATGTTTTGACCCTTTTACTGCGCCGCAATCCCCGTGACAGAGGACGACCACGTTCTCCACGTTCAGGTGGGAGACGGCGTAGGTGAGTGCTGCGGCGAAGGCGGGATTTTCCGGGGTGACGAGATTGCCCACATTGCGGAGTACGAAAAGTTCTCCCGGTGCGGCGCCGAAGATGTGCTCCGGCACGATCCTGCTGTCCGAACAGGAGATGACGAAGCTGTGCGGATGCTGTCCCTGGGCGATCTTTTCGTAGAAAGCCGTCTCGTTTTTTGCGAGAAACGTGGTGTAGCCCTGCTGCAATCTTCTCATCGGGGGTTCCTCCTTGTTGTGAAAAGAATGAATGAGGGCGGCCTGAAGAACGAAGATCGTGGTTCTCGGTATCGCATCTCCGGAAAAAGGACCGGAATGTCGGGTGTTCTCCTCCCTCTCTTTCAGTATAACCCGCTCGTGCTCGGTGTACCAAACGGAGCGGGACGTCTATAATGGTCGCGATTGTCGCAATCCCCCTCACGGGGGATGAAGGGCGTTTTGGAACGATTGTGGCGGAGGAGCGATGAAACGATGATACTGCACGATGTGAACCTGCGAGATTTCCCCATGCCGGAGCCGGACGAGGCGACGGTATCCCGGATCGAGGCGGCGGCAAAACGGTGCCGTTCCTGGATCGTCACCATGACCACTCTTGCCGACAGCGGACATCCCGCGGGCTCGCTTTCCAGCCTGGAGATGTATCTTCTCGTGTATGGTGTTGCGAATGTGACGCCCGAAAACTGGGGAGAAATCGACAGGGATTTCGTGGTGGTAAGCCATGGCCACACCTCTCCGGGGGCCTATGCGGCTCTTGCTGCCTGGGGATTTGTGGAGTCCGGGGATGTCCTGGCCCATTTCCGGTCCTGCGGCAGCCCTTTCCAGGGACATGTGGAGCGGGATGTCCCCGGCATCGACTGGGGGAGCGGAAATCTCGGCCAGGGACTCTCCGCAGGCGTCGGATACGCTCTGGCGCAGAAGATACGGGGCAAGGGCGGCCGTGTCTTCGTCCTCATGGGTGACGGAGAGCAGGTGAAGGGACAGATCGCGGAGGCGCGACGCATGGCCTCCAAGGAGAAACTGAAAAATCTCACGGCCCTGATCGATTGCAACGACATCCAGATTTCCGGAAGAACGGGGGAGATCATGCCCGCGTCGCTCCGGCCTCTCTGGGAGGCCGATGGATGGCGCGTTCTCGAGTGCGACGGTCACGATGTGCGGCAGCTCTACACATCGCTTCGGGACGCGGCGACGGCCGATCTGCCCACGGTGCTGTTCTGTCGGACAAAAATGGGGCATGGCGTGAGCTTTATGGAGGATCGCCCCGACTATCACGGCAAGGCTGCGACGGGAGAGCTCTATGTCCGCGCCATGGAAGAACTGGGAGCGGATCCGGAACTCCTCGCGGAGGCCCGCCGGCGCAGGGCCACTCCGCCACCGCACGGAAAACGCCCTTCGCTTCCTCCTGCGGTGCTCGATTCGGGAGAGCCCTTTTGCTACGGAGCGGCGGACAAGACGGACAACCGTTCCGCCTTCGGAAAGGCCCTCGCCGACATGGGCGAGCGCAACTACAAGCGGGAGGGGCGGACGCCCCTCGTGGTTTTCGACTGCGATCTCGCGGGCTCGGTGAAGGTAGACGGCTTTGCCAAAAAGTGTCCCGACTGGTTCATCCAGGCGGGCATCCAGGAGCATTCCACCGCCGCCACGGCGGGCGCCGCGAGCCTCGGCGGCGTGGTGCCCCTTTGGGCGGACTTCGGTGTCTTCGGCATCTGCGAGGTCTACAACCAACAACGCCTCAACGACATCAACAGCACGAACCTCAAAGTGGCCCTCACCCACGTGGGGCTCGATGTAGGCGAGGACGGCATGACGCACCAGTGCATCGACTATGTGGGGCTTTTCCGGAACACCTTCGGCTGGAAACTCGTAGTGCCTGCGGATCCCAACCAGACCGACAAGGCCACCCGGTACGCCCTTTCCGAGCGGGGCAACGTCTGTCTCGCCATGGGGCGCAGCAAGCTCCCGGTATTGCTCCGGGAGGACGGAACTCCCTTCTACGGTGACGGATACGTTTTCCGTTACGGCAAAGCGGATCTCCTGCGGGACGGAACGGACGGGGCGATCCTCTGCATGGGGCATATGGCCTGGAGAGCCCTCGCGGCGCGGGAACTTCTCGCCGCCAAAGGTCTTTCCGTGAAGGTCCTCGTCGTGTCCTGTCCTCTCGCGGTTGAGGTAGAAGCACTTCGTGACGCGGCTGCCACGGGACTGGTGGTGACCTGCGAGGACCATCATGTGGCGAGCGGCCTCGGCGCTTCGGTGGCGCTCGGTCTGCTCCATGCCGGTCTCTCGCCGCGTTTCGCCTCCTTCGGAGTGCATCGTTACGGCGATTCCGGCCCGTCGGGGGAGGTTTTTGCGGCCATGGGACTTACCCCGGAGCAGCTTGTCGAAGGAGTGCGCCGCCTGGCGGGTGCCAGTTCATGACTTTGCGGGATGCGTCCCGCCTCAAGGAAGGCGACCTCGTGCTCCTTCTCTCTCCGGCGAAGGGCGAGACCTATCTTGTGCGGCTTCAGCCCGGAGCAGTCCAGGGAAGCCATCTCGGCAAGATTCCCCACGACACGATCCTTGATTCCGGCTACGGCGAGACCGTGCATACCCACCTGGGACGCCCCTTCCTCGTGCTCAAGCCGAGTCTCGGGGAATACACCCGGCGTCTCAAGCGGAACACCCAGATCATCTATCCCAAGGAAGCGGGATACCTGTTGCTGCACCTGGACGTGTTTCCCGGAGCAACGGTGGTGGAGTGCGGCAGCGGTTCCGGGAGCTTCACCACCATCCTCGCCACCTTTGTGGGACCTTCGGGGCGGGTGGTGAGCTACGAGCGGCGGGAGTCCTTCTCGGAACTCGCTCATTCCAACTGCGAACGATTCGGTGTCGCCGACCGGGTGGTTTTCAAGGTGCGTGATCTCGACGGCGGAGAGGGATTCGACGAAGAGGGAGCCGACGCGGTTTTTCTGGATCTCCAGAATCCCTGGGCTTATATTCCCGAGGCGAAGCGCGCTCTCGCTCCGGGGCGCCGCCTGGGAATCCTGGTGCCCACTTTCAATCAGATCCAGCAGACGCTGGAGGCGCTCGAAGCGAATGCCTTCGTGCAGATCGAAGTGGTGGAGATCCTTCTCCGGGGGTACAAGACGAATCCCCGGCGTATCCGCCCGGAAGATCTCATGGTGGGGCACACGGGATTCCTGATCTTCGCCTCTTCGGTGACCTGTGCCCACCCGGAGGTGCTTGTCGATGCCGCGTCGGATGAAGCGTGCGGCACGCCTTCCGACGTCGCTCCCCCGGCGGAGGACGTCGGAGAAGAGGGCTGCGAGGTGCTCCCGGCACCCCGGGAGTGAGCGGGGTTGCTCATGGCGTGGAAACGTTCTCTGCGGAATCCCTGCCAGAGAGCCTGGGTGCTCTACGATGTCGGCAATTCCGCTTTTGCCACCACGATCATGGCGGTGCTCTTTCCGCTGTTCTACGCCCGCATTCTCGCAGTGTCCCTCGGGGAGGCCCGGGGGGCGGCCTTGTGGGGGTATGTGGCGGGAGGTGCGCTGCTCCTCTCCGCCGTCATCGCTCCTCTCGCGGGGTCTTTCGGAGACCTCCGGGGGAAGCGCAAGCTTGGGCTTGCTGTTTTCACCGCCACGGGTGTCGCCGCGACAGGAGGAATGGCTTTCCTCTCCCAAGGGGCTTGGGGAGCAGGACTGGCGCTTCTGGCGGTGGGAATGACAGNNCATCCTTTTCCCTGGCGTCCATCTTTTACGACGCGTTTCTCGTGCATCTCGCGTCCCCGGAGGATCGCTCGGGACTTTCCTCGGCCGGATACGCCTTCGGATATCTCGGCGGCGGTGTTCTGCTGGTCGCAAATGTCGCCATGGTGTTTCTTCTGCCCGGACTGTGGGGATTCCGCCTCGCGTTCGCGAGTGTCGCCCTCTGGTGGGCTCTTCTTACGCTTCCGCTTCTGAGGCGGGTGTCCGAGCCACCCGCCGAGGCGGAGGGGGCAGATATCGGTGCCGTCTGGCGTCGTCCCCTGAACACCCTTCGGTCCATGCGGGAACACCCCAACCAGTTGCGTTTTCTCGTCGCCTTCTGGCTTTATAACGACGGTATCGGCACGATCATGAAAATGGGTGTCATTTTCGGCAGTTCCCTGGGGATCGCCGAAGGACATCTGCTCGGTGCTCTCGTGGCGACGCAGTTCGTGGGCATTCCCTGCACCATGCTCTTCGGTAGGCTTGCGGAAGTCTGGGGGACAAAAAGGGCGTTGCTCGCGAGTCTTGCGGGATATGGCGTGATCAGCCTGGGTATTCTCTTCGTCCACGGGGTCTGGCACTTCTGGATTCTCGCCCTCTCCATCGGGGTTGTTCAGGGAGGGGCGCAGGCGCTCTCCCGCTCCCTCTACGCGGAACTCATTCCCCCCGAGCGGAGCGCGGAGTACTTCGGTTTCTACGACATGTCGAGCAAGTTCGCGGGCATTCTGGGGCCCTTTCTGTTCGCTCTTCTCGCGGATCTGTCCGGCTCGCTTCGTGTGGGTGCTCCCGTGCTCGTCCTTTTCTTTCTGACGGGCATGGTGCTGCTACGGAAGGTCGAGGTACCGATGCGCGAAAGAAAAAACGCGGCGGAGGAGTGCCTTGTGAAAGAGGTTTCGGAAATTTCCTGAGCCGAGTGTCCGTATGCCCGGAAAGAAGTCTCTTTTTTCCGGGGTGCTCCGGAGTTGGAAGAGGCCGCTGGTGTGTGTTTGGAGGGCCTCATGGTTTCGCGGCGCGTTTCATTTCGGCCTCAAGGGAGCGGAAACGCTGCTCCAGAAGCGCGAGAAACTGTACGCGGCGCTCCCGCTCGGGGATGTCCGAAGGCAGTGTTGTGGGATCGAGAGGCTCGCCGTAGCGGAGGCGGATCTTTCTGGGGCGGGGTATCTTCATGGTAGGAGCCATGGCCTCGAAGGTCCCCGTCACGAAGAGGGGAAGGACGGGAATGCCCGTCTTCAGGGCGAGAAGTGCCACCCCTCCTTCGAGGGGCTGGAGCTGCCCGTCCGGGGAACGCTTTCCTTCGGGAAAGATGAGAACCCGTTCGCCTTCGGCGAGTAGGCCGAGGAGGAATTTGAGGAGTGCCGCCGCGCTCTGGTGATCCTCCTGCGAGACGGGAATCGCCCCCAGATGGGGAATGAGCCATTTCAGAACGGGTCTTCGGAAAAGATCGTCCCAGGCCACGTAGGAGAGCCTGTAGGGAAAGACGGCGCCTACGACGACGGGATCCAGGTAACTACAGTGGTTGCAGGCGAGGAGGAGCGGCTTCCCGGACGGAATCCGGTCGCGTCGTTCCACCCGGAGCCGGTTGTAGACGGTGAAGACAAGGCGGCAGAACCATTTCACCAAGAAATAGAGCATCGCGGAAAACCTCCTGACGAAAAACGTATTCGCAAAGCGTTTCTCCTTCGGGTGTTTCTCTGAAGGTCCGCTTTCGGGACCGGGATGAAAAAGACAGTAACACAGGTGGGAGCGGGGCGCATCCGGCAGGGTGTTTCCTGCGCGAAAAATTCTGTCGGTATGGAGGTCTGTCGATACGTGCGGAGGCGTCTTCGCGAGGAAACGGGGAAAACCATCAGGAGGAACGGGGCCTCGGGACGTCTCGTCCCGGAAGAGGAGGCGCCGGGTTTGCCGCTGCCGAAAGACAGCGGGAGGGCACCGCGGAAAGAAGCGGAAGGGCTTCTTCTGCACCTCTGCTGTGCACCCGACGGGACGATTCCCTGGCCGACGCTGGAGGAGGAGGCTTTCACCGTTACGGGGTATTTCTACGGAGGGAACATCCATCCCGAAGAGGAATACCGCCTTCGCCTCGCCGCAGTGCGACGCCTCGCCGCGGAACATCGGCGTCTTGTGGTGGAGCACTACGCGCCGGAGGAGTGGTTTCGTCTCCTTGCTTCCCTTGAGGCGGCGCCGGAGGGAGGCGAGCGTTGCCGGCGCTGTTTTCGGCTTCAACTCGAGAACGCTGCCCGGGAGGCTCTGCGCCGGGGGTGTCGCGTTCTCTGCACGACCCTCACCATCAGTCCCCACAAGAACCCCGACGAGNNCCGTGGCGGAACAGTTCGGGCTTCGGTGGCTGCATCGGATCTGGCGGAAGGGAAACGGGTTCGCACGCTCCGTGGAGGAAAGCCGTCGTCTCGGCCTCTACCGCCAGGGATATTGCGGATGTCTGTACAGCCGCAACGAAAGGAACGAAGGAGTTGAGTGTTCATGACCACCGAGAGGAATCCTGGGGCGCCGACGGGGAAAATGGCTCCTCGGGCGCTGGAGGAGCATATTCTCGCCTTCCGGGGAACTCCCCGGGAAGATGTGCTGGTTGGTCCCGCCGTGGGGGAGGATGCTGCGGTCATCGCTCTTCCGGGAGGACCGTTTCTCGTGGCCGCCTCCGATCCGGTGGTGGGAGCCGCGAAAGGGGCGGGGCGACTGCTCGTGCATGTGAACGCCAACGACGTGGCTTCCAAGGGAGGTGAACCGGCGTACCTGTTGGTGACCATGATTCTCCCTCGCAGCATGACCGAGCGCGATGCGGCGGCGTTCATGAAAGAGATGCACGAGGCCTGCCTGGAACTGAACATCGCCATCGTGGGGGGGCATACGGAGTTCTCCGACCGCTACGCCGCCCCGGTGCTCTCGGGAACGCTTCTCGGCTATGCGGAGCGCTGTCTTCGAGCGGAGGAGATGCGACCCGGGGATGTGCTTCTCATGACCAAGCACGTCGGCCTGGAGGGGATGTCCATTCTCGCCGCGGACCGCCCGGACCTTCTCACCGCCTGCTGCACCCAGGAGGAAATCCGGGAGATCCGTTCCTGGGGCGACTCCTTGTCCGTGCTGCCCGAGGCAAGGATTCTCCGCCCCTGGGCACGGTTTCTCCACGATCCGACGGAGGGGGGCTTTCTCGGAGGACTCGGCGAGCTTGCCCGTCTCTCCCGGGCGGAGGTTCGGCTCCTGCCCGAGACGGTGACCGTGCACCCGCTCACGCGTCGCTGTGCACAAACGCTCGCTTTCGATCCGCTGCACCTCATCTCCTCCGGTGTGCTCCTTGCAGTGCTGCCCCCGGAGCATCTGGACGAGGCGGGACGTTGTCTCTCCGGGGCGGGCATTCCCTTTTCCGTGGTGGGGAGCCTCGTGGAGACCGGGGGAAACGTTCCCTTCGACGCGAGGGAGGAACTCTGGAGGCTGCTGGTTCTGGAGGTGCCTCGTTGATGTGCTTTTTGTTTCCGTCTTCTTGTCTGCGCTTCGCCTTTCTCGCTCGCCGTTGCGGGAGAAGTGCGACGGCGGCTCGGGAGGGTGATTTGAGAAACGGAGGCACTGCCTGATGGCGGGAGAGCATGTGTGGCGGCGGGTTACCGCGGCGCAGGCGCTGCTCGCGGAACGGAACGTGGATGCCCTCGTTCTTCTGCTGCAGGAGGGTGTGAATTGGGAGAGCGTCTATTATCTTTCGGGATTTCGGGGGACGAGCGGCGCGCTTCTCGTCACCGGGGACGATGCGGTTCTCGTGACGGACGGAAGATATCTCGCCCAGGCGCGCCGTCAGAGTCCCTTCTCCCTCGTTCCTCAGGAGGGTCAGGGGCTTCTGGATGTCCTCGGCGATCTTTTGCGGCGTCGGCATCTCAAGTCCGTGGGATTCGAGGGAGACAAGGTCAGCTTCGCCACGTACCGAAGGCTTGCGGACATGGGCGTGTGGTGGGAGGACGTGTCGGACCTGCTTCCCCGGCTCCGCCGTCGCAAGGATGCACAGGAGCGTCGTCTCATCGAGGAAGCGGCGAAGCGGGCATCCTTCGCCTTTCTCGAGATGCTCAAACGGCTCGAGCCGGGAATGACGGAACGTCGTGTTGCGGCACTTCTGGAGTTTCTCCTCCGGGAAGCCGGAGCGGACGGCGGCTGGGGGACCATGGATTTCATCGTGGCCTCGGGTCCGAGAAGTGCTTTGCCCCACGGACGTCCCACGGATCGTTCCATGGAGCGGGGGGAATGGGTCACCGTCGATTTTGGTGCTCGCTACGAAGGGTACGTGTGCGACATCACCCGCACTATTTCTCTGGGAGAGGCGGACCCCTGGGTGCGGAACATGCATGCCCTGATCCTGGAGGCCCAGACGCGGGGGAGTGCGGCGCTCCGCACGGGAGCTGCCGTGCGGGAAGTGGACGAGGCCGCGAGAAACGTCATCGTTTCGGTGGGCATGGGCGAGTGTTTTTCCCACGGCCTCGGGCACGGCATCGGCCTTTCGGTTCACGAGGCGCCGCGTCTTTCCTTCCGGTCGGAGGAGATTTTGGAGGCGGGAGATGTGGTGACGGTGGAACCGGGCGTCTACCTCGAGGGTCGGGGTGGAGTGCGCGTCGAGGACAACTACCTCATGGAAGAGAACGGCGCGGTCTGCCTCACCGAGTATCTGCCCAGGGAACTCTTTGTGATCTGACGGAAGGCGTCCTTTCCCGTTCGCTCCGCGCCGGACGGGTCTCTCTTTCGGTTGTGTTTTACCCCCGGGACTTCTATAATTGCCGGAGGCGTACAGCTTTTTCAGCCGAGAGGAGGCCTTGACGCATGAAGAAGTACATTTGCACGGTATGTGGGTACGTGTATGATCCTGCCAACGGAGATCCCGATTCCGGTATCGCACCGGGAACGGCCTTCGAAGATATTCCCGAGGATTGGGTTTGCCCTGTCTGCGGCGTCGCCAAGGACATGTTCGAACCTGCGGAGTAGGCCGGAGAGTCGTTTGAAGGCGGACGCGCCGGAGGCCTACGGGCCTCCGTCTTTCTTTTTTTGGAGGTGGATTTTTCGTGACGTCCTTTTTCCTGCGGGTNNGCAGCATCCGCGACAAGGCGGAACAGAAGGTGTGGAGCGAACTGGGCAGGGTCGGCGCGGGGCGAAAGGACACGGAGCGCCCCCTTGTGGCCGTTGCGGGGTGCATGGCCGCTCGTGTGGGTGAGCGCATGGCCCGTCGTTTTCCCTGGATCCGGGTCGTGGTGGGTCCCCGTCATTTGGGAGATCTCCCCGAGGCGCTGATGAAAAGCCTCGGGGACGGAGCGCTTCGCCTGCTCCTCGACGAGGATCCCCGGGAAGTGCGTGATCTCTGCGTGCCCCCGAAAAGACGCGACAACCCCTGGAAAGGGTTTGTCTCCATCGCGCACGGCTGCGACAACTACTGTTCTTACTGCATCGTCCCCTATGTGCGGGGGCGTTTTCAGTCCCGCTCTCCCGGGGAGATCCTCGATGAAATCAGGGTGCTCGTGGACGATGGCGTCCAGGAGATAACGCTTCTCGGACAGAACGTCAACAGCTACGGCACCGACGGCGCCGCGGAAGGGTGGACGTTCGCGTTCCTGTTGCGGCAGGCGGCACGCCTTTCCGGCGTGAAACGCCTCCGCTTCGCCACCAACCATCCAAAGGATCTCACCGACGAGGTCATCGCCGCCATGGCGGAGGAGCCCACAGTCTGCCCGTCCCTCAACCTTCCTCTCCAGGCGGGAAGCGACCGCATTCTCGCTCTCATGAACCGGGGATATTCCGTGGAGCGGTATGCCCTTCTCATCGACAAGCTCCGAAGCACCCTCGTCGCTCCGGGGATCACCAGCGACCTCATCGTGGGTTTCCCCGGGGAGCGCGAGGAGGATTTTCGTGCGTCCTGCGCATGTCTCGAGCGGTTCCGCTTCGACATGGTGCACACCGCGGCCTATTCGATCCGGGAAGGCACACGGGCGGCGTCCATGGAGGGCCATCTCTCGGAGGAGGTGAAACAGGACCGTCTTCGCGTCGTGAATGCCCTGCAGCGCGAAATTTCCCTGGAAATCAACAAAAGCCTCGAGGGAAGAGTGTTCGAGGTTCTTCTGGACGGTCATGCGCCCCGTGGCGGTGACCTTCTCCAGGGACGCACGCCTCACGACAAGGTCGTTCTGGTGAAGGCTCCCGAGACGCTCCTGGGACATTTCGTCCATGTGGAGATCCTCCAGGGTGAGCACTGGTGTCTGAGAGGCCGAATCCTCTCTCCCGCAGACCGTGGTCTTCCACGGGATGTTTCCGCCGGAAACGCCGCTTCTCCGCCGGACATGGTCCCGGGATCGCTGCCGGGGGAGGTCCTCTCGGCGGTGACGCCCTCTGGTCTTTCCTGTGCCTGCTGTTCCTGCCCGGAAAAGGACGCGTAGCGATGTTCTCTCCACGAATCCGGGGGATGCTTGTTCTTGCCGCGGGGGTGGCCTGCCTTCTCGCTGCCTGGGGGCTTGTGGGCCTCTTTGCGGGAAGATGGCACGGAGGAGCACCCACGACCGAGGCGGGCTCCGCGCTGCCTTTTCTGAGTACCCGGGAGAGCCCGGAGGGAAAAACCGGTTCCGGAAGCGACAACGCGAGGATTTCGGCGCCGTCTCCTGTACGGCCTTCCGCATCCGTTCCGGAGGAGTGGTTCGTCTACGTCACCGGCGCCGTGGTCCGTCCCGGTGTCTATGCCCTTCCTTCGGGGTCGAGGGCCTATGCGGCCCTTGAACGGGCGGGTGGCTTTTCCGGCGAGGCGAACACGGAGGCGGTGAACCTCGCGGCACCCCTGGCGGATGGAGTTCATTTCCATGTGCCGCGGAAGGGTGAAGAACTGCGGCACGGTGCATCCAGCTCTCCCGGAGGAGGAGTCCCGTCCGCCGGTGCTTCCGCCCCCTCCGCGCCGTCAAGGCCTGGCTCCGTGGGAACGGGGGGGAGCGCGGTCAAAATCAACCTCAATACTGCCACGGAGGCGGATCTGGAAAAACTTCCCGGTGTGGGGCCCAAGACTGCGGCAGCCATCGTAGCGGACCGTGAGGCTCGCGGTCCCTTCAGCAGGATTGAGGATTTGCAACGCGTGCGGGGCATCGGTTCCAAGAAGTTCGACGCCTTGAAGGATCTTGTGACCGTAGGCCCGTGAGGCTCGTCGCCCGTTGTCCGGCATTGCTTCCTCTTTTTTCCTGGAGCGCCGTGCTTTGGGTTTCTTCTTTGGGTGTGCCGGTGATTCCTGCGGCGGGGATCGGGCTTCTGCTTGCGGCGGGGTTTCTCCTGCTCGGGAGCGGGACGGACACGGATGTCGCGGCGGGAACGGAGTCTTCGCTCGAATCCCTGGAAAAGGCCGGCAGTGGCGGTGCTCTCGCCGGATGGAACGGTGCTGTTGCGGGAACGCTTTTCCTCGTCACCGCCCTGGGGTGCATTTTTCTCGCCTGGAGAACGGCGACACCTCCCCACTTTGCCGGAGGCGTGTCGGGAACGGGTACGGTCACGCTCGAGCGCCCCTGGGGCAGGATGCGGGCTCTTCTCCTCGATCTGCCTCAGGGACGGTTTCTTCTCTTCGTGTCGCCCTTCGGAGGCCACAGAGAGGGTGACCGTCTGTCCGTGCAGGGATATGCGGAACCCTTGGAAAGAGGAAACGGCTCCTTGGACATGCGTTCCTTCTGGTGGGCGAGGGGTGTCCGTGCAGTGCTGCGTCCCTACTCGGTTCGCGACGAGGGCGCTTCCGGAGCGAGCCTCGCCGCCTGGCGCTCCGTTCTGCGTCGTCATATTCTGCTGAAGCTGCCTCGTCGCGTTCGGGGCCACCTCCTCGCCGCGTGGCTCGGAGGCCGGGATCCGGCGCTTGCGGAACTGCATCGACGGTGGGGGACCTCTCATCTGCTGGCCGTCTCGGGATTCCATGTCGGTCTCGTGGCTGCTCTCGTCTGGGTCCTCCTGGGAAAAAGGCGTCTCGGGATGTTCCTTGCAGGGGGTCTTGTCTGGGGATATGCGCTCCTCGCCGGAGCGGGACCGAGTGCACTCCGCGCCGCGGCGATGGTCCAGCTTTTTCTGACGGGAGCGTTCCTCGGCAGGAAAAGCGGTGTGACGAGCGCCGTGGCGGTTGTCGCCGCAGGGCTTCTGTTGTGGCGCCCCTGGTGGTTTCAGGATGTGGGGTGGCGTCTTTCCGTCACGGCGGTTCTCGTTCTCGGAGCCTATGCGGACCTTCTCGGGCGGCGGGACGCGGGCGAACCCGGCGGAAAAGAGGAAAGCGCCCTCTCCGTGGCACGGCAGGGAATCTCGGCGGGGTTGCTGGCATGGGTCGCCACGGCGGGCATCAGCGCCTCCGTATTCGGTCCCGTTCCTCTTGCGGGAGCGCTCGTGAATATGGTGGCCATCCCGGTCTTCGCTGTCCTGCTCCCCCTCGCGTCCCTTGCGGCATTGCCGGCCCTTTTGGGACTTCCCGGTGGCGGATATGCCGCAGGAGCGATGGAATGGCTCTTCCTCTGGTGGGAGAAGGGCGCTGACGGCGCGGCGACGCTCCTTTCCGCCTCGCTGAAATGGTCGTGGCTGCTGGGGGGTGGAACGGTCTTCCTGGTGATGGCCCTTGTCCTTGGAAGTTGCGGAATCGGTCGCGGACGGGCATGCTTGATCTCGATCATCCTGAGCGGGAGTGTCATGGCGTTTTCCGGGGCGTGACACCGGGAGGGCCGAAAGGGAAAAATCGCGTTCCTCGTGTCGGTGGTGGATGCGGAGGTGGAGAGACGATGTTGCTCGTGCTGGATGTGGGAAACACGAATACCGTGGTGGGCATCTACGAAGGAGAGGTGTTGCGTCACTCCTGGCGCCTCATGTCCGAGAGGCGCACCGCGGATGAACTGACGATCTTTCTCCTGAACCTGATGCAGATGGCGGGGGTTGCCCCGAGCCGTATCCGGGGTGCCATTGCGGCGGGCGTCGTTCCTCTCCTGGAGGCACCCTGGCAGGAGGGAATCCGCAACGCTCTGAACATCGAATGTCTCAAGGTGGGACCTTCCCTCGACCTGGGCATGGAGATCCGCTACCGTGCTCCCACTGAAGTGGGGGCGGATCGGATCGTGAATGCCGTCGCGGGCGTGGCGAAATTCGGATTTCCTCTCATCATCGCCGATTTCGGCACGGCCCTTACGCTCGATGTGGTGGACGGAGACGGAGCCTATCTCGGAGGGACGATCGCCCCGGGACTTTCCGTGAGCATGGAGGCGCTCTTCGGAAAGACGGCGAAACTGCCGAAGGTCGCCCTGGAGGCGCCTCCCTCGGTCATCGGGCGCACGACCATGGAATCCATCCAGTCGGGCATTCTCTTCGGCTACGCGGGGCTCGTGGACTCCCTGGCGCGGCGAATCTGGGCGGAGCTGGGAGTGCGGACGCCCCTCGTGGCGACGGGAGGGCAGGCGTCGGCGGTGGCCCCCTTCTCCGAGACCATTGGCGCGGTGGAGCCCTGGCTTACCCTGGAGGGGCTGCGTCTGCTCTTCCTTCGGAATTGTCCCGACAGGAGTGCCCATGTCCTTGCCTGAGGGGCCCGTCCGCCTCGTGACGGAGATGGAATATCCTCCGGAACGCACGGCGGGCGGAATCGCCGTGGGCGGTGTCTCCGTGGCGAACCCGCTCTGGCTCGCGCCGCTCGCCGACGTGAGTACCTTTCCCGTGCGGGAGATGTTCCGCCGCCTCGGCGCCGGATTGACGCACACGGAGATGATCAGTCTTTCCGGACTTCTCCACGGAAACCGCGCCACGGCGCGTATGCTTCCCGAGATGGGTGAGGCTCCTCTCGCGCTTCAGTTTTTCGGCTGCGGTGCCGAGGACGTTCGCAGAGGAGCCGCCGTCGCTCTGGCCAGGGGCGCTCTCCCGCAAGTGCTGCAGCTCAACATGGCCTGCCCGGTACGGAAGGTCGTTCGTCGGGGCGAGGGCGCTCGGCTTCTCGAAACCCCGGACATCGCGGAGGTCATGGTGAAGGCCCTCGGGGAGTTCGGCCTTCCCGTATGGGTGAAGATACGCCTCTGTGCCGAGGGACACCCCCTGTCCACGGAGAGCTTCGTGGAGATGCTCTTCGAGGCTGGGGTGGACCATGTCTCCGTGCACGGAAGAACCCAGAAACAGCTCTATGCCGGCAAGGCCGATCGGGATGCGGTGGAGCGCATCGCCCGTGCCTTTCCGGAAAGAATCAGCGGCAGCGGCGATGTCTACCGGGTGGAGGACGTGCTGGAGTACCTGCGTCGGGGTTGTGTGGGGGTGCTCGTTGCCCGGGGAGGCATGCGGGATCCTTTTCTGGTTCCCCGAAGCCTCGCTGCACTGGGATATCCTGTGGAACCGGCGCTCTGTCTGCCCTCACCGGCCGACCGCGTTGGCCTTCTGATGGAGCTTGGGTTCCGCATGGAGGAGCGGGAGGGAGAAAGGGGAGCGCTCTCCTTGATGAAGCGCTTTCTCTCGGGTATGTTTAAAGGCACGCGTGGAGCGGCCCATTTACGCACTACCATCAGTACGCTGCGAACGGTGGACGATGTGGCGACGGTGCTGCACGCATGGCAGGAAACGGTTGAAGGGAGCGACGATTATGGAGGAGAAGGAACAGAAGAGCGCACAGATGCCTGAGGAGGAGATTCTCTCCCAGCGCAGGGAAAAACTCGAACGTCTGCGGAACGAGGAAGGGTACGACCCCTTCGTCCAGGAGCGCTTCCTCCGGGAGCACTCTCTTGCCCACGTTCTCGAGACCTATGGCGGACTTCAGGAGAACGAGCACGCGGAGGACGCCCGGATCGTCACCGCCGGTCGCGTCATGACCCTGCGCAAGCACGGCAAGGCTTCCTTCGCACATATGGAGGACGAGACGTGCCGCCTTCAGCTCTGCTTCCAGTTCGACGTTCTCGGTGAGAAGGAGTACGGCTTTTTCAAGAAATGGGTGGACATGGGGGATTTTCTCGGCGTAGTGGGGCATCCCTTCCGGACGCAGCGGGGGGAACTGACGATTCTCGTGGGATCCTTCACGCTCCTCTCCAAGGCCATGCGTCCCCTGCCGGAAAAATGGCACGGCCTGAAGGACACGGAAGTGCGCTATCGCCAGCGCTATGTGGATCTCATCGCCAACCCCGAGGTGCGGGAGACGTTCCGGAAGCGCTCCCGCATCATCAACACGGTGCGACGCGTGCTGGAGAATCACGGAACGCTCGAGGTGGAGACGCCCATCCTCTCCAGCATTGCCGGCGGCGCCAACGCACGACCCTTCATCACCTTCCACAACGCACTGAGTCAGGAGATGTATCTCCGGATCGCCACGGAGCTGTACCTCAAACGCCTCATCGTGGGAATGTTCGGCCGGGTGTACGAGATCGGCAAGAACTTCCGCAACGAGGGTGTCGACACCATGCACAATCCGGAGTTCACCGCCATGGAGGTGTACTGGGCCTACGCAAACTACGAGGACATGATGAACCTCACGGAGGAAATCATCGTGGCCGCCGCGAAGGAAGTCGGGGCGACGGAGACAGTCTATCAGGGAACGTCCCTCAGTTTCGAGCGCCCTTTCCGCAGAGCCACCATGATGGACCTCGTGAAGGATCATTGCGGCGTCGATTTCGGCGCTTTCGAGACCGACGAGGAGGCCCGGGCGGCGGCGAAGCGGAAAGGACTCGAGATCACGGGAAAGGAAAGTCGTTTCCTGCTCCTGAGTCGTTTCTTCGAGGAGTTCGTGGAGGAGAAGCTTGTGCAGCCCACCTTCGTGCTCAAGCACCCCGTGGAGATTTCTCCCCTGGCCAAGCGTGATCCGGACAATCCGGACTATACCAACCGCTTCGAGCTCTTCGTCTACGGCAAGGAAGTGGCCAACGCCTTCAGCGAACTCAACGACCCCTTTGACCAGAAGGAGCGCTTCCTGGATCAGCAGGCGAAGAAAGAGGCCGGCGACGAGGAGGCCCATGCCTTCGACGAGGACTTCGTCACCGCTCTGGAGTACGGGCTTCCCCCCACGGGTGGACTGGGCATCGGCATCGACCGTCTTGTCATGTTCCTCACCGACTCCCGCTCCATCCGGGACGTGATCCTCTTCCCGGCCATGCGTCCCCGGGAATGACCGGAGGCGGCGTTCCCATGCCCGACAGGGATGACCTGCGCCCGGGGGTCGGAAACAACGATTCGGGTGCCGCGGAGGACGAAGCGGCGCGCCGTGTCCTTGAGCTTCGCAGTGCCATCACCCGGGCGGAATATCTGTACTATGTGGAGGATGCGCCGGAGCTTCAGGATGATGCCTACGATGCACTCCTCCGGGAGTTACAGCAGTTGGAGGCGAAACATCCGGACCTGGTCACGCCCGACTCGCCCACCCGGAGGGTCGGTGGAGCGCCTCGGGAGGGGTTCGTCAAGGTCGAGCACCTCTCGCCCATGCTCAGTCTGGACAACGTCTTCTCCGGAGAAGAACTTCGGGCCTTCTGGGCCCGAAGCCTCCGCGAGGCGGAAGGACACCTGTGGCGGGAGGGCCTCCGCGGTTTCGCCTGCGAGCTCAAGATCGATGGTCTGGCCGTCTCCCTGCTGTACGAGGACGGTCTTTTCGTCCGTGGTGCCACCCGAGGGGACGGCCTCGTCGGCGAAGAGGTGACGGCGAATCTCAGAACCCTCCGAGGCCTTCCCCTCTCCCTCCGCAAGGCTGTCCCCGGACGGCTGGAGGTCCGCGGAGAGGTCTACATGCGCCGGGAGGATTTCGCCGCTCTCAACGAAGAGCGGGAGGAGCGGGAGGAGCCGCTCTTCGCCAATCCGCGCAATGCCGCCGCAGGAGCGTTGCGCCAGCTTGATCCCGCCGTGACGGCATCGCGAAAGCTCCGTTTCTTCGCCTATTTCGTTCCCGATGCGATCCAGCGGGGGTTCACAGGCCAGATCGAGACGCTTCAATGGCTCCGGGATCTCGGTTTTCCCGTTCAGGATTCGTCCCGGAGGGTCGAATCCCTAGAGCAGGCCTGCGCGTTCATCGCCCATTGGAAGGAAGCACGCTTCTCTCTGCCCTATGTCACGGACGGTGTGGTGGTCAAGGCGGACGACCTCCGTCTCTGGGATGTCCTGGGACGGACTGCCAAGGCTCCCCGCTGGGCTGTGGCCTTCAAGTACCCTGCGGAGGAAAAGCGAACGCTCCTTCGGGAGATTGTCGTCTCCGTGGGCCGCACGGGCACTCTCACCCCTGTGGCGATTCTAGAGCCCGTCCATCTCGCGGGCACGGTGGTCCAGCGGGCGAGCCTCCACAATCAGGACGAGGTGGCGCGCAAGGACGTGCGCGTGGGAGACTATGTGTGGGTCCGAAAGGCGGGGGAGATCATCCCGGAGGTCGTCCGGGTGGATCGGGATGCCCGAAAAGACGATCTGCCTCCCTTTCTGCTTCCCCGAAGCTGTCCTGTCTGCGGTTCTCCGGTGGTGATCCTGCCCGACGAGGTGGCCCTTCGCTGCCCCAACAGATCCTGCCCGGCCCAGATCAAGGAAGGACTGCGCCATTTCGCCTCTCGGAGCGGCATGGACATCCGTGGCCTCGGGGAAAAGCTTGTGGATCAGCTCGTGGAGCGGGGGCTGGTGCAGAATCTGGCGGATCTCTACGATCTCCGCACCGAGGATCTGACCGGGCTGGAGCGCATGGGAGAGACCTCGGCCCGGAAGCTTGTCGCGGCCATTGAAGCATCCCGCCGCTGTCCTCTTGCCCGACTGCTTGCTGCGCTGGGCATCCGGCACGTGGGGAGCAGGATCGCAGAGCTGCTCGCCGAACGATTCCGCGGCATGGACGCTCTTCTGGCCGCGACGGAGGAAGAACTCGCTGCCGTGGACGGTGTCGGTCCCCGCATCGCCGCGTCGGTGCGGGCCTTTGGGGAGGATCCGGAGAACCGGATCATGCTCCGGCGCCTCAGGGAAAAGGGCGTTGCCTGGGAGACGGCGCCGTCTTCCTCTCCGGAGAATGGCGCGGATTTTCCGATGGAACGTCCCTTCCTCGGCATGCGGATCGTCTTCACCGGAGATCTCGAGCGGGCAACCCGCGGAGAGGTGGAGGAACTGGTGAAGCGTCTTGGCGGCCTTCCAACCTCGAGTGTAAGTGCAAAAACATCGTTCGTCGTCGTGGGCCGCAATCCGGGAAGCAAATTCCAGAAGGCGACGGCTCTCGGCTGCAGGATTGTTTCCGAGGAGGGGTTCTGGCAGATGATCGAACCATTCCGGAACGACGGTTCTTCCTTCGCGGTCTCTCCGGCGCCGGAGGCAGGAAATGTTCCGGACCACCCAGAGTGAGGAGGCGTTGTGCATGACTGTTTCCGAGGACGAGGTGCGGCGCGTGGCCGCCCTGATACGGCTGGAAGTCCACGAGGAGGAGATTCCTTCCTTTCAGAGGCATTTCAACGACATACTCACACAGTTTCATTCGCTGGAACGCCTCGACGTGACCGGCGTGGACCCCTTCGCCATGGACGAGGTCAGGAAGACACTCTTGCGGGACGATATACCCGGGACGTGGAATCTCCGGGATGAGGCGCTCGATGCGGCGCCGGTTCGGGAGGGTGATTTCTTCCGGGTTCCGCGCATTCTCGGGGAGGCTGAGTGACATGGAACTCTGGCAGTTGCCCGCGTGGCGCATCACCGAAGCAGTGGTGCGCGGGGAGCTTTCCGTCTCCGAGGTGGTGGAGACACATCTTGCCAGGTTGAGGACCCACAATCCGGAGATTTTCGCCCTGCTCACCGTCACCGAAAAAGAAGCCCTGCGCAGGGCGGCGGAGCTGGACGAGCGGCATGCCCGCGGTGAGGAGCCGGGGCTTTTGGCGGGTGTTCCGGTGGTTCTGAAGGACAACATGTGCACCAGAGGAGTGCGGACCACCTGTGGCAGCAGGATGCTGGAGAATTGGATTCCCCCCTACGACGCTTCGGTGGTCACCTCGCTTGAGGCGGCGGGAGCGGTGATTCTCGGCAAGGCCAACATGGACGAGTTTGCCATGGGAAGCTCCACGGAGCACTCCGCGTTCGGTTTCACCGCCAACCCCTGGGACCTTTCCCGCGTTCCCGGAGGCAGTTCGGGAGGGAGTGCCGCCGCAGTCGCCGCCGGTTTTGCACCGCTCGCCCTTGGCAGCGACACGGGAGGATCCATCCGGCAGCCTGCCGCCTTCTGCGGCGTTCACGGGCTCAAACCCACCTACGGTCTCGTGAGCCGTTACGGCCTTGTGGCTTTCGCCTCGTCTCTCGACCAGATTGGCCCTTTCGCACGGGATGTGGGCGACCTGGCTCTCGCCCTGGACGCCATCGCCGCGCCCGATCCGAAGGATGCCACGTGCGGCACCGAGCCACGTCCGCGGTATCTCGACGCCATGATGACCGATTCGCTCCGGGGCANNGCGCATCGGGCTGGTGAAGGAATTCTCCGGATTCGACGTGGATCCGGAGCTGCGCAACACGCTGGTCCACGCGGCCCGGGTCTGCCAGGATGCGGGGGCCGAACTGGTGGACATCTCCCTGCCCGTCACCATTGGGTTCGGCCTGGCCTGTTACTACATTCTGGCTCCCGCAGAGGCCAGTTCCAACCTTGCCCGCTACGACGGAGTCCGCTACGGACTCCGCGCTGAAGGAGACACGCTGCTGGAGCAATATTTCCGGACCCGAGGCGCCGGATTCGGCAAGGAAGTGAAACGGCGGATCCTCACCGGCACCTATGTGCTGAGTTCCGGATATTACGATGCCTACTACCTGACCGCCCAGAAGGTCCGGCGCCGCATCGTGCAGGAATTTGCGCAGGTTTTCTCCGGAGTGGACGCAATTCTCCTTCCCACGTCGCCCTGTCTTCCCTTCCGCAGGGGCGAGCTAGTGGACGATCCCATTCGCATGTATCTGACGGACGTCTTCACTCTTCCCGTGAACCTCGCGGGGTTGCCCGGGCTCTCCCTCTGCACGGGGTACGCCAAAAACGGCCTTCCCCTGAGCGTGCAGCTCGTGGGAAAGGCATGGAGCGAGCAGCAGCTCCTCGGAACCGCTGCCGTGCTCGAGTCGCGTTTCGGCACACCACGGATTGCTCCTCTCGAGACGAAGACGCACTTCAAGGGAGGTGAGCGGTTGTGACCTGTTCCTACACACCTGTGATCGGTCTTGAGATCCATGTGCAGCTCGCCACGGCGACGAAGCTGTTCTGCGCCTGCCCCACCGGGTACATCGGGGCCGTTCCCAACTCGAACGTCTGTCCCGTCTGCCTCGGCCTTCCCGGGACGCTGCCCGTGCCGAATGCGAGGGCCGTGGAGTTCTCTCTCCGCACCGCCCTCGCGCTGGGATGTTCCGTGCAGCGAGGGACCCGTTTCCACAGGAAGAACTACTTCTATCCGGACCTTCCCAAGGCGTATCAGATCAGTCAGTACGACCTTCCCCTCGGCCTGGGCGGCTCCCTGGACGTTCGGATGGACGGGGATGTGCACCGAATCCGCATCACGAGGGTGCACATGGAGGAGGATGCGGGGAAACTCGTGCATGCCTGCGGCGACGGCAGGCTTTCCGGAGCGGACCATTCCCTGGCGGATTACAACCGGGCGGGTATCCCGCTCATGGAGATCGTCTCCGAGCCGGACATTCGTACTCCCCGGGAGGCCCGCGAATATGTGGCGGAACTCCGCCGCCTCGTGCGCTGTCTTGATGTGTCCGACGGAGACATGGAATCGGGGTCGCTCCGGGTTGATGCGAACATTTCCGTGAAATGCTCCGACGGGCGCTGGGGAAGCAAGGTGGAGATCAAGAACATGAACTCTCTCCGTGCCCTGGAGCGCGCTCTCGATTTCGAGATTGTCCGCCAGACCGCCGTCCTGGAAAAGGGAGAGACAGTGTTTCAGGAAACGCGCCACTGGGACGATGTTTCGGGGCACACTCGTTCCTCGCGGAGCAAGGAAGAGGCCCACGACTATCGCTATTTCCCGGATCCGGATCTTCCGCCGCTCTTCTTCGAGGAATCCTGGGTGACGTCCATTGCCGCGACTCTTCCAGAGTTACCCTGGATGCGACGAGAGCGCTATGCTTCCACCTTCGGTCTTTCCGGCGACGACGTGGGCGTTTTTCTGGAGGATCGGTGCCTGGCGGAATACTTTGATGCCCTTGTGGGTGCCGGGGTTACCCCTTCCCGTGCGGCGAACTGGATTCGCACGGAAGTTCTCCGTGTTCTCAATGAAGTGGGGGGTGGTATGGCCGCATTCCCCGTCGCGGCGGCGGAACTGGCATCGCTTCTCGCCGCGGTGGAGCGCCGTGAGTTGTCCGTGACGGCGGCGAGAGAGGTGTTCGATGCGATGCACAAAGAGCACCTCTCCTTCGAAAAGGCTTCCCGGCGGTGCGGCATCGCCTCGGGAAATCTCGGAGAGAATGCTCTGAAGGACCTTCTGCGGTCCGTCCTGGAAGAGAACGCCGATGTGGTCGAGGAGATCCGTTCCGGAGGAGACGTCAAGGGCAAGAAGATCAGATTTCTCCAGGGGCTTGTCATGCGGAAGGCCCGGGGACAGGCGAATCCGGAGAGCGTGCTGCAGCTTCTCGAGGACATGCTCCGCGGGGAGCAGTGACCGCTTCCATTGCCCGGTTTCCGCTTTTCGAGGGAGCAGGCGGAGGCGGCGCAGTCGCAATGGCTCGGGTGTGTCGCATTGACGGAGTTTGTTCGGGGACGTAACATACCTGTAGCGCTGTGGTAACCTTGCCGCAGGCACACATGTAGTTATGTGCATGTGCTGAAGGTGACCCAAAATGTTGCAACGAGGAGGAATGGACGTATGGGGACGCGAAAACCCGAGGATGTCAGGGCTGTCGTCGTTGTCGGACATGGAGGATCGGGTAAGACGACGCTTACCGAGGTTGCGTTGTTCGATGCCGGCGTGACGACCCGTATGGGGAAGATCGAGGATGGCAACACCGTCAGCGATTTCAGCTCCGAGGAACAGAAGCGCCAGATCTCCATCAATGCATCGGTGGCAACCCTGCCGTACAAGGGCAAGACCCTGTATCTGCTTGATGCGCCGGGCTATGCGGACTTCATCGGCGACATGCGCAGCTCCATGCGCGTTGCCGACGCGGCGGTCATGGTAGTGAGCGGTGTGCACGGCGTGGAGGTCCAGACCGAAAAAGCATGGGAATTCTCGGAGGATTTCAATATCCCCGTCGTTTTCTTCCTGAGCAAAATGGCACGGGAAAACGCGGATTTCGAGCGGTCTCTCGGCGAGATCCGCCAGTACATGACGGAGCGCGCCATGCCCCTCTTCCTCCCCATCGGGAAGGAGACGGCCTTCAAGGGCGTGGCGGACCTTCTCTCCGGAAAAGCCTATCTCTACAAGGGAGACGGAAGCAAGGACATGAGCGAGGGGCCTCTGCCCGCCGACATGACCGATGCGGTCTCCGCCGCCCGGGAGTCCCTTGTGGAGTGCATCGTCGAGGCGGACGACGAGTTGATGATGCGCTACCTCGACGGAGAGCAGATCAGCATGGAGGAACTCGTTCCCGCGCTGCGCAAGTCCGTTCGCGAGCGGCGCCTTTTCCCGGTGATCCCCGGCGACAGCGGCGCCAACGTAGGTATCTACCAATTCCTCGACGTCCTGGCGGACGTCCTTCCCTCGCCTCTCGAAACGGCTCCTCGTCCTGCTCTGAAGGGCGATGAGGAGGTCCTGGTTTCTCCCGATCCGAAGAGTCCCTTCATGGCACTTTGCTTCAAGGTCATGGTCGACCCCTACGTGGGGAAACTCTCTTTCCTCCGCGTCTTTGCCGGGGCACTCACCTCCGATCAGCCTATCTACAACGTGAACAAAGGAGAGGAAGAACGCATCAGCGCCTTCAAGCTCATGTGCGGCAAGGAGGGCAAGGACACCAAGGACATAGTTGTGGGAGACATTCTGGCGATTCCGAAACTTCACAGCACCGTGGTGGGCAATACGCTCGCCGTCAAGGGATGCGCCCTCACTTTTCCCCCCATCCAGTTCCCGCTCCCGGTCTACAGCGTGGCCGTCCTGCCCAAGAGCCGAGCCGACGAGGACAAGCTCGCCACGTCACTGCACCGGATGCTCGAAGAGGACGCCACGCTCTCTTACAGGAAGGATTCGGAGACGAACGACAATGTTCTTTCCGGCATGGGTGACCTGCATCTGGACATCATGCTCTCCAGGATCAAGGAACGGTACGGCGTGGAGCTGGAGACCCGTACGCCCCGGGTTCCCTACCGGGAGACCATCAAGAAGAAGGCCAAGGCACAGGGAAAATACAAGAAACAGACGGGAGGCCGGGGACAGTACGGCGACGCCCATGTCGAGTTCGAACCGATGGAGCGCGGAGCCGGATTCGAATTCCTGGATAAGGTCGTGGGAGGCGTCGTTCCCAAGTCCTATATCCCTGCGGTTGAAAAAGGACTGCGCGAGGCCCTTCCGAAGGGATATCTGGCGGGATATCCCATGGTGGACGTGCGGGCATCCCTCGTGTTCGGTTCCTACCACGATGTGGATTCCTCGGAGATGGCCTTCAAGATCGCCGCGTCCCTCGCGTTCAAGGAAGCCATGAAGAGCGCTTCTCCCGTCCTTCTTGAGCCCATCATGAACGTGGAAGTGGTTGTGCCCGAGGAGTACCTGGGGGACGTCATGGGGGATATGAACAGCCGGAGAGGGCGCATCATGGGTATCGACTCCAAGGGGCGCCTCCAGGTCGTGAAGGCCCAGGTCCCCATGGGGGAAATGTTCCGTTATGCCATTGTCCTTCGCTCTATGACCTCCGGGCGGGGTAATTTCACCATGGCCTTCTCCCACTACGAGGAGGCGCCTGCGGAAGTGACGAAGAAAGTCGTCGCCGAATACCAGGCCCAGGCGGAGGAAGAGAAGGACTGACGATTGCCGCATGGGGGCATGACCGTGAGGTCAGGGTGTTCTCCCGGGAACGTCCTTGGTGGGATGTTCCTTTCCGTTGATGTTGTATGTCCGAGACTCCGGAGCGCTTCCCGATTCCGTCATCGGCGTGCTCTTCCCTGTCCGGCATGCGGGCCCGTGTGCGTCGGACGGGTCGAGGGCTTGACGGAATCGGGAAAGCCGCTACAATAGCGACAATTTATTTTTCTCTTTGTGGAGCGATGTTTGAAGGAGGTCTTGCGGATTATGCTTCTGTTGGCGAACGTTTTCTGTTGTTGTCGGTGGAGAGACGTCTAGTTTCCCACCGCGGGTTTTGCTCCGCGGCGGCCTATAGTGGTGCTGCGGAAAAACCGAAAGAGAACGTGTCATAGCGCAAGATCCCGTTGGAATGGTCAAAATCGGGGGTTCTGCCGCAGCTGCGGAGAACCCCCGATTTTTTTTGTGTCCGGAAAGAGCAAGGAGGAAGATGCCGTGTTGACGACGTTGAGGGAAGATTACCGTTCCGTACGACGAATGGACCCCTCCATTCCGCCGGGACTCCGGGGCTTTTTAGAGATCGTGCTCTGCACGCCCGGCTTTTGGGCGATTGTGGGCCACCGGCTGTTCCATTTTCTTCACAGGAGAATGCGGCTGCCCGTCCTTCCCCGCTTTCTCTCCCTGGTGATGCGTTGGCTCACGGGCATCGAGATCCACCCCGGAGCGGAGATAGGGAAAGGGGTCTTCATCGATCACGGCATGGGTGTGGTCATCGGCGAGACCGCCCGTGTCGGCGACGGTGTGACGATCTACCAGGGAGTCACCCTCGGCGCCCGGGGAAACGAGATCGGGGCGAAACGCCATCCCACCGTGGAGGCGGACGCCTTTCTCGGTAGCGGCGCGAAAATTTTGGGAGACATCACCGTGGGCAGGGGGGCACGGATCGGAGCCGGGGCGGTGGTTGTGGAAGACATTCCCCCCGAGACGACCGTGGTGGGTTTTCCCGCCTTTGCAATCAAGCAGAGCGGGAGAGTTCTGTGGAATCCGAGAACGCTTCTGGAGCGTCTCGACGCGTTGGAGGAGGAGTGCCGTCGGCTCCACGAAAGGCTCAAAGAGCTGGAGGTTTCGGCGGAGTCGGATACGAGAGGAGTTGCGTGAGAATGTTTCGTGTTGATGACGCCGTGATTGTGTCGCGGATAGGAGAGACACCGTTCTTGAGGTTGCCTTCGGAGGGTGGTGCGACGATTTTCGTGAAGCTGGAGGGCAACAATCCGGGAGGATCCGTGAAGGATCGCGCCGCCTGGGGGATGCTCCGCTACGCCGAGGCGGAAGGAAAGCTCTCCACGGAAACGGTGCTGGTGGAGCCCACATCGGGAAATACCGGTATCTCCCTCGCTATGCTGGGACGGACGCTTGGGCTTCGCGTGATTTTCACCATGCCCGAGTCCATGTCGCTTGAACGACGGGCCGTATTGGCGGCCTTCGGGGCGGATCTCATCCTCACTCCCGCTGCGGAGGGGATGGGAGGTGCGGTGCGAAGAGCGCAGGAGCTGCTCCAGGAAATTCCGGGAGGGCTGCTGCCGGACCAGTTTTCGAACCCAGGAAACCCCTGGGCGCATCAGGTCACCACGGGCCCGGAGATCCTGACGACTCTCAGGGGTGCGCATCTCCGGGCGTTCGTCGCCGGAGTCGGAACGGGGGGAACTCTTTCCGGTGCGGGACGTGCGCTCAAGGCCGTGTATCCCCAGGTGCGTGTTGTGGCGGTGGAACCCTCGGAAAGTCCGGTTCTCGGTGGAGGAAAGCCTGGACCTCACCGGATTCAGGGGATCGGGGCCGGGTTCGTGCCTCGTAATTTCGACAGGGATGTGGTGGACGAGATTCTTCCCGTATCCACCGAAGACGCCTTCGAAACCACTCGCTGGCTTGCGGAAAAGTTCGGACTCTTCTCCGGCGTCTCCACTGGAGCGAACGTAACGGCGGCGCGGTGTATCGCCCGGCTCTTTTCCCCGGAGGACGTGGTGGTCACTCTTTCTCCAGACCGGGGGGACAAATACCTCAGTCTGGGTGTCTTTCGAGGAACATCCACCTGAAACGTGAAGAAGCCGGCGACGGGGGCCGCACAGAGGGCAATTTCTCTCCGTGGTCCCCGTCGCTCCGGGGTATCCCGGTCGTGCGTGGGCGGGGAAGTTCATTTCATGAAAATGCCTTTGAATCCGCCTGCCACGAGAGAGGCCACGTCGGTGAGGACGGCGGGGAGAGAAAGACGCCCCGGATAGGCGAGGTAGCGGGGTTCCCAGTGTGGGTCGAACTTCTCCTTGTACTGCCGGAGTCCCTGGAAATTGTAGAAATGCTCCCCGTGCCGGAAAACGAAGGTTCCCAGGCGATGCCAGAACGGAGCGAGACGGCGATCCTCCAGCCCGGAAAGGGGGGCCATCCCGAGATTGAACCAGCGGAAGCCCCTTTCTTTCCCCCAGAGCATGAGTTCCAGGAAGAGGAACTCCATGATGCCCGGGGGCGCATCGCTTCCGTAACGCATGAGATCCGGCGAGATCTCCGCTCTGCCCCCGCTCTGCCACACGTTGGCGAAGGCGATCGCACGTCCCTCCGTCTCGACGACCGCGACGGAATAACGGCGCAGATACGTTTCGTCGAACGCTCCCAGGGAAAAGCGCTTTTCTCTCGCGGATTTGGCCAGGAGCCACTCGTCGGAGATCTCCCGAAGGCGTGGAAGGAGGCCGGGAACGTCCTCCGGAGGATACACACGGAAAGCGAGACGCTCTCGCTCGCCCCTGTGAAGGGCGGAACGGAAACGTTTGCCTTTGCTTCCCTCGGTGGAGACCGTCGAGAGATCCACCTTGCCCTCTTCTCCGAGCTTGACGAGCTGCAGGCCGAGGTCGATGTAGCGCTCCAGCCGTGCTGGGGAGATCTGATAAAAGACGGGGCGCTCGTTGCGGCGCTCGGCCTTCTCCCGAAAGGTCCAGAGCAGGTCGGCCCATGCATCCTCCGGCCCTACGGGATCACCCAGAGCGATCATGCTTTTCCCCGAGGTGCCGTACATGATGAAAGTGTTGCCACTGTCTGCGAGAAGGAACGATTTGTCGCCCAGAAAAGCCAGATTGGCTTCCGTGCGGGGCGAAGAGGCCACGATGGGTGCGATGGTGTCGAGAGAGATGTTCTTGTCCGCCCCCTCGGCGTTCTCCCGCAGGGGACGGAAAAGCCGGATCAGAACATAGAGGACGAAAAGTCCCGTGCAGGTCGCTTGGGCACGGAGGAAACGGGGCGCGTCGGCGTGGAGGGCCGTCTGCCACCAAAGAGCATTTTCGTAGGGGACGTGCCTGTAGGCGAGGAAGCCCAGCCACATTGTTCCTCCCAGAGCGAGAGCGAGGGTGACGAACCACTCCGGAGAGAAAGGATTTCCCAGCAAGGAGCCCTTGCGGGAGAAGTGGCGGCGCCCCGGAAGAAAGAACAGGAACAACACTGCCTCCAGGAGAAACAGGAAAGGATGGTGCCCTCTCAGGAGGGAGAGAACGCTTCCTGTTCCGAGGAGAACCGTGGCGCAGAGCCACGCCGTGTCCAGACGTCGCCGCAGGCCGTCCGCGAGAAAGAGCAGCGCCATTCCCGCGAGGCTTCCGAAGAGATGGGAAAGCTCCAGGAGTGGAAGGGGAAGTGCGGTGGCGAGGGAGGTCTTTCCCATGGAGGAGAGGGGCAGCGTGCCCGTAAGAAGAAGGAATATGCCCGCGAGGAAGGACATGGCGGCGAAGAGCGACGGTGCCGCCAGGGAGAGTGCATCTCCGATACGGCGGGTCCGTTCTCCGGAAATCCGGAGTCTCCCCTGCCCGAGTTCGTGCACCGCGAGGAGCACAAAAGCCAGGAGGAGGGGGGCGATGTAGTAGATTCCCCTGTAGACGAGCAGACTGCCGAGGAGGGACTGTCGGTCGATTCCTTCCGGGAGCAGAAGAAAGAGTACGGATTCGAAGACGCCGATACCGCCGGGAACCTGGCTGGCAAAACCGGCGAGTTGGGCGAGCAGGAACAATCCGGCGAAGAACGGATAGGACACGAGGGATGTGTCCGGAAGCAGCACGTACACCGTGGCGGAGGCGAGAAGCCAGTCGAGAACACCCACGCCAGCCTGGGCAAGAACCAGGCCGGATGTCGGAACGGGAACGCGGTAGGTATTTGCGAGGAGACGCGCCTTGGCGGGAAGAAAGGCGATTCCCACGTAGAAGGCCGCCACGAGGAGGAGAAGGAATCCGAGTGGACGGGAGGAGGCGAAGGGAAGGTGCAGTGCCTCCGGGATCTGCAGCGGGGCAACGAGAAAGAGTGCGCCTCCGAGGAGTGCGTATCCCAACCAGAAGGTGATGCCGCAGGAGATGGCGATTTTTGCGACGGCGCCGGGAGAGATTCCCCAGGAGCCGTACACCCGAAGACGCAGAGTACTTCCGGCCAGAAAGGAAAAGCCCGAGTTGTGGCTCAGTGCGTAGGAGATGAAAGAGGCCAGGGCTGTCTTCCGGTAGGGCAAGGGCTCTTCTCCGTTCCGCACGCCGAGGAAATCGTAGAAAGTCAGAACGAGGTAATCGCCCAGGGTGAACAGGAGTGCCCCGGCGACAGCCCACAGGGGCAGGGTGCGCATGGAGAGAAGAACACCGGAAATGTCGCCGGGGCCGAGCTCCTGCGAAAGGCTTCGGAGCGCGAAGCCGAAAAGGAGCAGCACCGCAAGGGGGAGCATTTTCTGAACATATTCAAGCCGGAAGACGTGATTTTTTTCGGATGGTTCCGAAGAAGAGGGAGAGAGCGTTTCTTCTGTCACGGAGCGCACGCCTCCTGTCGATCGATTTGTTTCTGCTCACAAAATGGTCGCAAAGTTACGTTCGTTGAGCCCGGACGCCCATTTGGCACTGCGGCGCCGTCTGTCCGGAGACGGCGATCCCGGTCCCGTGTGTTCTGGTTCGAAAGAGCAGGTTTCACGCTGTATTCATGGCGGGAAAAGCGAGTGCGGCAGAGAATGAACGGGACCGTCGGGAGAAAGAGTGCCGGCCGCCTCGATGGCCGTGGGAAGATGGAGCGACGGCGGAGCGTGGCGCGGTTGAGAAGAGAGCGCACGGCGTGAGGGGGCCGTGGTGTGCCGGGCGGTCATTTTCCGATGCAGAAGCGGCTGAAGATCGCGTCGAGAAGTGTGTCGTCCCAGGAAAGGCCAAGGATCCGCTCCAGACAGCCCCGGGCTTCGGCAAGGGCCGTGGCCGCCGCGTCCTGCCCCAGGTCGGAGGAAAGCGCGCCTTTCGCCGCGGAGAGGGCGTCCATGGCGAGGCGGAGCTCCTCCACCTGTCTGGAGGAGACGTTGTGCGCCTCGTCGTCGGAAGCATCGTTTCCCCAGAGCCGCACGATGGCGTCCTTCAGCTCTTCGACACCTTCTCCGCGTTCGGCGGAAAGGATGACGATCGTGCTCTCCCGCAGAAGGGTGCGTATCTCCTCCGGGCCCGTCTTGAGCGGAAGGTCCGCTTTGTTGATCGCTACCAGGTGGGGGCGTGGCGCCAGTCGGGAGGCGAGCTCCTCGTCGTCTCGGGTCAGGGGTTCACTTCCGTCCACCACCCAGAGCCGGATGTCGGCTTCTTCGAAGGCGCGGTTCGCCCGGTCGATACCCAGGGCCTCCACGGGGCCTTCGGGAGTGCGGATACCTGCCGTGTCCAGAAGGCGCAGCGGCACGCCCTTGTGGGTGAGAACTTCCTCGATGATGTCCCTGGTCGTCCCCGGAACAGCGGTCACGATGGCCCGCGATTCCTGAAGAAAAGCGTTGAGGAGCGAGGATTTTCCTACGTTCGGACGCCCCACCAGGGCTACGCGAACGCCCTCACGGAGAAGATTCCCCTGGCGGCTGCGCTCATAGATGCGGGATAATGCCTCGGAGAGCGCCGACAGTTCCCGGAGCACGCCCTCGTTTGTGCACTCGGGGAGCTCTTCCTCGGGGAAATCCAGTGAGGCTTCGAGGAGCGCGGAAAGACGGAGAATGCTGTCGTGAAGGGGCTTGAGCCGCGAGGAAAAACGCCCCTGGAGTGTACGGACGCCGGCTCGAAGTGCCGCGTCGCTCCGGGCACGAATCACCGAGAGAACGGCTTCTGCCTGGGCGAGGTCGATACGCCCGTTCAAAAAGGCCCGGCGGGTGAATTCACCGGGTTCCGCAGGATGGGCGCCCAAAGTGAAGAGTTCGGCCAGGACGAGCTTTGCCGCGAGGGTGCCTCCGTGGCAGTGAAGTTCCGCCACTTCCTCGCCGGTGTAGCTCCGAGGGGCGGCGAAGAGGACGAAGAGCACCTGGTCGAGAGGCTGACCTGTGCCATCCTGGAACACGCCGAGGCGAAACGTGCGGGGGAAAATGGTTTCCTTCGTGCCGGAAAACGGGGTGAATCGGGCCAGGGCGAGTGCTCCGGCCTCCGGCCCGGAGAGGCGGACGATGGCGATGCCCGCCTCTCCGGGCGCGGTGGCGATGGCGGCGATGGTGCTTTCTTTCGCACCATCGCCGCGTTCTTCAGGGGAAAGCGCGTCCGGCGGAGTTCGGGGTACGGTGTTCCCGTCGCGGGATGTTTCGCTGTCCGTCATGTTCGCATTCTCCCCGAAGCGTCCGTAACGTGCCGCCTCCGGCTAGAGAGACCGGAGTACTTCCAGAAGGGTTCGCACGCCGAAGCCGGTGGCTCCCTTGCCGTAGTAGCCGTAGGGTTCCTTGTAATTGTCCACGCCGGCGATGTCCAGGTGCGCCC